>NZ_JAFLRJ010001728.1 GCF_017315755.1 Streptomyces beijiangensis
GGCCAAGACGTGTGGATACACACGGCGGGGCATCTCGCCGAAACACCGAACGGCCTCTGGCACCGCGCCGAGTACCCGTCGGATGTGCACAAGTTCCTGTTCGAGCTGGGCGCGATGGGCAAGACGACAGGCACGGGATCGGCTCCCGGGATCTACCCGGCACCGTGGGAGACGGAGCAGGCCGGGTCGGGGACGGACCAGGGTGCGGCCTCGGCGGCCTCCGAGACCCGCGCCATGCCGGCGACGGGCGACGGCACCGACTGGTGGTGGGCGATACCGGG
>NZ_JAFLRJ010001729.1 GCF_017315755.1 Streptomyces beijiangensis
CTGCAGGCCTTTGGCGCTTGTGTACATATTTTAAAGGAGTTGTGTCATGAAACATTTCATTATTTGCTGAATATCGGTTATATTCGTTTTTTTCGCCCACTTTCTCGGCATTTCGATACTGTTTCATCTGTCGGGCGCGTTTTACCAAACAGTCGGATCATTGCTGCTGTTTACGCTTTGTTATACCGGACTGACCTTTGTCCTGGAACCGGCTGAAAAGGTGCTCATCCACAGTATGAAACTGCTGGGCATCAATCGGCGGATCACGGTTTTTGCCGCTGAAATGATCACGATCGGATGTTTATGGGCCGCCATTTATACCGCGGACGAATTG
>NZ_JAFLRJ010001730.1 GCF_017315755.1 Streptomyces beijiangensis
ATGGCATCCATGGCGCACCATGCAACCAGAACCCCCGTCAACCCGACCAGTGGCCGTCGACCCGACCGGTGACCGCCTTCGCGTCCGGTGATTGCCTTCGCGTCCGAGGCCGGGAGACATCACGTCTCACTAAGGTTGTCAGGTGCGGAATGTCGACCGAGCGCGACCTTGCCCGTGACCTCGACGGCCGCCCCGCGTTAGGAGAGATGTGCCCAAGACTGTCGTCTCGCAAGAGACCGCCGCCTCACCGTCCGTGCAACCCGTCCTGCCGCCCGTCTTGCTGACCACACGAC
>NZ_JAFLRJ010001731.1 GCF_017315755.1 Streptomyces beijiangensis
CATACGCGGGAGCGGCGCCGGAGCGGGCGCAAAGGGGGGCCCGGTCTGGAGGTCATCGACCGGGTCCCCCTATCACCGGCGGATCGCCGCGGGCTACGGCCCAGCGCCGGTGACGCCGGTGGGGGTACATCCGGTTCTGGTCCGACGGCGGCCGTCCGCGACCGCTGACAGCGACCACGGCCCGCGACCACCCCGTGCGGCCACGGTCCCGGTGTCTCGGGGTTCGGGATACCGGTGGTCAGTCCCCCCG
>NZ_JAFLRJ010001732.1 GCF_017315755.1 Streptomyces beijiangensis
GCTGACCGTCGTCGGTTTCCTGGTACTGGGACGATTCACGGTCCTTCTGGCGCTGGCCCGGCGTCATGCGCGCGTCCGGCGAAAGACCGGCTTCAGTTGGGGCCCTGCCGTCACCGAACCGGTCAGCGTCATCGTGCCCGCGTACAACGAGAGCGCCTGCATCGCGGACACCCTGCGGTCGCTGGCGGCGAGCGACCACCCCGTCGAGATCATCGTGGTGGACGACGGCTCGACGGACGACACCGCCGAGATCGCACGCTCCCTGGAGCTGCCCGGCGTCACGGTCCTGTGCCAACGCAACCTCGGCAAGTCCAGCGCGCTCAACACCGGTATCGCGCACGCCGGTCACGAGCTGATCGTGATGG
>NZ_JAFLRJ010001733.1 GCF_017315755.1 Streptomyces beijiangensis
TCGGCGTACGGGCGGCCGACGCGGCGGTAGATGCGGCCTCGGATGCGGCTCGGAGCCTGTCCAGGGCCTGGCGCACTGCGAACAACCTCGGGTCCAAGCCCGGTAGGCCTTCGGCGTCGAGGTCGGCGTAGAGCACCTCATGGGCGTACCTGTTCAGGCGCAGCAGCAGCCTGACCGTGTGCCAGGGGGCGTCCTGCGCGTCGCTCAGGCCTTCCGCGTTGTACGGGAGCGAGGCCCGGCCCAGCGGCAGCACCGCGACGGCCTCGGTGAGCCGGTGGGCCGACGACTCGACCGCGGAGGGCAGGCCATCGACAGCGTCGGCGTCGGCGTGGGCCGAGGGGTCGAGCGGGACCTCGGAGGCCAGTAAAGCGACGGAGTCCGCGACCGCGTGGAAACGCGAGGAGCCGAGCGCCTGGAGGGCGGCCGAGTGGGCCCGGGTCCTGGCCAGGGTCAGCTGGCGCTCCAGG
>NZ_JAFLRJ010001734.1 GCF_017315755.1 Streptomyces beijiangensis
CCTCGCGGCCCTGCGGTCCGGTAGAGGCCTTGCCGCCCCCCGCGTTGCGCCCGACCGCGCGGACCCTGCCCTCCGCGGAGAGGCCGGCACACGGATGGAGGTGGAGACGCCCGCCGCGGCGTCGTGCTCAACTCCGGCGGCGCCAACGCCTGTACCGGACCGCAGGGCCACCAGGACACGTACTCCACCGCCGGGGAGGCCGCAGGGCTGCTCGGCCTCGACCCGGGCGACGTGGCGGTCTGCTCCACCGGACTCATCGGCGTGCCGCTGCCCATGGACCGCCTGCTGGCCGGCGTCCGCGGACGCCGCCGCCCTGCTGTCCGGGTACGGCGGCGGCGACGCGGCCCTCGCCGTCATGACCAC
>NZ_JAFLRJ010001735.1 GCF_017315755.1 Streptomyces beijiangensis
CAGCCTCCGGGGCGCGGCGCCGTCGTACCGTCAATGACCTGCCGGGCCACAACGGCCGGCTCATCGGCCGGGACGCCGAGCTGGCCCGGCTCGTCGCGCCCTCCGCCGACACGTCCGTGTCGCTGGTCACCGTGGACGGCACCGCCGGGGTGGGCAAGACCGCGCTCGTCGTCCGCGCGGCCCATGAGCTGAGCGCCCACTACCCGGACGGCTGCCTGTACGTGGACCTGTACGCGAACAGCACGCAG
>NZ_JAFLRJ010000184.1 GCF_017315755.1 Streptomyces beijiangensis
ACCAGCCCAGTTCGACCAGGGCGTCCCTGGTCGCTTCGAGGATCGCGGCGTCCGCGGTGGTGCTGCGGGGGCGTCCTGCACGGGGCGGGGGCGAGGCGGGGGGTGGGGGAGGAGTGGCGGGAGGCGGCATGCCCGCGACCATACCGGTCAGTAGGTAGAGCGGTGAGTGAGTCAGATCACGAAGGATTCCCGCGCCGGGGCGGGCGCCGCGCAGATACGCTACGACTCGTAGCGTAAAGAGCGACAACCACGGTGCCGGGTGGGGACCCGGTGCTCCCGTACTCCATACGTTCAGTGCAATAAGCCGGCGGCTTTCCGGAACGAGCGGCGGAAGGGGGAGGATGTACTCATGCAGCCTAGGAACATGTCCATGAGCGGCGTCGTCGACCTCGCCGCAGTGAAGGCGGCCAACGAGGCCCGGCAGAAGGCGGAGCAGGCGCGCGCCGAGGCCGCCAGGCAGGGTGGCGGCGCCCCTGTCGGCGTCTCTCCCTCCTCTCTTGTCATCGATGTCGACGAAGCCGGCTTCGAGCGCGATGTACTGCAGCGCTCCGCCGAGGTCCCGGTCGTCATCGACTTCTGGGCCGAGTGGTGCGAGCCGTGCAAGCAGCTCGGCCCGCTGCTCGAACGCCTTGCCGTCGAGTACAACGGCCGCTTCCTCCTTGCCAAGGTGGACGTGGACGCCAACCAGATGCTGATGCAGCAGTTCGGCATCCAGGGCATCCCGGCCGTCTTCGCGGTCGTCGCGGGCCAGGCCCTCCCGCTCTTCCAGGGCGCGGCGCCGGAGGCGCAGATCCGCGAGACCCTGGACCAGCTGATCCAGGTCGGCGAGGAGCGCTTCGGGCTGACCGGTATCGCGGTCGACGGGGATGCCCCCGAGGGCTCGGCGGAGCCCGCCCCGATTCCGGTCGGTCCTTACGACGCCCTGCTGGAGGCCGCCGTGCAGGCCCTGGACGCCAATGACTTCGGCGGTGCGGTCCAGGCGTACAAGAACGTCCTCATTGACGACCCGGGCAACGAGGAGGCCAAGCTCGGCCTCGGCCAGGCCGAACTCCTCCAGCGCGTCCAGAACCTGGACCCGGCGCAGGTCCGCAAGGACGCCGCCGACCGGCCGGCCGATGTCGCCGCACAGGTCGCGGCGGCGGACCTGGATCTTGTCGGCGGTCATATCGAGGACGCCTTCGCCCGGCTCGTCGACACCGTCCGGATCACGGCAGGTGAGGAGCGGGACGCGGCGCGCGTGCGGCTCCTTGAGCTCTTCGAAGTGATCGGCGCCGATGATCAGAGAGTGACGGCCGCGCGCGGCGCGTTGGCCAGGGTTCTCTTCTGACGCTGGCCTGAGCTGTCATTAAACGCGTGGTGTCAGCGGGAAACCCCTGACGTTTTGGCGACACAGAGACAACAGGCGGCCGCGCTTTACCAAAACTTGGTAAACGCGGCCGCTGTTACTCGTAGTAAGGCCAGCGGATCCTTCTGTCCGCTTATATGACGCAATCACCCTGAATAAACTCTGGGTTGGGTCCACCCTCCGTGCCTGCTTGATGTCGGCACGTCGTGACGTGGTTATGCGTCCGTTACTAGCCGGTAACGAGACCCCTTGTGCGCTGGCGCGTAATGGACCACGATCGGCCAGGCTCGGTCCAATAACGCACCAGCGCGACAGCCGGTCGCGCCATCGCTTCTTGGGTCCCCACCGGGTCGGTCGGCGGCAGTGGCGCCGACCGTGGACAGGGGGGTTCCTGCTGATCGGCAGGGCCTGTCCAGAGGTTGCGCGAACGCGTGGCCAGTGGTTGTCGCTCGGGGGTGATCGCCGGTGTTTCGGAACGCAAACGCGCCTCCGATGCAGGCGCTCTCCTTCCCGAGGACGTAGCACTTCTCCCATCCCAGGACGGGTTCAAGCCCGATCCGGAGATGTACGTCCGAGAAGGAGGAATTTATGAGTTCCCAGGTACGTGGCGGAACCAGATGGAAGCGGTTCGCGCTGGTCATGGTGCCGGCAGTGGCTGCGACGGGCGCGATAGGCGTCGCCATGGCGCAGGGTGCGCTGGCGGCTTCTTTCAGCGTCTCCGGCCAGAGTTTCAAGGTCACAACAGACGAGCTCAGGGGCAAGGGCTTCAGTCAGTACGGCGGTGTTGACACCGGGTACGACCTCAAGGGCAACAAGGCTGCGCACGCGGTGGCGATCTCCGGCTTCAAGTCGGCAACGATCAAGAACATGTGCCAGTCCGTCGTCACCCCTGATGTGCCGTTCCTCGGTTCCGTCACGCTGGTACTGAAGGCCGGTGGCGGTGACACGCCAGTAGAGGCGGACAACCTCTACCTCGACGTCGAGGAACTCGACGCCGATGCCGTCTTCCACAACATCGACATCGGTGTTGCGGCGCAGGACGCCAGCAAGGGTCCTGCCATGAAGCCGGGTGAGAAGGCGAACCCGTTCGGCTTCGCCCAGCAGGCGGACAGCGTCGAGCTCTCGCACGTGAAGCAGAAGGCGTGGGCCACCACTGCCGGAACCTTCAAGCTCAGTGGCCTCAGCATGCGCCTGAAGTCCGGCGTTCACGAGTGCTACTAGGCACACTTCGGGCGGGCCGGTAAGTATCACCCGGCCCGCCCGTCCACCTACTTCTTCTCAAGGCAATGCCGGTACCAGGGAGCTGTTTTCCATGAGCGCCGAGTCCTCAGGTGACCGCGATTTCACCTACTGGCGGCTGCGATTCCAGGCCTGGCGGGGTGGACGTCCCTTCTGGGCCGGTCTGTTCACCTTGCTCAGCGGTGGGCCGATCATCTACTTCCCGTACTTCAACCTGCACCTCGGCCACCTCACGATGGCCATGTCGACGACGGCGGGTGCGGGCTCGCTGATCATCGGAATCCTGCTGATCACCCTGGGTCTGACGATGTGGTTCCACTCCATCGTCCGGGTCTTCGCGGGCATCGCCACGATCCTGCTGGGACTCATCTCCATCCCGCTGTCCAACATCGGCGGCTTCCTGGCCGGCTTCCTTCTCGCCCTCTTCGGCGGCACGCTGTCGATCGCCTGGGCGCCGGGGAAGGCGTCGGCCGAACCGGCCGAGCCCCACGCGCAAGGTCCTGTGGGAGCGGAGCCCGAAAGGGCGCCCCTCCTGGGCGAGTTCGATCACGCGGCCGTACCCGAGCAGCAGCAGGCGGCACAGCAGCAACAGGTGCCGCAGCAGCCGCCGGCCGTGCACGACGACACGACATTTGACGCCAACGGTGGGAGGCACCGTGCGGGGTGACGAAGGGCAGCTGGCACTCAGCGGAGGCGACGATGTACGCGAGAGAAGCGGGCCGCGCCACGCGGCCCCCAGGAAGTCGCTCCTGACCAAGCTGCACATTCCCGCGAGCAAGGCGATAGCCCTGGCCGCGATGCCCACGGCGGTCTTCGTGGGCATGAGCCTCACCCCCAAACTGGCGATGGCGGACGACGACATCCCGTTCGCGGCGGGTCCCTGCGTCACCGCATCGGACTCCCCGAGCGCGACACCGTCCGGTACGCCCAAGCCTTCGGACTCCGCGACCCCGTCGCCCAGTCCGAGCTCGGACGCGTCGGGTGCCCCCGGCGACACGGCCACGCCTTCCCCGTCGGCAAGTCCTTCGGGAACCGGGACGAAGCCGGCTGCGAGCACCACGTCGAAGTCGGCGGCTGCCGCGGCGACCCCGTCACCGAGCGCGACCAAGTCGACGAACCCGCTCGACCCGCTGGGTGTAGGTGACGCGCTCAAGGATCTGCTGGGCATCAAGGACACCCCTTCGCCCACGGCATCGGCCACCACGCCGGCCCCGACGCCCTCGAAGTCCTCCTCCACGTCGACCCCGTCCAAGAAGCCGACGGACCCGGTCACCGACGGCGTGAAGAAGACGGTGGACGACACCACCAAGGCGATCAAGGACGCGGCGGACAAGGCCGGCAAGACGGTCGAGGACCTGCCCAAGTCCGCCCAGGGCCTGGACGCGAAGAAGGACACGGACATCCCTGACGGCGCCAAGCCGTCGTACCCGTGCCCCACCGCCGACCCCAAGGCTCTCGCGGCGGCCGACCTGGAGACCGGCATCCCGGACCTCCCGTCGGACCCGTGGACCCTGAAGACGTCGATGCTCACCCTGTCGGGCCTGGACTACAAGGGCATCGTCGAGGTGAAGACCGCGGACGGAAAGATCAAGAAGGTCCTGAAGTTCACGGCCTCCTCGCTCGACATCAAGAACCTGCACCAGCTCGTGGTCGGCCCGAACGGCACAACGGCCCACGTCCAGGCGCGCGACGGTTCGACGTCGACGATCCGCGACGGCCAGGTGACGATGTACACGGAGTCGCTGAAGGGCAACCTCTTCGGCCTCATCCCGATCACCTTCAGCCCGGCGACCCCGCCCCCGGTCAATGTGCCCTTCGCCTTCTTCACCAACGTCACGGTGGTCCAGGCGGGCCAGTTCGGCGGCACGCTGACCGTCCCCGGACTGCACAACTACTTCACCCAGAACTGAACTTCCGGGAGCCGCGGAACGACAGTGGCCCGTATCCCCTCCTCAACGAGGGGGTGCGGGCCACTGCCGTGTCCGTCCCCTGGGGCAGAATCGCCGTGAGGATCGATTTCGAACAGCGGCACGAAGTGTGGGGGGATCTGCCAGTGGCGCGCGCTGTCGAAGGTCGTACGGGTCCGCCCGGTCGACGGCACCCCGGCATACCCGGTTTCGTGCGCTCCGTGGGGCGCGTGCTGCGGGGCGAGTGGCGGCGCGTGGTTGTCGACTCCGTACGGGAGGCCAGGCGCCGCGGGGTGCCGGGGGTCTCCGTCGCGCTCTTCGCGGCTCTCGCGGTGATCGTCGTCCACGGACTCGTACAGACCGTGGCCGGAGCCGAGGCGGTACGGCTGACCGGCGAGGTCCGGGCCGATCTGCCGCTCGGTCAGGTCCTCCTGCGGACCCCGGTCTCCCTCTTCATAGCCGCCCCCGAACTCCCCGTCTGGCCCGGCCTCCCCAAGCTCTTCCTCGCCTTCGCCCTCGCCGAGCTCACGCTCGGCCGCACCCGGACCCTGTTGATCGCGTACGGCACGAGCCTGGCCGGCACGCTGGGCGCCCGCGTGATGATCGCGCTGGGCCCCGACCGGCTGGGGCTGCCGCCGGAGATGGCGCATGTGCTCGACACCGGGCCCTCGGCCGCCGTGGTGGGCCTGTTCACGTACGTCGCGGTGGTCCTGCGGGCGCCCGTGCTGTTCGCCGTGACCGGCGGCATCGTCGTGGTCCAGTCGCTCCTGAAGCCGAACCTCGCGGGGCGCGAGCATCTGATAGCGGTGAGTGTCGCGATCGTCCTGGCGGTGGTGAGGCGACAGCGGCAGTCCGCAGCCATCAAATGGGCTGCGGACCAGCGCGGTTGCCCCAGCGCAACGCACTCGCTCTTCTGGGAGTCCTCGTCTCTGCGGGGTTCGACGGAGCCTGACGCGGGCAGCGCTCACCCTTCGGGTGGTGGTCCGCGTGCTCGTGGAGGCGGTCGCCGCATGGCGGGAAGGCGTGCCGCTCGACGAGTTGGGGGCGAGGATCGAGTTCCTGGAGCTCGATGAGTTCGCCCGCGCGGTCGAAAGCGGAGAGCCCACCACTTTGCAGTGCGCCGGTCTCCTGTCGGCCGAGTTCGATCGGCGGCAGTGGAACCTTCTGCGGCGCCTCCATGCGGATGAGGTGCTGGGGAAAATGTTCCCATCGATCACGCATGGTGCCGTCCGCCTGTGCGTGGATCCGTTGGACGGAACGAGCCGTTGGCGTGCCTGAGGCCGACCGGGCGGAGGTGCCAGCCGACGATCTCCTCGCCTACCTGCGAGCTGCTTTGACCGTACGGTGATTTCGGCAGACTGACGAAGAAACCCCGCCAGATATGTCGCCGGAGGGGTCTCTTCGTGCGCGGCGTCTACTTGATCTGCGCGAGGAAGGCTGTCCAGGCGGGGGCGGGGAAAAGGAGTGCGGGGCCCTGCGGGCGCTTGCTGTCCCGTACGGGGACCAGGGTGGGGTGGCCGTCAGCGACCTCGACGCACTCGCCGCCCTGCGTGTTGCTGTAGCTGGACCTGCGCCACTCGACGGCGCTGAGTTCGACTCGGGAGTCGCGCATCACGGTAGGTCTCCTCCATCACGGATCGGATCAGATCGACTGATGCGGTAGACGTCAGTGCCTGAGCCTGCAAGTGATCGAATGCTAGGTCGTACTCCGCGACAGTCATGGTGTTCTCGACAAGTTCACCGGAGTGCGAGCTCTCCAGGTAGGCGACATCCGGTCGCCGTGGAAACGACAGCACAGTGAGCGATCCCCCGAGAAGCGGGTGCTCGCCCGCATCGAACGGCAGCACCTGGATGGCGATGTGTGGCGAATCCGACATGTGGCAGAGCAGGTGCTCCAGTTGTTCCTGCATGACGGCAGCACTACCGATGCGGCGGCGCAGTACCGACTCATCCAGGATGCTGCAGAACACCGGATGACTGGGCCTGTCGAGTATCGCCTGCCGTGCGAGGCGCGTCGACAGCATTTGTTCGAGCCGGTCGCCAACGCTTGGGCGGGCGACGCTCAGCAGGGCCCGAGCATAGGCAGAGGTTTGCAGCAGGCCGTGCACCGTGTGGGGCGAGTGCGTGCGGATCTTGCCGGCCTGTGGCTCCAAGTCCAAGTACCTGCGCGCCCAGTTGGGGACCGGAGTGCGCTGGACGTGCGCCCAGAGATCGCACAGGTCTCCGTCCGCGTCCAGCAGTCGGTCCAAGGCGTCCGACACGTCCTTCGGCGGGATCTCCTTGCCCAGCTCGAACTGTGCGATCCGGCTGTGCGCGATCGGGACCCGGTCGCCCAGGTCCCGCTGGGTCCAGCCCGCCCGGATCCGGAGCTTGCGCAGCTTCGCTCCGTACAGCTCGGGGAGCGATGACGTGGGGTGGAGTTCCTTTGGTGCGGGCATCGTCGCCTTCCCGTCCCGTGCTGTTTTCGCCTCGCGACTCCGAAAACCGTAACGCTTGGTGATCGTAACCTCACACCTCGATGCTGGTTCCATGAACCAGCAAATGCCAGACGCAAAGCGGGAGTTCACTCGGCTCTTCAGCTCGACCCGCCGGGGCGCCCACCTTGCCCGGATCGATGCCGCACGTCATCTGGCCGCCTGGGGGTACGGGACCGACGTCCCCGCCCTCGTCGTCGCTGAACTCGCGGCCAATGCGGTCGCTCACTGCCGCGCCCCCGGCCGGGACTTCCAGCTTCACCTCGCCGTGGATCCGGACCGTCCTGCTCTCCTTCGTGTCGAACTCTCCGATGCCTGTGCCGATCGACTGCCACCCCCGCACCCACGTCTCCCGGGCGGCGACGACGAAGGCGGACGTGGCCTGGTACTCGTCGCAGCGCTGAGTCTCGGCTGGGGTGTGGCGGACCGGCCGTACGGGAAGACGGTGTGGGCCGAGGTGCTTCTCGGCGAGCCAGAGGTCTAAACCTCTGATGCCAACTAACGCCCTCAGCAGCGCTGTTGCGCATCCCATTGCAAGCGTTGTGCACCGCGCAACGCTCATCACGTTTCGGTCCCGCTCGCGCAAAGGGGTCTGGACCAGTTCCCCATTGATGGTCAGACTCGCGTGCACAGCAGACGGACAGTGAGCCAACTGGGGAGCACAGGAATGAATCGACGAGTCGTCGCGGCGGGTATCGCCCTGGTCATCGGAATGTCCGCCACCGCGTGCGGCGGCGACGACTCGAACGACGGGGGTGGCGGTTCGGCCACCGACGGAAAGGGCAAGACCCTCACCGTCTGGATCATGGAGGGTACGAACCCGGACGCGAAGCCGTTCTTCAAGGAGGCGGCCGCCGCCTTCAAGAAGAAGACCGGCGCCGACATCAAGGTCGAGTACCAGCAGTGGGCCACCGCCCAGAAGAAGTTCACGACCGCGATCGAGGGCGGCCCCAAGCAGGTCCCCGACGTCGCCGAGGTCGGCACCACCTGGGTGCCCCAGTTCGCGGACGCCGACGCGCTCGTCGATGTCACCGACAAGGTGAAGGCGTCCGGCCTGAGCAACGACCTCGTCGAGGGCCTCAAGGACGCGGGCACGCTCGACGGCAAGCAGTACGGCATGCCCTGGTACGCGGGTGTCCGCTCGGTCCTGTACCGCAAGGACATCTTCGCCAAGTACCACCTCAAGGCGCCGACCACCTGGAAGGAACTCCAGGCGGCCGCAGTGACGTTGAAGCAGAAGGAACCCAGCATGGTGTCCTTCCCCGTCGCGGGCGGCGCCGAGATGTTCGCCACCACCTTCATCTGGGGTGCGGGCGGCGAGCTCGCCACCGAGTCCGGCGGCAAGTGGAAGTCCGCCATCAACTCGCCCAAGGCTGTCGAGGGCATCCAGTTCTATACAGACCTCGCGAAGAAGGACAAGGTCTCCCCGGCCAAGGTCAACACCTGGACGGAGAAGGAGGTCGGCGACGCCTGGAAGAAGGGCGAGGTCTCCATGTCCATCTCCGGCAACTGGACCCCCAAGGCGTTCACCGACGCCAACCCGGACCTCAAGGGCAAGCTCGCCGCGGTCCCCGTCCCCGGCCCGACCGGCGGCATGAGCAAGGCCTTCCTCGGCGGCTCCTACCTCTCCACCTTCAAGGGCAAGAACCAGGCGCTGTCCTGGGAGTTCGTCAAGATGCTCACCACCGGTGAGTTCGCCGCCAAGTGGGCCGCGCAGACCAACTACTTCCCCGGTCAGAACTCCGAGCTGAAGAAGGTCGCCGCCGCGAAGGACCCGCTGGTCGAGCCCTTCGCCAAGCAGATGCTGGAAGCCGGCGCGACCGTCCCCAAGACCAAGGCGTACGGCGAGATCCAGGCCTCCCAGGTCGTCACCAAGATGATCCAGTCCATCCTCAACAACAAGGCGACCGTCCAGCAGGCAGCCGACAAGGCGGCCGGCGAGATGGACGCGATCTTCGCCAAGAGCGAGTGAGGCCGCCTCTTCCCGGGGAGCAACCCCTAGACCCCCGGCCGGACAAGCAGTCCGTCGCCATGACACCCGGACCGTCTTTGCTGCGAGGTCAGTTCAAGTGAAGAGCACCATCAACGGCGGCGGGGCGACGGACACCCGCCCCGCCGCCGTTGATGGT
>NZ_JAFLRJ010001736.1 GCF_017315755.1 Streptomyces beijiangensis
TCGCGGGGGTCGACGGTGCGGTTCATCTTGGCGGCGCGGGATGCCTCCGCCTCGTCGTTCGTCTTCTCCGTGAGCATGCGCTCGATGGCGATCTCGGTGGGCTCCAGGTCCATGCAGACCGCGACCGTACGGATCACGTCAGGGGTGTGGACCAGCAGCGGGGCAAGGAAGTTGACGCCGACCGGGGTCATCGGCCACTCCTTCACCCAGGCCGTGGAGTGGCACCAGGGCGCGCGCGTGGAGGACTCACGGGTCTTCGCCTGGAGGTACGTGGGCTCCATCG
>NZ_JAFLRJ010001737.1 GCF_017315755.1 Streptomyces beijiangensis
GGTCCGCTCCGAGTTCACCGGCCCTGGCCATGAACCCGCGGAGGTCCTTGGGGAGGCAGCCGCCGCCGAACCCGAGGCCTGGCCCCAGTCCGGCCCGGCCGATACGGATGTCGTGGCCCAGCGCGTCGGCGAGTTGGTGGACGTCGGCCCCTGACGCCTCGCAGACCTCGGCCATCGCGTTGATGAACGAGATCTTCAGGGCGAGGAAGGCGTTCGCGGAGGCCTTGACCAGCTCGGCGGTCGCCCAGTCGGTGACGATCGCGGGCGTCCCGGCTTCGAAGATCTTCGCGTAGCACTGCCTCAGGAG
>NZ_JAFLRJ010001738.1 GCF_017315755.1 Streptomyces beijiangensis
GGCCGTTGTCCGCGGCGACGTCCCCGCCGCCGGCGGAGTTCTTGACGACGACAAGGTCGCCGAGCAGCGAATTGCTGTAGAACCAGGCGCCGGGGGCCGAACTGTCCCCGCCGCCCTGCACGTCCTGCAGACCGATGCATCCGTGGCTGGTGTTCTCCGAGCCGAAGATGGACGGGTCCGACCAGTAGTTGCCGTGGATGAAGGTCCCGGAAG
>NZ_JAFLRJ010001739.1 GCF_017315755.1 Streptomyces beijiangensis
GAGTGCGGCGCCGGCGCGTTCATCCAGGCTGTGTCTTCGTACCTCGGGGAGGATCCAAGACCATGGGCGTCACGCTCGCCAAGGGAGGCAATGTCTCCCTCTCGAAGGCCGCACCCAACCTCACGCAAGTGCTGGTCGGGCTCGGCTGGGACGCACGCTCCACCACCGGAGCCGACTTCGACCTCGACGCCAGCGCGCTGCTGTGCCAGTCCGGGCGGGTGCTCGGCGACGAGTGGTTCATCTTCTACAACCAACTGACCACTCCGGACGGCTCGGTGGAGCACACGGGTGACA
>NZ_JAFLRJ010001740.1 GCF_017315755.1 Streptomyces beijiangensis
TGGGCATGTGGGTAGGCTCCGGCGGCGAGGGCGCCAAGACCTGGATGGCCTGGCTCGCCGAGCTCAAGAACCGCGGCGTCGACGACGTACTGATCGCCTGCTGCGACGGCCTGAAAGGGCTCCCGGACTCGATCTCCGCGATCTGGCCGCTGGCCGACGTCCAGCTCTGCGTGGTCCACATGGTCCGGGCCAGTCTCAAGTACGCCTCCACCAAGCACTGGTCGCAGATCGCCAAGGAACTGCGGCAGGTCTACACGGCGGCGAACGCGGACGCCGCCGAGCAGCGGTTCGCCGAGTTCGAGGAGATCTGGGGAGCCCGCTAACCGGCCCT
>NZ_JAFLRJ010001741.1 GCF_017315755.1 Streptomyces beijiangensis
CCGTCGTCACGATCGCCATGTCGGTGATGTTCACGCCGAGCGCGGTCAGCCCGCCGTCCGCGAAGAGGATGCCCTGCATGAGGAGGACGACGGAGACGCAGAGGACCCCGGTGTAGGGCCCGACGAGAATCGCCGCGAGCGCCCCGCCCAGCAGGTGTCCGCTGGTGCCGGCGGCAACCGGGAAGTTCAGCATCTGGACGGGGAAGATGAAGGCGGCGACCAGTCCGGCGA
>NZ_JAFLRJ010001742.1 GCF_017315755.1 Streptomyces beijiangensis
TCGGTGACGAGCCGACCGGAAACCTCGACTCCCGTGCGGGCGCTGAGGTGTTGGGGTTCTTGAGGCGGTCCGTGACCGAGCTCGGGCAGACCATTGTGATGGTCACGCACGACCCGGTCGCGGCGAGCTACGCCGACCGCGTGCTCTACCTCGCGGACGGGCGCATCGTGGACGAGATGCACGCGCCCACCGCCGACCAGGTCCTGGACCGGATGAAGGACTTCGACGCACGC
>NZ_JAFLRJ010001743.1 GCF_017315755.1 Streptomyces beijiangensis
GATCATGACGATCAGGTCGGTGTCGGGGTCCGCCTCGAACGCCGCGAGGGCGTCGATGTGCGTGGTGCCGATGACCGGGTCGCCACCGATGCCCACGGCGGACGAGAAGCCGAGGTCACGGAGCTCGTACATCATCTGGTACGTCAGCGTGCCGGACTTCGAGACCAGGCCGATGCGGCCCGGCTTCGTGATGTCGCCCGGGATGATGCCGGCGTTGGACTGGCCCGGGGTGATGAGACCGGGGCAGTTCGGGCCGATGAGGCGGGTCTTGTTGCCCTTGGCCTGCGCGTACGCCCAGAAGGCGGCGGAGTCGTGGACGGCGATGCCCTCGGTGATGATCACGGCGAGGGGGATCTCGGCGTCGATCGCCTCGACGACGG
>NZ_JAFLRJ010000185.1 GCF_017315755.1 Streptomyces beijiangensis
CCGTCACCTCGTCCCCCGACTTCCCGCTGCCGCCGCCCGCCTCCCGCCCGAACCCCTCGGGCACCGCGTCGCCGAACGCAACGAACCCATAACGCAGGGTCCACATCGTGAACAACCCATGGCGCTCCGGCAACCGACTCGCGTAGAAAGCCGACATGTTCTGGGTCATCTTTCTGCTGGTCGCATGGGCTGCCGCGGGGATATCGTGCGGCCGGCTCTGCCTCGCCGCGGTCGCAGCCGCCCGCCCTGTTCCCGAACCGGCCGAAGGCGCCGGCCTCGCCTCCCTCACGCTCTACGAGGCGGCGTTCCTCTCCGGCGGCCCCTACCGGGTCACCGATCTGACCCTGATCGCCATGCACCGCGGGCGCCGGCTTCTGCTGGCCCACACCGGCTGGGTGACCGTCGTCGACCCCGAGGGCCACGACGACCTGGAGCGCGGCGTCCTGCGGGCGATAGGCCCCGCGGGTCAGGCCCGTACGGCCGCGATACGGCCGGCGGCAGCCGCGGCCGATGCCGTACGCGCCCTCGCCGACCGTCTGGTCCTCGCGGGCCTCGCCGTCCCGGAAGCCGCCCGCACCGGGGTCGCGGCGGGCGTCCGCGCCGTGCGCGGCGCCACGCTCCTCGTCCTGGCGATGGCCGCCGCCGCCCTGCTGATGGCCGATCAGAGCCAGACCGGCCGGGGCCCGATCGCCGCCTGGTTCAGCCTGCCGCTCGTCCTGACCCTGGGCTGCCAGGCCATCGCCCGCGTCGAGATCCACCCGTACACCCGCTGGGCCACCCCCGAGGGCCAGCGCCTGCTGGCCGCCATCGGGGACAGCGAGCCCGACTATCTCACCTCGGTAGCCGTACGGGGCCTGCGCGCCGTCGACGATCCGGCACTGCGCGCGGCCCTCGGCCGGGGCCGCGCCGCGCAGAGGAGTCATTGACCCCGACACCGGCGGGCGGTGCTTTACTTCATCAACTGCCGCACGAATCATCCCCTTTGTACTGCAGAAATGTCAGCACGAAGGGATAGCGATGAGAGCAGCAGCGCTGTACGGAACAGCCGGGGCCTTGGTCCTGTCCGCCTTGTCCACCCTGGCCGCAGCATCCCCCGACAGCGCCGGCACCGGCCCCGCCCCAGCGTTCGCGTCCGCCTCCGCCTCCGCCGAGACCAGGGGCACCGAGGCCGCTGCCCGGCGCGCGGCGGCCACCGGCATCGCCTTCGGCACGTGCGCCCCCGTCGAGCGGGTGGCGCCGCCCGCCCGGTGCGGCACCGTGAAGGTCCCGCTCGACTACGCGCGGCCCGAAGGGAAGCAGATCGAACTGACCGTCAGCCGGTCGGCCGCCACCGGCGGAAAAGCCGGACGCCAGGGCGCGTTGGTCTTCAACCCTGGCGGCCCCGGCGCCTCCTCGATGTACTTCCCGATGGTCGCGGGCCTCCCGGACTGGAAGCGGATCGCGAAGGCATACGACCTGGTGGGCTACGCCCCGCGCGGTGTCGGCCGCTCCGCTCCGCTCTCCTGCCAGTCCCCCGCCGCCTTCGCCGACGCGCCGATCGCAGCCCCCGCGTACCCCTCGGCGGCGTACAAAAGGCACCGCGTCGCACGGGCGAAGGCGTACGCACAGAGCTGCGGGCGCACCGCCGGCACGGCGCTGCGCCACTTCACCTCGCTCAACAACGCCCGCGACCTGGACGTCCTGCGGGCGGCGCTCGGCGAGCGGAAGCTGACTTTCCTCGGGGCCTCGTACGGCACCTACTTCGGGGCGGTGTACGCGACGCTCTTCCCCTCCCATGTGCGCCGCATGGTCTTCGACTCGGCGGTCGACCCCGATCCGAAGCAGATCTGGTACCGCAGCAATCTCGGCCAGTCGCTCGCCTTCGAGGGCCGCTGGGCGGACTTCCGACGCTGGGTGGCCAAGCACGACAAGACGTATCACCTGGGGTCGAGTCCCCTGTCGGTGCAGGCCAGTTACGAGAAGGTGCGGGCGCGTCTCGCGCACAAGCCGGCCGGCGGCACCGTCGGTCCCGCGCAGCTCCAGGCGGCGCTCCTGACGGCCGGCTACTACGACGGCTACTGGCCGCAGCGTGCCACGGCACTCGCCCAGTATCTGAAGGGGAACGAGAAGCCGCTGATCGCGCAGGCCGCTCCCGACCCGCGGTCGGCCAAGGACGACGAGAACGGCACGGCCGTCTATACGGCGGTGGAGTGCAATGACGCCGCCTGGCCGAGGGACTGGCGGACCTGGGACCGCGACAACAGTCTGCTCGCGATCCGGGCGCCCTTCGAGACCTGGGACAACGCCTGGATGAATCTGCCGTGCGCCTTCTGGCCGGCGCCGCACCAGGAGCCGGTGGATGTCCGCACCGGGCCTGGCGAGCTGCCCCCCACACTGATCCTGGCCGCCGAGCGCGATGCGGCGACTCCGTATCCGGGAGCACTGGAACTGCAGCGCAGGCTGTCCGGGTCCGTGCTGATCACGGAGCGGGACGCGGGGACGCACGGTATCGGCGGCGGTGCCAACAAGTGCGTCAACACCTACATGGAGGACTACCTGCTGACCGGCCGGACGCCGGTGCGGCGCGCTTCGTGCGCGCCGCACCCGGAGCCGGACCCGGTGTCATTGGACGGGCGGGCGCTGTCGGGGCTACTGCCCCCGCTGGATTCCCCCGTCTGATCTTCCGGGTCGGGGTGGCAGGCTCAGCCCTGCCGCCCCGGGATGGCGAGCCTAGGCGAGGCCCGCCACCAGGTCTGCGACGGACTTGCGGCGTCCCGTGTAGAACGGGACCTCCTCGCGCACGTGCATACGCGCCTCGGACGCCCGCAGATGACGCATCAGGTCGACGATGCGGTGGAGCTCGTCGGCCTCGAAGGCCAGCAGCCACTCGTAGTCGCCGAGCGAGAACGAGGCGACCGTGTTGGCGCGCACGTCCGGGTAGCCGCGGGCCATCATGCCGTGGTCCTTGAGCATGCGGCGACGGTCCTCGTCGGGCAGCAGGTACCAGTCGTAGGAGCGCACGAAGGGGTAGACGCTCACATAGTTGCGGGGCGTCTCGTCGGCCAGGAACGCCGGCACGTGCGACTTGTTGAACTCGGCCGGGCGGTGCAGCGCCATGTTCGACCAGACCGGCTCCAGGGCGCGGCCGAGCTTCGTGCGCCGGAAGAGGTTGTACGCCTCCTGCAGCTCGTCGGAGGTCTCGGCGTGCCACCAGACCATGACGTCGGCGTCCGCGCGCAGGCCCGAGACGTCGTACGTGCCGCGGACGGTGATGTCCTTGGCGGCGAGCTGGTCGAAGAGCTCCTGGACCTCGTCCGCGTAACCGGCGCGGTCCTCGGGCAGCACATCACGCAGCTTGAAGACGGACCACAGGGTGTAGCGGATGACCTCGTTGAGGTCCTTCGCCTTCTTCCCCGCGTTGGAAATCTTCTCTGGTGCATCAGTCATGCGGCTATTCTCCCAAGTCGTTCGGGATGCCCGGCACCAGGGTGGGCGTGGCCAAGATCTCGTCGGCGGCGCGGTGTGCACCGGCGATGCACGCGGGGATGCCGACACCGTCGTACGCCGCCCCGCAGACCCGCAGTCCAGGCAGTGCGGCGACCGCGGTACGGACGCGACCGACCCGCGCCAGATGCCCCACCGGGTACTGCGGCAGTCCGCCGATCCACCGGGTGACGACGGACGCCACCGGCTTGGCGCTCAGCCCGGTCGCCTCCCCCAGGTCACTCAGCGACACGTCCACCAGTTCGGCGTCCTCGCGGTGCAGATGCGCCTCGTCGCCGTACCGGCCGAGCGAGGTGCGCAGCAGGACGAGCTCGGGGTCACGGTCGGCCCAGGCCCACTTCTGGCTGGAGAAGGTGGAGGCCTTGATGGTGTGGCCGTCGACGGGCGGCACCAGGAAACCGGAGCCCTGCGGCAGGTTCACCTCGCTGCGCCGGAAGGCGAGGGTGACCAGGGACATCGAGGCGTACTCGACGGCGGCCAGCTCCGCGGCGGCGGCCGGCGACGCGTCGGCGAGCAGCGCGGATGCGGCCCAGGCGGGGGCGGCGAGGACCACGGCGTCGGCATCGACGAATCCGCCGTCGGTACGCAGCCGCCAGCCCGCCGCGGTGCGCCGCAGCTCGTGGACGGGCCGGTCCAGCTGGATGTCGCCGCCTGCGGCGCGGATCGCGGCGGCGACGGCGAGCGGGAGGGTGCCGATGCCGCCGTCGATCCCCGCGAAGACGGGGGTGTCGGTGGCGGTGGCCGCGGTGCGCGCCTGGATGGACCGTACGGCCGCGGTGAGGGTGTCGTGGCTGCGGGCCGCCTCGTACAGCGCGGGGACGGAGGCGCGCATCGACGTGCGGTAGACGTCGCCCGCGTACACCCCGCCGAGGAGCGGCTCGACGAGCCGGTCGACGACCTCGCGGCCCATCCGGGCGGCGATGAACTCGCCGAGCGCGGTGTCCTCGCCGATGTCGGTACGGGGCAGTTCGAGGTCCTGGGCGAGCCGGCGCAGGCCCTGCTCGGAGAGGACCCCTGTGAGCGCCTGCGGATCTCCGGGGACGCCCATCACATGCCCCTTGGGCATGGGCACGAGCTCGCCGCGGTTCCAGAGGCTGGCACTCGCGACGGCGGGCGGCTGCAGGGCGTCGCCGATGCCGACCGCGCGGGCGAGGTCCACGCCCTCGGGTCGGCGGGCGAGCATCGACTCGGCGCCGAAGTCGGTCCGTACGCCCTCGATCTCTCCCGGGAACAGCTTGCCGCCGAGCCGGCCCGCGCCCTCCAGGACGGTCACGCGCACCCCTGCTGCGAGCAGCCGGTGCGCGGCCGCGAGGCCGGAGATCCCGCCGCCGACGACCACGACATGGCCCGTACGTGTGTCCTGTGTGTCCGCACTCATGGGTCCACTCTCTCAAACCCTTTCCGAATCCCTTTCCGAGTCCCGAACGTGACCGCTTCGGGATCACCGGAGGGCAACCCGTACCACCGCCCCGTACGTCGAACCTGCAACACCCAACACGACGTTCGGGGGACCCGGAATGCGCGCACCCAGAAGTCTCGCGGCGGTTCTGCTCGCCGCCTCGCTCGCCCTCGCCGGATGCAGCGGGAGCGGCAGCAGCGACGACTCCGCCGGAAAATCGGCGGCCGACAACAAGGCCGCCGGCCCTGCCGAGGCCGGCGGAGCGGGCGGGGCCGCGGACTCCGGCGCCGCGCAGCCGTCGTCCGGCGGGAAGCCCGCGAAGAGCCCTGTGCTCACCAAGAGCCAGATCATCAGGACCGCCTCGCTCTCCGTGCAGGTCAAGGACGTGGCGGAGGCACTGTCCACCGTGCGCACGGCGGCCGCGACCGCGGGCGGCTTCGTCGGCAACGAGTCGACCCGGCGCGACAGCTCGGGACACGAGGTCTCGACGATCGTCCTGCGGGTCCCGCAGGAGAGCTACGACACCGTGCTCGCCGCTCTCCAGGGCACGGGCAAGCTCCTCTCCCGTACGTCCGACGCCAAGGACGTCACCAGCCAGGTGGTCGACGTGCAGAGCCGGATCGCCACCCAGCGGGCGAGCGTCGCCCGGATACGTGCACTGATGGACCGGGCGGACAAGATCGGTGACGTGGTCCAGCTGGAGGGTGAACTCTCCACCCGCCAGGCCGACTTGGAGTCACTCCTCTCCCAGCAGGCGTCCCTCAAGGACCAGACGAGCCTCTCCACGATCACGCTCTCGCTCTCCGAGCCCGCGGCGGCGCCGAAGGCGGCGAAGAAGAAGGACGACAGCCCCGGCTTCCTGGACGCCCTCGGCGGCGGCTGGGGCGCGTTCGTGACGGTGCTCAAGTGGATCGCCATGGTGGTCGCCGCGGTCGCCCCGTTCGCCGCCCTGCTCGCCGTGCTGTACGTCCTGTGGCGGCTGGTCAGGACCCGGCTGCCGAAGCGCCCCGTAGCGGCTCCTGCTCACGTACCGGCCCCGGCTCACCCGTCGGCTCCTGCTCATGTACCGGCCCCGGCTCACGTACCGTCCGAGGAAGAAGGCGGACAGGGCTGACGCAAGGGGTCAACGCATGGCGGCGGAACGACTGGTGGTCATCGGCGGCGATGCGGCGGGCATGTCCGCCGCATCGCAGGCCCGCAGGCTGAAGGGCCCGGAGGAGCTGGAGATCGTCGCCTTCGAGCGGTCCCGCTTCACGTCCTTCTCGGCCTGTGGGATCCCGTACTGGGTGGGCGGCGAGGTCCCCGCGCGGGACGACCTGATCGCCCGTACGCCCGAGGAACACCGGGAGCGCGCCATCGACCTGCGGATGCGGACCGAGGTCACGGAGATCGACGTGGCCGGGCAGCGGGTGCGCAGCCGCGACCTGGAATCGGGCGCCGACGCCTGGACGCCGTACGACAAGCTCGTCGTCGCGACCGGCGCCCGCCCCATCCGCCCCTCAATCCCCGGCATCGACGCACCGGGCGTGCACGGCGTCCAGACGCTCGACGACGGCCAGGCGCTGATCGACACACTGGAGGGGACCGAGGGCCGCCGTGCGGTGATCGTCGGTGCGGGCTACATCGGCGTGGAAATGGCCGAGGCGCTTCTCCACCGGGGCTACGAGGTCACCGTCCTGACCCGCGGCGAGCAGCCGATGACCACGCTCGACCCGGACATGGGCCGCCTCGTGCACGAAGCCATGGACACGATGGGCATCACGACGGTGACCGGCGCCGAGGTCACCAAGATCCTCACGGGCGAGGATGGCCGGGTGCGCGCGGTCGCCACGGACGCGGCCGAGTACCCGGCGGACGTCGTGGTCCTGGGCATCGGCGTGGAACCGGCGACCGCCCTGGCACGGGCGGCCGGACTCCCGCTGGGCGATCACCACGGCATCCTCACGGATCTCTCCATGCGGGTGCGCGGCCACGAGAACATCTGGTCGGGCGGCGACTGCGTGGAGGTGCTCGACCTGGTCTCGGGGCGCGAACGCCACATCGCACTCGGTACGCACGCCAACAAGCACGGCCAGATCATCGGCTCGAACATCGGCGGCGGGTACGGCACGTTCCCCGGCGTGGTCGGCACGGCCGTCTCCAAGGTCTGCGACCTGGAGATCGCCCGCACGGGCCTGCGCGAGAAGGAGGCTCGCGCGGCGGGCCTGCAGTTCGTCACGGCGAAGATCGAGTCCACGAACAGCGCGGGGTACTACCCCGGAGCGGCCCTGATGACGGTGAAGATGCTCGCCGAGCGCCGCACGGGGCGGCTGCTCGGCG
>NZ_JAFLRJ010001744.1 GCF_017315755.1 Streptomyces beijiangensis
GAGCTGCTCGCTCTCGCCGCCCTGGGTGCCGTTGACCCAGAACGCGTAGTTGTTGGCCGTGTCGATGAAGGTGCCGCCGGCTTCGACGTACCGGTCGAGGATCGCGTACGAGGTCGCCTCGTCGGTGGCGGTGCCGACACGCATCGCGCCGAGGCCGAGGACGCTCACTTCGCGCTGGGTGTCCGGGTTCTGACCGATGGTGC
>NZ_JAFLRJ010001745.1 GCF_017315755.1 Streptomyces beijiangensis
GGCCTCCGCCGTCGTACCGGTGCCGCTACTTCACGTACGCGATACCGTCCGTCGTCACCGTCGGACGGCCGCTCGTGCCGACCACGACGATCTTCACCGTGTGCTTGGCGCTCGTGGACCAGGTCTTGGTCCAGATCGCCTGGCGGTACAGCGTCGTCGAGGACTTGAGATCCACCGTGGTGATCTTGACCCCGTCGACGTACACATACGCCTGACCGGAGGTCGCCGCCCTGGAGAC
>NZ_JAFLRJ010001746.1 GCF_017315755.1 Streptomyces beijiangensis
GCGGGAGATCGAGAAGTTCGCACCGGGCACCGTGGTACGCCGCTTCCATGGGGCCTCGCGGTCCCTGGACGACCTGGCGCACGGGGAGTTCGTCCTCACCACGTACGGCACGACGCGGCTCGACACCGAGAAGCTGGCCGGCACGGAGTGGGGCCTGCTCGTCGCCGACGAGGCCCAGCACGTCAAGAACCCCTACTCGTCGAC
>NZ_JAFLRJ010001747.1 GCF_017315755.1 Streptomyces beijiangensis
GTCTTCATGCCGATGAAGACGCCGGTCAGGTTGATGTCGATCACTTTGCGGAAGTGCTCGACGGTCTCCGTGTCCAGGGGCTGTCCGGTGGAGACTCCGGCGTTGTTGACCAGGCCGTGCAGTCCGCCGAACTCGGCGGCCGTGAAGGCGGCGGCCCGCTGCCAGTCCCGCTCGGACGTCACGTCGAGGTGGAAGTAGCGTGCCCGCTCGCCGAGTTCGGCGG
>NZ_JAFLRJ010001748.1 GCF_017315755.1 Streptomyces beijiangensis
GTGTCGCACGCTCCGTCAAGAAGATGCGCAACTACCTCGCCGAACTCATCCACCGCAAGCGCGAGAACCCCGGCGACGACCTGATCTCCCACCTCATCCGCGCCTCGGACGACGGTGAGCACCTCACCGAGAACGAAGCAGCGGCGATGGCGTTCATCCTTCTCTTCGCCGGCTTCGAGACGACGGTCAATCTGATCGGCAACGGCGTCCACACCCTCCTCCAGAACCCTGACCAGCGCGCGCCCCTCCAGGAGTCCCTCGCGGCGGGCGAGACCGGCCTGCGCGCCACCGGAGTCG
>NZ_JAFLRJ010001749.1 GCF_017315755.1 Streptomyces beijiangensis
ATCCTCGCGGTCGGCGCGATCAAGCTCCAGCCCTGGGTCCACAAGGACAAGGTCAAGGCGCGCCAGGTCACCACCCTCGCGCTCTCCTTCGACCACCGGCTGGTCGACGGCGAACTCGGCTCCAAGGTCCTGGCCGATGTCGCGGCCATCCTGGAGCAGCCGAGGCGCCTGATCACCTGGGCCTGACCCGCACCGCGGACGCGAAGAAGCTCATGGACTACGGCTTCAAGAAGTAGTGAACGGCGCTGTGGCCCGGACCGTCGTCGGACGGTCCGGGCCACAGCTGTGTGCGGGCGTGCGGTGCGGGTCAGGCCCAGGTGATCAGGCGCCTCGGCTGCTCCAGGATGGCCGCGACATCGGCCAGGACCTTGGAGCCGA
>NZ_JAFLRJ010001750.1 GCF_017315755.1 Streptomyces beijiangensis
GTGACATGGGCGCCTGGCTGGTCGCCGCGTACGGACAGCAGGTTCTGTCCGGGGATGTCGATCGTGGAGACGCGGAAGGCGTCGGTGTCGGTGATTTTCGTGATGCGGAAGGTGACCTGGGTGCCGGTGACGCCGATCTGCGCGTCGATCCGTACGCCGTCGAGGGCGGGAAAGGCCAGCCGGTAGCGGACCGTCGACCCGTCGACGGT
>NZ_JAFLRJ010000186.1 GCF_017315755.1 Streptomyces beijiangensis
CTCGACGAGCTCGTCGAGCAGCACCCCGTTCGCCTGATGCGGTACGAAGTGGTCGACCTCGTCGAGCCGGGTGCCGTTACGGGCCGCCAGGGCGGCCAGCGCGGGGGGCACCTTCTCGGCGACGAACTCCCTTACCGCGCGCCCCTCCATCCGGAAGAACTGGCCGCCCTCACCGAGGGTGTCGGAGGACGCGGGCATCCTGCTGCCACCCGCTTCCACCCGGATGTAGCGGTGTGCGGAGCCATGGCTGGAGAGGTCGAAGTCGAGGATCCCGGTCTCGTCGGGCACCGGTCCGAGCACGGCCGCCCCGGCTCCGTCGCCGAAGAGTATGGCGGTGCGGCGGTCGGAGAAGTCGAGGATCCGCGAGTAGATGTCGGCCCCGATCACCAGGGCGTGGCTGCCGGGCCGTACGGCCAGCAGGCTGTGGGCGAGGGCGAGTCCGAAGACGAATCCGCTGCACACGACGTTCACGTCGAGACAGGCGGCCCGGTCGGCGCCCAGCGCGTTCTGCACCAGGTACGAGGTAGGAGGCTGAGGCGAGTCCCCGGTCGAAGTGGCGACGATGAGGTAGTCGATCTGCCCCGCCGTGATGCCGGCGCCCTTGAGCGCCTCCCCGGCGGCCCTCGTCGCCAGGTCGGACGTGGCCTCGTCGGGGGCCGCGTACCGGCGGGACACGATGTGCGTCTTGCGCTCGATCCACTCGGCGGTGACCCCGGCCGGTCCGGCCACGGCCTCGTTGCTGATCTCTTCCTTGGGCAGATAGGAGCCGGTCCCAAGGACACCGGCCGAGTGCTGTGTCACGTCGGTACGCCTTTCGCGCGGTGGTTCAGGCGGACAGGGACTGCAGGGGGCTGAGCCGGTCCTCGCCGATGCGCGCCCGCAGGGCGGTGTCGGTGATGCCGAGTCCGGGTTCCGGCGCCAGGCACAGGACGCCGACCTTGCCGATGTGCTGGTTCGTCTGCACCAGGCGGGCGGCTTCGCCGACCTCGTCGAGCGGGTGGACCGAGGAGAGGACGGGCACCAGATGACCGAGGCGGAACAGCCGGTTGCACTCCCACTGCTCCTGGAGGTTGGCCGAGTGGCTGCCCAGGATGCGTTTCAGGTTCATCCACAGGTAGCGGTTGTCGAACTCGTGCTGGTAGCCGGTGCTCGACCCGCAGGTGACGACCGTGCCGCCGCGTCGCACCACGAACACGGAGATGCCGAAGGTGGCCCGGCCGATGTAGTCGAAGACGACGTGCGGGTCCTCGCCCACGGCGTCGCGGATCGCCCGGCCCAGCCGTTTGCCGAGCTCGATGGTGGCCTCGGGGGTACGGGGGCTGTCCTCGCCGAGGCCGATCTCGGCCCGGTTGAGCACCACGTCGCAGCCGAGCCTGCGCAGTACCTCCGCCTTGGCCTCGGAGCTCACGACGCCGACGGGGATCCCACCGGCGTTCTTCACCAACTGCACCGCGAAGGCCCCGAGTCCACCGGTGGCGCCCCAGATCAGCACGATGTCGCCCTGTTTGATGCGGGCCCCGTGCTCACCGATGAGCATCCGGTACGCGGTTCCCGCGCAGAGGGTGGTGCTCGCGGCCTCCTCCCAGGTCAAGTGGGCCGGTTTGGGAAGGAGTTGGCTGGCCCGCACGAAGGTGTAGTGGGCGAGCCCGCCGAAGTTCGTCTCGAACCCCCAGATCCGCTGCTCGGCGCCGAGCATGCCGTCGCCGTGCGTCGCGGGTTCCTGGTCGTCGACGTACGAGCAGCTCACCACCGTGTGGTCGCCGGCCTTCCAGCGCCGTACGCCACTGCCCACCCGCACCACCACGCCGGCCGCGTCCGATCCCAGGACGTGGTACGGCAGGTCATGGCGGGCCGCGTGGCCGCCGGTCGCGGCGAACTTCTTCAGGAACCCGAAGGTGGAGACGGGTTCGAAGATCGCCGACCAGACGGTGTTGTAGTTGACGGAGCTCGCCATGACCGCGACCAGCACCTCGTCGGGTGCGAGCTCGGGCATCGGCACCTGGCCGACGCGCAGCGACTTGCGGACGTCCTTGTCCTCGGCCGCGCCGAACATGCCCACGTCCTCCGCCCGCAGATGGGCGGCGGTGTATTCCTGCGGCAGCGGGATGCGCTCCAACTGCTCGGGGGTCGCTCCCCCCACCACGGCCTCGGCCAGTGCGTCCACGCCATTCCTCCGTATCAGGGGAAGAAACCCCGGACAGGCGCCTGCAATTGAGTCGTGCGCAGGCTTTTTTCCGGTACTTCAATGCTGCACCGGACGGAGTTATTGATCCACCCCTAACCGCCCCCTGCCATGGCGCCGGGGACTCTAGGGGTTTTCGTAAAATGGCAGACGGAAAGCCCCTGCCGCCGCGTTGTCCGCGACGGCAGGGGCCTGGGGGGAGGAGGGTTGTCTTAGATTTTCTCGCCGTCCACCACATATTCGGCGACATTGTCGTAGAAAGCCAGATGCCCCTTGATCGGGCCGCTCTCCGGAGTCGGGTCGGGATAGCCCCAGGCCACATCGGGCCTGGTGACGGGCGTGTCACCGCCCGTGTAGGACCAGTACGAAGCGAACCCCTTGTAGGGGCATCCGGTGCGGGAGTCCGTGGGTTCGAAGAGCTCCATACGGATGTCTTCCTGCGGTACGTAGTAACGCACCGCATGACCCGTTTCGAAAAGGGCGACCGACTGGCGTGAATCGGCTACGAGTTTCCCGTCGATCCACACCTCCACATGCCGGCTGCTCCGCAATGCGTCCACCCGGTGTGCGGGGTCGCGCGGCGTCACGAAGATTTCTTCGTCCTCCTCGTACCAGTGGTCGATGACACCGTCCCGGAGAAACCACTCGAAGGCGATGTAATCGGCCAGCTCACCGGGTGGATAGGCCCATGCCGCATTCTCCACGGTGACGCCGTCGACGACCAGGTCGAAGAATTCCTTGCCGCCGGCGTCGGGTTCGCCGCCGGGCGGCCGGGCACTGGGCCTGAGGAGTTCGACGCGGACGTCCCGCTTCGGGAAGGCGTACAGCGGCACGTACTTGTCCGGATCCCTGACGAGGACCGGGTGCTTGCTGTCGACGACGGTGGTTCCGCTCTTGGTCCCGCGCACCCAGCGGGCGCTGGGCTCCCAGGTGAGCGTCGTGAACTGGGGCAACTTCCCAGGCCTTTCGCGTGAGGGGGAAACGACGGTGGATCGTGTGCGGGTCAGTCCGCGGTGACCGTCCAGTCGGGCGTCTCGGTGATCTCCAGTACGGCGCAGCCCAGGTAGAACCCGGCGCCGATGCCCGCCAGTACGACCTTGTCGCCGGGCCGGACCGCACCGGTCTCCAGGAGCCGGACGATCCCGGCCGCCTGGTCGCCTGCGCCCAGGTGGCCGACGGTGCGGCCCCAGTCCCAGGTGGTCCGCTCCTCCTCGATGCCGAAGTCCCGCTTGCGCAGCTCCCAGTCGACCACCCCGCGGCCGGCGAACGGGAACACCCAGCGGGCGATCTCGCCGCTGTCCACGCCGGCGTCCTTCAGCGCGGTCTGGATGGCCTCCTGCTGACGGGCGTTGACCGAGGCGATGAGTTCCCAGATGTCGATCCCCTGGTCCAGGTAGGCCTGGCGGTGCTTGCGGATGTCCACCGGCCAGCCGTCGGCGCCGCTGAGGTCGTGCAGCGGTCCCGGACCGCGGTAGAGCGCCTCGTGGGTGGTGTCGCTGACGATCGAGGTGGAGAGCAGCCTGGCCACTCCGGCGCCCCGGGTCAGTACCAGGGCAGTACCTCCGTCACCCCGCGGCAGCCCCTTGTCGGAGCGGTAGCGGTCGAAGGACGGGAGGCTGTAGCGGTCGGCGGTGGTGACGAGCGCCGAGGCCGGTCCGCGCTGGGCCGAGAGGTATCCGGCGGCCAGTTCCAGTGCGGCGAGGCCCCCGTTGGAGGCCTGCTTCACCTCGACCGCCGAGCCGTTCCCGCCGACCGTACGGCTCTGGATGTACGGCGCCGGGGACCAGTGGTCCGCGCCCTGGAAGCCGACGCTGGCGTGCACGACGAGTGCGAAGGAGTCGCGGTCCGCGCCGCTGCGCTCCAGCGCACGCTCCGCTGCTTGTACGGCCATGTCAGGCGGTGCGACGTCCGGTGCGACGCGCATGGCGAGGAAGTCGTCCTCCACCTGCTCCTCGGCGTCGTAACGGCCCTCGCTCACGGCGAGTTTGACGTCCTCCTTCTCCCCGAGCCAGACGGCGGCGCTGCTGAGGTACACGTCGTCCCAGATCATTTCCGTAACCCTTCCTACCGAGTGATGTGCTGCAGAACGGTGTTCAGCGCCTCACGGCGAGACTTCTGACGCGGCCGGCTTCGCCGCGGCGGGCAGCGTGACCGCCTCCGGGGCCGGTTCCGCTGCCGGGGCGGGGGGCGCCGGCTTCTTCAGTACGAGGACGACGAGCGCGGCGACGACCGTGATCGCCACGGCGACCCAGCCGGCCGTACGCAGCCCGTCGACGAGGTCGGCGCCCGACGCACGCGTCCCGGCGGTGGCGACGACGACGGCGACCACCACGGCGAGGCCCAGGGCGCCGCCGATCTGCCGGGTCGTGTTGGCCATCGCGGCGGCGACGCCCTGTTCGGCCGGCTGGACCCCGATGCCCGCGGCCGCGAACATCGGCGAGAAGGCGATGCCGCCGCCGAATCCCCAGACGAGCAGTCCGGGCAGGAGCGCCCAGTACGAGCTGTTCGCCGAGAACGCGGCGAACAGTCCTGCGGTGCCGACGGCGGTGATGAGCACGCCGACCACCAGAGTCCGCCTGATCCCCCACTTGTTGAGCAGCGGGGCGGTGATGCGCAGGGCGCTCACCATGGACAGGAGCGTCGGCGGCAGGAAGGCCAGGCCCGCCTGGAGCGCGCTGTAGCCGAGTGCGCTCTGCAGGTAGGTGGTCAGCAGGTAGTAGACGGCCGCGGTGGATCCCTGGAAGGCGAACGCCACGCCCATGGCCACCGCGAGACCGCGGTTGCGGAACATGCGCAGCGGTACGAGCGGCGCCTCGGTCCTGGACTCCACGAAGAGGAAGACCGCCAGCAGCAGTACGCCTGCCGCCACCGACCAGGCGCCCTGGAGCGAGGTCCAGCCCGCGTCGGGTCCCCTGACCGCACCGAACACGACCAGCGTGGATCCGAGCGTGGCGATCAGCGCCCCGGGCAGATCGAAGCCCTTGCGCTCGCCGCCGCCCGTGGTGTCGGTGGCGAACACCCGGACCGCGGCGAAGGCGGCGATCACGGCGAGGGGGACGTTCACGAAGAACACCCACTGCCAGCCGAGGTAGTTGGTGAGGAGCCCGCCGAGCAGTGCGCCCGCGGAGAGTCCGGCGCTGCCGGCCGCGCCCCAGGTCGCGAAGGCCTTGTTGCGCTCAGGGCCCGCGGCGAAGTTGCTGAAGATCAGCCGCTGGGTGGCGGGAGTCAGCAGCGCGCCTCCGATGCCCTGGACGGCGCGGGCGGCGATCAGCGTGCCGGGGTTGCCCGCGAAGCCGCCGACGAGGGAGGCGGCGGCGTACAGCAGCAGCCCGACGACGAAGACCCTGCGCTGCCCGAGCCGGTCGGCGGCACGGCCGCCGAAGAGCAGGAAGCCGCCGAGCACGACCACGTAGGCGCTGACCACCCATTGCAACGACTGTTCGGAGAAACCGACTTCGCTGCCGATGTCGGGCAGTGCGACATAGACGATGTTGAAATCGAGGGTGACGATGAACTGAGCGAGTCCCAGTAGCGCGAGCCTGAGCCCGTAGGACGATTGCGGGCGCACGGTGGATGCAACCACGGAAACTTCTCTTTCCTGTTCAGCAATGAGGCGGTGAAAGGTGTTCCACTTCATCGTGGTCGCACTCGGGGCCGCGCGGTAGAAGGCACTTTGATGTCACATAGGAACACCGGCGTAACGGAGACCAGCTCTCCGTTACGCCGGGTCCGGAATTCGGCTACTGTCCGTCGGACTTTCCGGGCGTACGGAGGAAGAGTCCGACCAGCAGCGCACCCGCCAGACACAGCACCGTGTCGACGCCGATCGCGGTGGTGATGCCGCCGAGCACGTTGTCGACGTTCTCGCCGCCGAGGGAGTTCATCCGGGCGGCGAACACGGCGCTCAGCACGGGGATGCCGAGGGTGATGCCGACCTGCTGCGTCATGGTCGTCAGACCGGTCGCCAGGCCCTGTTCGCGGTCGGGCAGTCCGGAGGTCGCGGTGACCATGAAGCCGACGATCGGCAGCAGGTTGGCGAAGCCGCCGACGAAGGTCGCCGCCAGCAGCAGGGCGATCCAGGAGGAGTCCTCGCCGAGCCAGATGAGGGAGAGGGTCGCGACGGCCTGCAGCAGGAAGCCGATCACGATCATCTTCTTGTTGCCGAGCTTCCCGAGGATCTTCGGCGAGCTCACCCCGCCGAGGAACGCCGCGACACCGAGCACGATGAAGGAGAGTCCTGCCTCCAGGGGGGTGTAGTGCAGGACGCGCTGCAGGTACAGGGTGAGCAGGAAGATCAGACCGGTCTGTGTCACGAAGGCCAGCAGGCCCGCGAAGTTGCCCCAGGCCACGGAGGACCTGCGCAGGATCGACACCGGTACCAGCGGCTCGGCGACCTTCCGCTCCACCAGCCAGAAGAGCACGAGCAGCACCACGCCGGCGACCAGCGGGATGACGGCCTGCGGGTCGCCCCAGGACTTCTGGCCCGCGGTGGTCAGTCCGTAGATGAGCGCCAGGAGTCCGAGCGTCACCAGGACCGCGCCGGGGAAGTCGAGCTTGCGCCGCTCCTCGGGCTTGCCCTCTTCGAGTACGGAGGGCGCGAGGATCAGGACGCCGAGGGCGATCGGCACATTGATGAAGAACGCCCAGCGCCAGCTCAGCAGGTCGGTGAGGATGCCGCCGAGGATGGCGCCGGTGGTGAAGCCCGCCGCGGCCAGGGACCCGTTGAGGCCGAGCGCCTTGGCGCGCAGCGGCCCCTCGGGGAACGAGGTGGTCAGCAGGGAGAGCGCGGCCGGGGTGACCGCCGCGGTGGCGAGGCCCTGGGCGACACGGGCGACGAGCAGCAGGGTCGGGGAGTTCGAGAGGCCGCCGGCCAGCGAGGCGACGGCGAGCAGTGCCATGCCCGCCTGGAAGAGCCTGCGGCGTCCGAAGAGGTCCGCGATCCGCCCGAAGAGGAGGGTGAAGCCCGCGGCGGCGAGTGCGAATCCGGTGGCGATCCACTGGAGGTTCGCCAGCGAGAACCCGACGTCGGCGCCGATGGTGGGCAGCGCGACGTTCAGTACCGAGAAGTCGACAGCGAGGGTGAAGTTCGCGGTGAGCAGCAGGGCCAGGGCGAGTCGTTGCCGCCCCGTCATCCGTACGGCAACCGCGGTGTCACCACCGACTGCCTGATCGACGCTAGTCATGCTGAAGGGTTCCTTCCAGGACGGGGCAGATGGTTCTGATCTGCACTGTCGCCCTGTGCGGGACGGTGTACCACTCCCTGTTCCGGGTAGTCAGCCGCTGCCTATCACTGACAGGGTCAGCCATCTCCGGGCCGGATCGGGGACCATGGGACCCATGGACTCCAACGCAGCCCTGGGCGAGTTCCTTCGCAGCCGGCGCAGCCGTATCAAGCCCGAGGACGTGGGCGTCGCCTCGTACGGCATGCGCCGGGTGCCCGGCCTGCGCCGTGAGGAGCTCGCGCAGCTGGCCGGGGTGAGCGTCACGTACTACACCCGGCTCGAGCAGGGGCAGAGCACCCGTGCGTCGGAGTCCGTGATCGAGAGTCTGGCGCGCGCGCTGAGCCTGAGCGAGGCCGAGCGTGCACATCTGCACGAGCTGGCCCGCCCCGCGCCGTCCCGGCCGCGCAAGCCCGCGAAGCCCGCGCGTGCACGGCAGGGGCTGCGGCTGCTGCTCGACGCGGTGGGTGACGTCCCGGCGATCGTCCTCGGCGTACGGCACGAGATCCTGGCCTGGAACCCGCTGGGCCATCTGCTGCTCGCCGGCCATCTGGACGCGGCGGCGCCGTCCCGTGCGGCGGACCGGCCGAACCTCACCAGGATGCTGTTCCTCGACCCGCACTCCCGTGATCTGTACGTACGCTGGCAGGACGAGGCGCGGTGCGCGGTCGCGGCGCTCAGGGTGATCGTCGGCCGGCACCGTGACGACCCGGAGCTGGTCGATCTCGTCGGCGAACTCTCCATGAACAGCACCGAGTTCACCATGCTCTGGTCCAAGCACACGATCGCCAGCCATGTGGCGGGCATCAAGCAGTTCCAGCACCCGGAGGTCGGCGCCCTCGAACTGCGTTACGAGAGCCTGCTGTTGCCCGACGATTCGGGGCACCGCGTCCTGATGTACTTCGCCGACAGGGGCACCCCTTCGGAGGCCGCGCTGCAACTCCTGCAGAGCAGGTCGAATAGCGCAGCGGACGCGTCCGTGTCGACCCCTGTTCCGGAATGGAAATAGGGGTTTCGGGGGCCCGTTGAATTCCGGGACAATCCCGTCATGCTCCCAAGACGCTTGGCCGCGGTATTACTGTCCATGGCGCTGGCGCTGCTTGTCGCTGCCGCGCCCGAACCGCCTGAAACGCCCGCCGTAAAAAAGCGGGAGGCGATCACCACGTCCAACGTGGCGAAATTGAAGACCAAATGGGTATTCACCGCCACGGACGACGTACAGGTCACACCCGCCGTCCGCGACGGCATCACCTATTTCTCGGACTACGGCGGTTATGTCTATGCCGTCAAGGCGTCCACGGGGGCGCTGATCTGGAAGGGGTACGTACCCGACTACACCGGATCCCCCAACGCCATCGCCCGCACCAACCCGGTCGTCTCGGGCGACCTGCTGATCCTGGGCGACAACCACAAGATCTGGAAGCCGCACCAGGGCGCGCATCTGTTCGCCCTGAACCGCTGGACGGGCCGCCTGGTGTGGAACACCCAGGTCGATGCGCACGAGGCCGCGGTGATCACCGCGGACCCCGTGGTGCGGGGTTCGAGGATCTACGCCGGCGTCTCCTCCATCGAGGAGGGCTACGCCTCCAGCGCCGGCTACAAGTGCTGCACCTTCCGCGGCAGCGTGGTCTCCGTGGACCTGCGCACCGGGCGCCTCATCTGGCAGACGCACACACTGCCCTCCCGTCTGGTGACGGCCTGCACCGCCACCGACTGCGGGTACAGCGGCAACGCCGTGTGGTCCAAGCCGGTCGTCGATCCCGCGACCGGGACCCTCTACACCGCGACGGGCAACAACTACACCGTGCCCGAATCGGTGGAGGCGTGCGTCAGGAAGGCCCTGGAGGACAAGGTCTCCTTCGACCACTGCAGCGATCCCGAGAACCTCCAGGAGACGGTGCTCGCCCTCGATCTGGACACCGGCCGCGTCAAGTGGTCGCACCGCGTGTCCGGTTACGACGCGTGGATCGTGGCCTGCCCGGAGGACCCGGTCTCCTGGTGCCCCGACCCCGGCGGCGAGGACTTCGACTTCGGCAGCGGGCCCGATCTCTTCCGTATCCACGACAAGAGAGGGAGCCGCAAGGTCGTGGGCGTCGGCCAGAAGAGCGGCGTCTACTGGGCGTTCGACGCCAAGAACGGGTCACTGGTCTGGAAGACCCTGGTCGGTCCCGGCTCGCTGTACGGCGGGATCATGCACGGCACCACCGTCGACGACAAGCGCATCTACATGCCGATCGGCAATGTGGACCGCAAGCCGTACGTCCTGCAGCCCTCCGGCAGGACGGCCACAGCGGGTTCCTGGAGCGCCCTGGACAAGAACACCGGCAAGATCCTCTGGCAGACCGCCGACCCGGGCCCGCGGGTGCCCTTCGACATCGGCAAGCCGACGGTCACGGGCGGCGTGGTGTTCGTCGGGTCGCAGGACCCGGACAAGAACAACATGTACGCACTCGACGCCAGGACCGGGAAGATCCTCTGGGGCTTCCCGAGCGGCGGGTCGGTCGGCCGCGGCCCGGCCGTCGTGGACGGCACCGTCTACTGGGGATCCGGCTACACGCTCGCCAAGATCCTCTTCGGCGGTGCCTCCAACAACAAGCTCTACGCCTTCTCCGTGAACGGCCGCTGAACGACGGCCTACCGGCCGAGCCCGGCCGCGACCAGATCCGCCTCCGACGCCAGCCCGGCGTGGTAGAGGCGCAGTTCGGTCGCACCGAGCCCGGCTGCGCGGGCGGCGTCCGCCGTCAGCGTGGCCGGGCTGCCGCCCATTCCGGAGACGACCGTGAAGTTGGCCGCCAGGACCGTCCCCTCGGTGGCGTGCTCGGCGAACGGGGCGAGCAGGGAGGTCCCCCCGGCGCAGGGCACGACCACACCGTCGGCGACGGAGAGGATGTGAGCCGCGTCCACACCGGCGTTGGCGCCGCAGTGGTACGGGACGGGGTCCGCGTGCAGCAGGACCTGGAAGCCGGGGTCGGCGGCGGTACGTACGGCCGCCACGGCCTCCTCCTGGAGCGAACGCGCGGTCCTGGTACGCCAGTCGAGCGTGGCGGCGGCGAGGTCGGCGCCGAGAAGCTTCTCGATCGCGGGCCGGCCTGCCTCGGAGCTGCCGGAGGACCAGACGGGGTCGAGTGCGCGGCGGACAGCGCTCCTCAACTCGTCCTCCCCTACGCCCAGTTCCGCGTAACCGGCGACGCAGGCAGCACAGAAGCAGAGCGACATCAGATACTGGGCCGCGTCCCCGAGTCCCACGCCCGCGATCTTGTCGTGGGCGTGCAGATGCGCGAGCCCGTACCAGCCGAGCGACTCCAGCTCGGTGCCGCCGGCCCCGGGACGTACGGCCGCCTCCGCCGCCAGGTCGACGAGGTAGGCGCGGGTGGCGCTCTGGGCGATGCAGGGGGCCCAGGGGTAGCGGTCGCCGTAGGCGTTGACCACAGAGGTGGCCGGATGTTCGGCGCCCAGGCGGGAGTTGTGCGCCAGGACGACCCAGGTGTGCACGTCGAGCCCGGCGCCGGCGAGCGCGGCGGCCGCCTCGCCGTACGGGTCGGCGGCCGGGGCCCAGGAGCCCGCGGCGTACGGGCGCAGCTCACGGCCCGCCCAGCGCTCGGCGGAGGCCGGATACAGGACCGACGCGTGCTCCGCGGTGACGATCCGGTGGAGCGGATGGCGCGGGGTCAGGGCGCGTGTGGAGTGGTACGCGGAGGCGAGGGTGACCTGCTGGATGCCGAGATCCGCGATACGGGCGGCGGCGTCCGGGTCGCCGACGACGTCCCAGGGGTAGACGAAGGCCGAGGTCTTCACGCGGAGGCCCCCGAACCGAGAACCGCGCGCCCGTTGGCGATGATCGCGCTGAGCTGCCTGACATGGTCGGCAGTGGGCTCGCTCAGCGGCGGGCGCACCTCGCCGACGTCCAGGCCGCCGAGCCGCACGCCCGCCTTGACCAGTGAAACGGCGTATCCGCGGCCCTGGTTGCGCAGTTCCACGAGCGGCCGGTAGAAGGCGTCCAGGAGGCGGTTGGCCGTCTCGTCGTCGTACGAGTTCAGCGCCTTGTGGAAGGCGAGCGCGATGTCGGGCGCGAAGCAGAAGACGGCCGAGGAGTAGAGCGTGATGCCGAGCGACCGGTAGGCGAGGCCGGTGAGTTCGGCGGTGGGCAGCCCGTTGAAGTACAGGAACGGGTGGCCGGGCAGCTCGGTCCTTACGGCACTGACGATGCGCTGCATCAGGTCGAGGTCGCCGTGGCCGTCCTTGAGGCCGATGATCCTTTCGACCTGGGCGAGCGCGACGACGGTCTCGGGGGTGAAGACAGCGTTGTCGCGCTGGTAGACGATGGTGTCCAGGGAGGTGGCCTCGGCGAGCGCGGTGTAGTGGCGCAGCAGCCCGTCCTGGTCGGCGACGACGAGGTAAGGGGGCATCGCGAGCAGCCCGTCGGCCCCGGCGGCCTCGGCGGTCTTCGCGTACTGGATGGCAAGCGCCGTACCGTAACCCGCACCCGCGACGACGGGCACCCGGCCAGCGGCCTCCTCGACAGCGGCGGCGACGAGCGCGCCGAACTCTTCCTGGGTCAGCGCGTGGAACTCGCCCGTGCCGCAGCAGGCGAAGACCGCCGCCGCACCGGCGTCGACACCGCTCCTCACATGCGCACGGAAGGCGTCGAGGTCGATGGAGCCGTCCGGCCCGTACGCGGTGACGGGAAAGAACAGCAGACCATCAAGTCGGCCGGCGAGGGCTGAGGACACGGGCGCTCCCTGGGGCATCCAGTCGTGCACAGTTCTGATCAGTGTTTATATTCTTGAACACAGCCACGCTAAGCCAGCACCATGCAGCCGGTCAAGACGAGAAACGGCAAGACGGACGTGGAATCCGAGGCTCCGCGCGACACTTGACGGGGCTTGGTGAGGCTCCCTAGTTTGTCCATGGATGTGAATTGCGTCCATGGACGCAGCCGAAATTTATGCCGCCAGTCGAGCTTCATCGAGGAGAGTCCCGCCCATGCCCGCTCCCCGCACCATCCTGCTCACCGGAGCCGCCGGCGGCCTCGGCACCCTGATGCGGGGGCTGCTTCCCGCCTACGGGTACGAACTCCGCCTCTTCGACGTCACCCCGATCGAGGGCGAGCCGACCGCGATCTGCGCCGACCTCGCCGACAAGGACGCGCTGCGCGAGGCCGTCCGCGGTGTCGACGCCGTCATCCACCTCGCGGGCATCTCGCTGGAATCCACCTTCGACAAGATCCTCGCCGCCAACATCGAGGGCACGTACAACCTCTACGAGGCGGCCCGCGCCGAGGGCTCCGTACGGATCATCAACGCCTCCTCGAACCACGCGGTCGGCTACACCCCCGCCCCGCTCGACGGCGGGCCGCTGATCCCGATCGACACCCCGCGCCGCCCGGACACGTTCTACGGCCTCTCTAAGTGCTTCGGCGAGGACCTCGCCCAGCTCTACTGGGACAAGTTCGGCCAGGAGACGGTCTCGGTGCGCATCGGCTCCTGCTTCATGGAGCCGTCGTCGGTGCGGATGCTCTCGGTCTGGATGAGCCCGGGAGACGGCGCCCGCCTCTTCCACGCGGCGCTGACCGCCGAGGACGTACAGCACTCGGTCGTGTACGGGTCCTCCGCCAACACCCGCCTGTGGTGGGACCTCACCTCGGCCAAGGCGCTGGGCTACGAGCCCCGGGACGACTCCGAGCAGTACGCCGAGAAGATCATCGCCGAGCAGGGCGAACTCGACCGCTCGAACCCCGCCCACGTCCACCTCGGCGGCCCCTTCCTCACCGACCCGCCGATCTGGCCGTACTGATACGGGCATCGGACGGGCCTTTGTCGTGCCCGGACGGGCACACCGTCCCAGGTGGAGCGCCCGCACCCGCCCCCGGATCGGTCATAAACGGGCAGGATCGCGCCCGCCGCCCCGCCTGTTCATCCCCTGCCACCGGCGGTAGAACTCTCCACACGGGGCCGGAACGGGCAGTCCGCGAGAAAGAGGGAGGTACAGGTGGAGTGAGTACGGAAGCGCGCCGACGCGAAATCGTCCACATCGCAGGACAGTCGGGCTCCGTCGATGGCGCCGCCCTCGCCGTCCGACTCGACGTCGCCCGGGAGACGGTGCGCCGAGATCTCCGCGCGCTGGAGAACCACGGCCTGGTCCGCAGGACGCACGGCGGCGCATTAGGAGCCTGACCAGAGTTGGTTGGCCCGCCAGTAGTGCCGTGTCAGGCTGTCCGACTGCTGTCGCCGTCGCTGGAAAGCGACTTCTCTTGTGGGAGTTGATCTGTTTGGTCACGGCGGCCTTGGGAGGGAGGGGTTGATCACTTTATGGCGGAACTCGGTCATGAAGATCAAGCGAACGTGCAGCACGAAGTCGCAGTGCTGGTCACTTCTGATCTTCTGGCCCTCACCCATAAATCTCGTATGTAAGTTCGTAGCCATGCAGCTCCGGTACAGCTTCAGGTTGTACCCGGAGCCCGGCCAGGCCCGTGCGCGGGCGCGGGCGTTCGGGTGCGCGCGGGTCGTGTTCAACGACGCGGTGCGCGCCCGTCGTGACGCCCACGCGGCCGGTCTGCCCTTCCCAACACTGGGGCTGCTGTCGAGTGGTTTTGGTCACCGAGGCGAAGAGGCGCCCGGAGCGCTCCTGGCTGGGTGAGGTTTCCAGTGTGGTGCTCCAGCAGTCCCTGCGGGACGTGGAGTCTGCCTACCGCGCGTTCTTCGCCTCCCTCAAGGGCGAGCGCATGGGCCCCAAAGTTGCTGAGCCGCGGTTCAAGTCGGCCAAGGAGTCCCGGCAGGCCATCCGGTTCACCGCGAACGCCCGATGGTCGATCACCGGTGGCGGACGCCTGAACCTTCCCAAGATCGGGGCGGTGAAGGCCGCCTGGTCCCGGACCCTGCCCTCCGTTCCCTCCAGCGTCACGGTGATCAAGGACAGTGCGGGCCGGTACTTCGCGTCGTTCGTCATCGAGACCGACCCGGCCACCGACACCGCATCGATGCCCGACAGTGACCAGTCCGTCGGCATCGATCTGGGACTCACCCATTTCGCGGTCCTGTCCGACGGCACGAAGATCAGTTCGCCGCGGTTCCTGCGCCGGGCGGAGAAGAAACTCAAGAAGGCGCAGCGGGATCTGTCCCGCAAAGAGAAGGGGTCGAAGAACCGGGCGAAGGCCCGGGCGAAGGTAGCCCGAGCTCATGCACAAGTGGCCGACGCACGCCACGAGTTCCACCACCAGCTCTCCACGAAGCTGATCCGCGAGAACCAAGCGATCGCCGTGGAAGACCTGTCGGTGAAGGGACTCGCGCGCACCAGACTGGCCAAGAGTGTGCATGATGCGGGCTGGAGCAGCTTTGTGAACATGCTCCAGTACAAAGCGGCACGGTATGGGCGGACCTTCATCAAGATCGACCGGTTCGAGCCGACCACCCAGGTCTGCTCCGCCTGCGGCCTCAACAACGGGCCCAAACCGCTCGACGTCCGGGAATGGATCTGTACCGCCTGCGGTGCGGTCCACGACCGGGACCACAACGCTGCGATCAATGTGAAAACGGCCGCCGGACTGGCGGTGACAGCCTGCGGAGCGAGGGTCAGACCAGGAGCAATCCCGGCACCACGCGAAGAAACAGGAAGCCACGGAACCTCCACCACAAGCCGTGCCGCGCAGCGGCACAGCACCCAGTAGAGATGGCCAGAATCCCCGCCCCTCAGGGTGGGGAGCATGTCAATGCCGCCTGGGCCACAACAACATGTGCGAGCGCTGGGCGGCGATCGGAGTGACGACGGCGGGCGGCGCGGCCGATCACGCGGTGGCCCCCGCGGCCAACTGCGTCAAGCTCCCCGACCACATCGCCACGCAGGACGCGGCCCTGATCGAACCGCTCTCCTGCGCGGTACGCGGCTACGACGTCCTGCGCACCCAGCTTGCCGCGCACGTCCTGATCTACGGCTCGGGAACGATGGGCCTGATGATGCTGGAACTGGCGAAACGGACGGGCGCGGCGAGCGTGGACGTCATCGACCTGAACACGGACCGCCTGGCCACGGCGCGCACACTCGGCTGCACATCAACGGCGACGTCGGCGGAGGAACTGTCGCGTGCGGGCCGGGGCTGGGACGTGGTGATCGACGCGACGGGCAACGCGGCGGCGATCCAGGACGGCCTGAACCGGGTCGCCAAAGCCGGTACGTACCTTCAGTTCGGCGTGGCGGACTACGCGACGCGCGCCACGATCGACCCGTACAAGATCTACAACCGGGAGATCACGATCACCGGCTCGATGGCGGTCCTGCACAGCTACGCGCGGGCGGCCGATCTCTTCGCGACGGGCGTCCTGGACCCCGCGGTCTTCATCAGCGACCGGCTTCCCCTCGCCGAGTACCCGACGACCCTTGACCGCTTCAGCTCGGGCCTGGGGCGGAAAATAGTCGTCACGCCGTCTCCCTGAGCGGCTACCTTCCCTGGCATGCCCAGACCACACGGATTCGCCTACACCCAACGGCCCGACGGCACGGTGCTGATCACCCACCAGGGCCGCGCGGCAGGCACGCTGCGCGGCCCTGGTGGGTGATC
>NZ_JAFLRJ010001751.1 GCF_017315755.1 Streptomyces beijiangensis
CTCATCGACACCGCCGACGCGTACGGCCGCGGTGCCAACGAGGAGTTCCTCGCGCCCTTCGTCGCCGCGCACCGGGACGAGATCACCCTCGCGACCAAGTTCGCCCTGGAGCGGACCGACGACCCGCACTACCGGGGCCTGCGCAACGACCCGGCGTACATCCGCACGGCCGTCGAGGACAGCCTGCGCCGCCTCGGTGTCGATGTCATCGACCTCTACTACATGCACCGGCGCGTCCCGTCGGTCCCGCTGGCCGAGTCGGTCGGCGCGATGGCCGAGCTCGTACAGGCGGGCAAGGTCAAGTACCTCGGGCTGAGCGAGGTGACCGGCGCCGAAC
>NZ_JAFLRJ010001752.1 GCF_017315755.1 Streptomyces beijiangensis
GCCGGACACCCCCTAGGGATCAGGTCACCGTACGGCGACACACTTCACCGAACAGCGCCGCACATCGGCCTGCGTTCGCCCACGTCCGCCCGCGTACGACCTCCTGCGGGTTCGTTCGTCGCATGGCGGTGACCGGTGGATGCGGCGGTGCACTGGTTCCATGAACAACGACGAGAAGAAGAACCGGTCCGCACTCGACCTGATCGCCCTCCTCAGCCTGCTCGCCCTCGCGACGATCGTCTACGCCGCCACAGGACCGGAGGCCTTCGCCGCGGTGACAGGCGTCGGGGGCGCGCTCTTCACCAGCTGGCGCAGCCGCCGGGACCGCGACTGAGGAATCCGCCTGCGGCCCTTGTGCGGCCGCGCCCCTCCTCCTACCTTTGACGGAGTCAAAGAAACCGGCCCTGGGTGGACATCATGCCCGTACATGAGATCCGCGCGTTCAACCGCTTCTACAC
>NZ_JAFLRJ010001753.1 GCF_017315755.1 Streptomyces beijiangensis
GCATACGGAACATGGTCATGCCGGGGGCGCGCATCCCGATGATGGTGGTCAGGAAGTTGACCGCACCCAGGATGGTGCCGAAGCCCGCCAGCGCCAGGCCCATGATCCACAGGTCGGCGCCGATGCCGGGGGAGTGGTTGATCGAGTTGAGCGGGGCGTAGGCGAACCAGCCGAAGTCGGCGGGCCCCTCCGGGGTGAGCTCCGAGCCGAGCACGATCAGCCCGCCGAAGAGGAACAGCCAGTACGAGAACATGTTCAGCCGCGGGACGGCGACGTCGGGCGAGCCGATCTGCAGCGGCATGATCTCGTTGGCGAAACCCGCGAAGGTCGGGGTCGCG
>NZ_JAFLRJ010001754.1 GCF_017315755.1 Streptomyces beijiangensis
GGCCTGTTCCGGGAAGAACGGCGGGTACTCCCGGCCGGGGCTCTCCTCCCGGGGTACGGCCCGGTTGACCGCGACATGGATGCCCCACAGCGGGTTGGGGCTGCTGACCGACCAGTCGCTGCCGGCGACCAGCCGGGTGCCGGCGCGTGCCAGATCCCCGAACGGGTACTGCAGGGCGGCGCGGTCGGCCCCCAGGAACGGAATCGTGAGCTCGTCCATCTGCGGTTCGTGCGCGGCCCACAGGGCCTGGATGTTCGCGGCGACTTCGAGCTCCGCGAAGCGTTTGATGTCGTCGGAGT
>NZ_JAFLRJ010001755.1 GCF_017315755.1 Streptomyces beijiangensis
GCCGGAGCCGTACGGGATCATCGCGAGCGACCTGTCCAGCCGCGGCGACGCGCACCATCTGATCCGTGTCGAAGCCGGCGGCAGCCGCAGGCCCGCGTCGGCTGCGACCGTCGCCGAGGGCGGCCACTTCTTCAAGATGGACGGCCGCGGCGTACGGGACTTCGTCGCCGAGCACGTGCCGCCGGCGCTCCTCGCGCTGACGCGCAGGGCAGGCGTGGACATCGGCGCGGTCGACCACTTCGTAC
>NZ_JAFLRJ010001756.1 GCF_017315755.1 Streptomyces beijiangensis
GGTGAGTGACGCCCGGCAGCATCGCCCCCGTGTGGTCATCCCGCTGCTCGTCCTCCTGACGCTGATGTGCGTCCTGCTGCTCGGCGGTTACGTACGCGGCGACTACGCGGCCGACCACCGCACCCACCCGCTGGTGGAGGACGGCAAGGTGCCGCGCCGCATCCTGGACGGCGGGCCGATCGTCGACGCGACCGGCGCGCAGCCCCGTTCGCTGCACACGCCCGAGCACACCATCGTGCTCACCTTCGACGACGGCCCCGACCCGCGGTGGACCCCGCGGATTCTCGCCGTACTGACGAAGCACGG
>NZ_JAFLRJ010001757.1 GCF_017315755.1 Streptomyces beijiangensis
GTGATGAACATCTGCGAGGTGCCGCGCACCATGAACACGAAGTCGGTCAGCGCCGGGGAGTAGGCCGCCCCGCCCGCGCAGGGGCCCATCATGACGCTGATCTGCGGGATGACCCCGGAGTTGCGGACGTTGCGCTGGAAGATCCCGCCGTATCCGGCGAGTGCGGTCACGCCTTCCTGGATACGCGCCCCTGCGCCGTCGCACAGGCCCACGATC
>NZ_JAFLRJ010001758.1 GCF_017315755.1 Streptomyces beijiangensis
CAGCATGGGCGGGGCGGTCGCCATCGCCCTGGCCCACCACCGCCCCGACCTGGTGTCACGACTGGTGCTCACAGAAGCCAACCTCGACCCCGACCCGCCGGTGAAGGCGGGCAGCAGCGGCATCGCCTCGTACACCGAGGAGAAGTTCGTCCACGGCGGCGGCTTCGAGAAGGTTCTGCTGCGCGTCGGCCCCGACTGGGCGGCGACCATGCGGCTCGCCGACCCGCTGGCCCTGCACCGCGCGGCGATCGGTCTCATGCGCGGAACGCGGCCCACCAT
>NZ_JAFLRJ010000187.1 GCF_017315755.1 Streptomyces beijiangensis
TCCCGGTGCCGTACCGCGAACAAGGCCGTGAGCTGCGGGCCCTGGGCCGCCCCCGCGACCACCATCGCGGCGATCAGCAGCACCGGCTGGAGCGTGGCCGCGACCGCCAGGGCGACCGCCAGCACCGGTGCGCTCGCCCGGATCACCGCTTCCGGGGCCGCCGCCACCCCGCGCGAGCGGGCCAGCAGCGCATTGGCCGCGAGCGCCGCCCCTGCCACCACCGCCAGCAGCAGTGCCCCGCGCCCGGCCCCGCCCAGTACCTCCGCCCCCAGCAGCGGGCAGCACGCGACCAGCATCCCCTCCGCCACGCACGACACCACCGAGACGGCGGTCGCCCGCGCCAGGGGACGCGAGCGCAGGACAGCCCGGAATCCGGCGACGGGAGAGACGCTCTCCGAGGTACGCGTACGGGCACGCGGCAGCCCCCAAGCCGCAGGCAGCGCACAGCAGATGAGGGCGGCGGCGACGGCCACCCCGGCCGACGCCCCGGCGAGACCCGCCACCACTCCGGCCGCCGCCGGGCCCGCCAGAGCCGCGACATTGAAGGTCATCGCGTCCAGGGCATTGGCGCGCGCGAACTCTCCCGCCGGTACGGCGCGCGGGAGTTGGGCGGTCCACCCACCCGACAGTGCCGGCCCGAGCAGCCCAGCGCCCACCGCGACCAGGACGGTGACCGCCACCGGGACCCGGCCCAGGCTCAGCAGGATCACCACGAGCGCCCCCGCGTACACACCCAGCGCCCCGGCAAGCAGCCGCCCCGGCTGTCCGGTCCGGTCGAGCAGCATCCCGAAGACGGGCCCGCCGACCGCCGCCGAGACGGCCAGGCCGGCCAGGAGCGAGGACGCGGTGGAGGCCGAGCCCGTGGCGGCGAAGCCGGCCAGCAGCAGGGCGGGGCCCGACATCTCGTCGCCGGTGCGGGCGACGGCCGCCCCGGCTGCGTACCTGCGCACGCTGTAACGCTTCTTCATCCCGGAGACGTTACGCAGGTAACTCAAACATCTTCAAGATGCGTTACATTTCCCTGGTGCTGACCTCCACCACCACAGCCCGGCGGACCGCCGCCCTGGTCAACGTCCTGAGCCAGGAGACGACCACCCCGGACGCGGTCGCCGCCGTACTCCGCGAACACGGCGAGACCGGCCCGATCGACCTCACCCCCGCCGACCTCACCGCGATGCGCACGGCGGCCGGAGCCCTCCGCGAGGTCTTCGCCGCCCCCGACACGGACACCGCCGCCGAGGCCCTCAACCGCCTCCTCCGCAAGAGCACCGGCCGCCTCCGCCTCACCGCCCACCACGGCACGACCCCCTGGCATCCGCACCTCGACAGCAACGACGACGCCCCCTGGGGCGAGTGGCTGCTCGCGGCCTCATGCCTGGCCCTCGCCGTCCTCATCTGGGACGGCCAGCGCCCACCGGGCGGCATCTGCGCCTCGACCGCCTGCGAGAACGTCTACCTCACCCAGGGCAGCGGCCCGCCCCGCCGCTTCTGCTCCCGCCGCTGTGCGACCCGCGAACGCGTGGCCGCCCACCGCCGCCGTCAGTAGGTGACGGTCGCCCACACCACAGCCCCCGCGACGGCCGCCGCATAACACCCCACGGCCGCGTGCACGGTCCGCAGCCGCGCCCCCTCGCTCCACCGCGTAAGGCCCAACACCCAAGCCAGCAACGGCAGTACGAGCACCGCATGAAGGCTCACCCCGTGCAGGGGCTTGAAGGGCGCGGTCGAGTCGTACGCGGCGAGCTGATGCCCCGTACGCGTCAGATAGACCCCGTGCCCGATCATCACCGCGCCCGACGCCAGCGCCACGAGCAGGATGCCGAACCCGGCCCGTACGGCTACCGCCATCCCCACGGGCCCACCGGGTTCCCGCCGGAACGAAGCGACGGCGAAGGCGGTCAGCACCACCACGAGCACCCCGCCGCCCACCGCCAGCGCCATGGAGACCACCGAGTTGAAGGACGTCTCCATGTCCAGATGCGAGGGCACATGCCGCCACGCCTGCAGCGTGATCCCCCCGACCTCCAGCACACAGTCGGCGGCGAACACCACCAGCAGCACGCCCCGCACCCGCTCGCTCATCCGCACATACGAGGTGACCCAGGCGATGGCCATCAGCGTCAGCCCGAAGGAGACCCCGAAGGTGAACGGCTTGCGCCACGAGACGGGCCCGTCCCACGGACCCCCGTCGACGAAGAAGACACCCAGATGAAAGAGACCGGAGGCCACCAGGACGGCGCCGACGGCGAGACAGAGGCGTTCGCCCGGACGGTTCATACGGGCCAGCATGGCGAGGACCCGCACCTCAGGGCGTCGCCCCGGCGGAGGCGGTGCACGTACGCCCAAGGGAGTACGGCCGGACCGCGACGCGAGCAGCCACACACCGTCGACGCGGTACGTGGGGAAGCGCGAGATCGCGCGCGAGGGTCGCCGACTCCAGCGTCACGAGTACGTTGCTGCACATCCGCCGCGAGAGCCGGTCGTCGGGCCGCGACCCGAAGTAACTCCGCAGCTCCTCGCGCCCCTTGATGCACCGGTTGCCGTGCGGCCACTCCCAGACCCCGTCCGACGCTCGGCGAGCAGCCGGCCCAGGGGGCCGAACGCCGGCGATTCGGTATCCATCTCCGTTTTGTACCAGCCGGGTTCAGCGTCTGCCGGACATTTCCAGTCGTGCCCGTACCGCCAGCGCGACCTCATCGGCGGCCTGATCCGTCAGGCACTCCGCGGCGGGCCGGCCCAGCAGGTCGAAGATCTTGCCGCCCCGCAGTTCCGGAGCGAGATCGGCAGCCCGCGGCACGACATGGAAGTGCACGTGCGAGAACCCCGCCTGCTCGGCGAACTGCACCACGTACGTCTTCTCGCACCCGGTCGACTCCCGCAGCGCCCGCGAAAGCCGCACCTGCCAGAGCCCGAGCGATCCGGCCTCCGCATCGGTCAGTTCGTGTACGGCGGTGACATGCCGACGCGGCAGGAGCACCAGCCACCCCGGCAGCGAGGTCCCGATGGCGTGCGCGACGCGCCAGTGCGTATCGGAAGCGATGTGCTCCCGCGGCGGCAGCCCCCCGTACTCCTCCTCGCGCTCGCAGGAGTAGCACCCCTGCGGCACCGTGCGAGATGCGTGGACCGCCCCATCCCCTGAAGTCACTTCGCCAACCTACGGCAAGGCCCCTGCCTGGCTTTCGCGGTGAGGTTTCGCCACCGACGACAGACCGATGGTCATCCCCACCCTGCACATGCGCGAGGGTGACCCCGCAGGCTTCTCCCGGACGGGATAAACATCCGAGGCGCTCTGGCGGACGCGCGTAGAACTCGGGCACCATCTTCTCTGCGCCACCTGCACAGCAGACCCATAGGTAGCACGGTCAACAGCAGGAGGATTCCCCCGTGAAGATCCGTTCTGTCCTCAGTGCGCTCGCGCTGGTGCTCGGTGTGCTCTTCGCACCCGGTGTCGGTCTCTTCTCCAGCGCGTCCGACGCCTTCGCCGCCACGAAGATCAGCCAGGCCACCGGTGAGTCGATGTTCCGCTCCGTCGGCGTCACCTGGTCGTCCTCGGGCGGCTGCACCAACCGCAACAACTCCACGTGTACGTCGTTCGACCAGCTCAACCTCGCCACCGCCCAGGGTGCGCAGACCCTGAAGCGGGCGACCGGCTGTGCGCTGAACATCACCGGCGGCACGGAGACGGGCCACGCGAGCGGTACGTACTCGCACTGGAACGGCTACAAGCTGGACTTCGGCAAGAACACCTGCGTCACCAACTACGTCCACAACACCTTCGCCTACATCGGGCTGCGCGGCGACGGCTATCCGATGTACCAGTCGGGTTCCGGGAACATCTACACCGACGAGGGCAACCACTGGGACGTCCTCTACTACAACTGCGGCGGCTGCTAGAGCCCTGGCGGACGCACAGCAGCCCCGGTCTCCGCTGGGAGACCGGGGCTGCTGTGTTGCTGCGTACGGAGAGAAAAGCGTCAGGCCTGCGCGGGGGCGGCCTTGATCGCCGAGATGTCGAAGGTCAGCTTGACCTTGTCGCTGACCATGACGCCGCCGGTCTCCAGCGCCGCGTTCCAGGTCAGACCCCAGTCGGAGCGCAGGATGGTCGCGCTGCCCTCGAAGCCGACGCGCTCGTTGCCGTACACGTCGGTCGCGGACCCGTTGAACTCCAGGTCGATGGAGAGCGGCTTGGTGACGTCCTTGATGGTCAGGTCGCCGGTGATCCGGTACGCGTCGCCACCGAGCTGCTCGGCCTGCGTCGAGCGGAAGGTCAGCTGCGGGAACTTCTCCGCGTCGAAGAAGTCCGCGCTGCGCAGGTGGCCGTCGCGGTCCGCGATGCCCGTGTCGACGGTCTCGATCTGTACGTCGATGGAGGCGGTCGAGCGGGACGGGTCGGCGCCGTCGAGGTGGAGCGTGCCCTCGTGGCCGCCGAAGGAGCCGCGGACGTTGGTGACCATGGCGTGGCGCACGGTGAATCCGATGGCGCTGTGGGCCGGGTCGATCGTGTAGTCGCCGGTGAGGGCGGCCAGAGCGGGGTCCACCGGGAGGGTGGCGGTCGCGGCGTCGGCGGCGGGCTGGTTCTTGCGGTTGAACAGAGCCATGGCTCCTCCTCGGTGGGGACGGGTTCAAGGTCGTTTAACCTTCAACGAGATCGACTATAGACCCCTTTCGTTCAAAGTTCAACAACGTCACTCGATCGGGTGGACGCGCAGTCTGAACTGTGCACCTGGAACTGGACAGTCCAGGCTGAAGGTTTTACGGTGGTGTTCATGAACGAAGACAGTGCGAGCGGCGAGGCCTCCGAACTGGCGGTCCGTGCGGCGGGCGACAGCTGGGCCGTGGTCGGACGTCTGGTCCGCAGGCTGAGGGAGCTCGCCGGCGACGGCGACCTCACCCCGTCGCAGACGTCCGTGCTCATGCGCCTCGCGAAGGGAGGCCCGGCCACGGCGAGTGATCTCGCCGGAGCGGAACGGGTTCGCCCGCAGTCGATGGCCAAAACCGTCGCGGTACTGGAGGAGGCCGGTCTGGCCGGGCGCAGCCCCGACCCGGACGACGGCCGCCGCCAGCTCGTCTCCCTCACCGACGCGGGCCGTGAACGCTTCCAGGGCGACCGGCGGTCCCGCCAGGAGTGGCTGGCGCGCACCCTGCAGGAACGCTGCAGCGACGAAGAACTGCGCAAGGTCGTCGAGGTGATGGCGTTGCTCGACGACGTCGCGCAGTCATGACGGCCCTCACCGCCCGTATACGGGCCCTGGGGCGGACCGGGAGCCACGAGCCCGGCGGATTCAACCGCAAGCTGCTCGCCCCGATGATGCTGGGTTCCGTACTGAATCCCATCAACTCCTCCATGCTCGCAGTGGCGTTGATCCCCATCGGTCAGGCGTTCGGCGCCCCGCCGTCGCAGACCGCCTGGCTGGTCTCGGGGCTCTATCTCGCCACCGCGGTCGGACAGCCGGTCATCGGGCGGCTCGTCGACACGTACGGTCCACGCCTGCTCTACCTCGTGGGGACCTCGCTGGTCGGCATCGCGGGCCTGCTCGGGGTCCTCGCCCCCAACCTGTGGATCCTGGTCGTCTCGCGCGTGCTGCTCGGCTTCGGCACCTCGGCCGCGTACCCGGCCTCGATGTTCCTGCTGCGCAGCGAATCCGACCGCACCGGGATGAAGAGCCCCGCCAAGATCCTGGCCGCCCTGTCGATCTCCAACCAGGTGGTCGCGGTGATCGGCCCGACGCTGGGCGGACTGCTCATCGGGGCGGGCGGCTGGCACCTGATCTTCGGCATCAACATCCCCCTGTCGGCCGCCTGTCTGGTCCTCGGCGTACGGAGGCTGCCCCGGCGGGCTGCCACGCGCGCC
>NZ_JAFLRJ010001759.1 GCF_017315755.1 Streptomyces beijiangensis
ATCCGGCATTGAGCGCCGAGTTGAGCAGCAGCAGCGTGATCAGACCGCCGCCGAGGAGCACCACGACCAGCAGGACGAAGGGCGTACGGGCCGCGGTGTTGGGCCCGGACGGCAGCATCCGCGCGAGCCGCGCGGCCCGCCCCTTCAACTGCCTGGCCGCTGTGGTCATACCGCCTCCTCGCGGATGCGCTGTGCACCCCGCAGCCGTGCGGGGGCCGCGCGCCGGTTCTCGGC
>NZ_JAFLRJ010001760.1 GCF_017315755.1 Streptomyces beijiangensis
CTCAAGGCCGGCGCCAACACCGTCAGGGCCACCGCCACCACCGCGGGCGGCGGACCCAACGTGGACTATCTGGAGGTCGCCCCGCAGACCACCACCGGACCCGGTGCGATGGCCGCGGCACCGTACGAGTACCTCGGCTGGGGCAACCCGCAGAAGCCCACCGACGTGATGGCGGCGACCGGGGTGAAGTGGTTCACCCT
>NZ_JAFLRJ010001761.1 GCF_017315755.1 Streptomyces beijiangensis
CCTGACGGGCATCAAGCCGCAGGACCTGACCTCGCACTTCGGCGTGGACGCGTACCGCTGGTACTTCCTGCGCGCGATCGCGTTCGGCGCCGACGGCTCGTTCTCGTGGGAGGACTTCTCCGCCCGCTACACGTCCGAGCTCGCCAACGACTACGGCAACCTGGCTTCCCGGGTCGCGGCGATGGTCGGCAAGTACTACGCCGGCGCGCTCCCCGGGGCGACGGCGGCAGGCGACGCGGAGCAGGCGGTCC
>NZ_JAFLRJ010001762.1 GCF_017315755.1 Streptomyces beijiangensis
CCGGGAACGGCGCCAACAACGGCTGATCAGCACACCCGCAGGTGGGGGGTGCCCTCCAGCCGCCCCCCCACCTGCTCGCTCCCGAGCGAACGGCCCATCGCCACGCGCGCCCGGACGGGATTCTCCGTCCATGAGCCATTGCCCCCGCCTATGGTGCTCACGTTCTGTTCCACGCGAATTGGGCGGTGCGGCGCGGCAATGCGTTATGCACAGAAGGTTCTCTTCGGCGTACTGACGCCTGCCCGCGTGATTCCTGTGCCCGGATTCCGGCACACGAGAATGTGCGCTCCGG
>NZ_JAFLRJ010001763.1 GCF_017315755.1 Streptomyces beijiangensis
GTCCCGGGCCGGGAACCGGCCGGGCGGCCCGACACCTGATGGGTCCAGCCCAGGTCGTAGAGCGGGTGTGCGAGCTGGTACGGATCGTCGCACTGCTGCAGGGACTCGACGGCCCTGACGAGCAGCTGCGGCCGCTCCTCGGGGCGGCTGCACGCGGCGATCACGCGCAGCGTCACCGCACGGATGCGGAGGTGCTCGGGGGCGCACCGGGCCAGCTCGCCCCAGGCGACCTCGGCCGCCTCGCCGCCCAGGCCCAGCTACAGAGAGGCCTGCGCGGCGCCCGTACGCCACGGCACCAGCGTGGGCATGTCCATCTGCCACTCCTTCGCCTGCCCGACGACCGTCTGGAACTGGCCACACGCCTGGCAGGAACGCCCTGCCGCGAGCTGCTGTCGCCCGCGCGCCTGGAGGAAGGCGAGCCCGACGGGCG
>NZ_JAFLRJ010001764.1 GCF_017315755.1 Streptomyces beijiangensis
CCCGTCCCCCACGCCGAGCTGACATGAACTCAACGGCACGACGCATCCGGTCCGTCGGGATCTGCCTCATCGCGACCCTGGCACTCCTGCTCCCGGTCACCGCCGGAGTCGCGACCGCCGCCCCCGAATCAACGATCTGCAACAAGTACTGCGACGCTCGCGACTCGGCCCTGTCCCCGGGGTACAGGCAACCGGTCACCGCCGCCATCCACTTCTGCACC
>NZ_JAFLRJ010001765.1 GCF_017315755.1 Streptomyces beijiangensis
CTCCCGTACCGCCATGATCGATCCGGCCACGTCGCCGTCCGAGATGAACTTGATCCGGGCGCCCGTCTCGCGGATCTCCTTGACCATGCTGTCGTGCCGGGGGCGGTCGAGGATCATCACCGTGACGTCCTCGGGGCTGGACCGCTTGGCCTTCGCCACCCGCCGGATGTTGACCGAGACCGGGGCGTTGATGTCGACGAAGTCGGCGGCCTCGGGCCCGGTGACCAGCTTCTCCATGTAGAAGACCGCGGACGGGTCGGAC
>NZ_JAFLRJ010000188.1 GCF_017315755.1 Streptomyces beijiangensis
ACGGCAGCGGATCCGGATCCGGCGTCGGCGGGCGCCCCATCCGAGGTGCGCGCCGGTTTCGACGCCGGGATGACCGAGAGATTCGTCATGACCATTCCCGTCCAAAGCATGAGTAGACCTGTCTGTCTATTCATGAATCAGATTAGACAGACAGGTCTACTCAGGTCAAGCGGGAGGGGCTTCACCCGATGCGCGAGGGTGGCTGCCAACTCACATGCCGCGATCTGGGCTGTCCCATGGTTCAGGCCGCTCGGTCGATGGTCATCGGCAGTCGTTGTCGTTGTACGGGGCCTGGGTCGATCGCGGTCTCGGGGTGTGATCCGTGCGCGGCGCGGCCGAACATCCGTACCCGCAGCGCGTCGGTGGCCGCCAGGGCCGCGCCAAGGTGGCAGCCGATCATCCCGGTCAGGAGCGGGCCCCGGCGAGCTGCTGCGTCCAGTGGCTGGTCCTTGCCTGTCGAACCCCGGAACTGTATGGGCGGCAGCGGGCAGAACCTCCGGAATCGAGGCGGAGTGTGTCCCGCCGGGCGGTGGGTTGCCGCGAGCGGTGTCGTCGGCACGCTGGTCGATATGTACGGGCCGTGGTGGTTCCCTCCGGCCCGTGCCCCCGAGTTCTGGCCGCCCCAGGCCCTACAGGTCGCGTGGGGAGGCCTGGCAAGGGGTGCGTACTCCCTCGCGTTCCTGTCGTGCGGCCGAGCTGCGGGCCTGTCGCAGGAAGTGGGCGCACTCGGCAGTGAGGTTGCCTCCCACGGCCAGGATCAGCGTGATGGCTGCGACGTGTACGAGGCCGCCCACACCCTGTGGTGTTCTGCCTGATGCGAGGTCGGTCAGTGCAAGGTAGAGCGTGCCTCCGGGGAGCAGGGGTGCCATGCCGGGGACGACCAGCGCGATGCCGGATTCGTGACGCCGCCGGGCGAGGGCCTGGCCGGCCGCGCCGACCGTGATGGCGGCCGTGGCTGTCGCGGCGAGCGAGGAGAATCCAAGAGCGCCGAGCCCCACCAACACGCAATAGCCGCCGAGCGCGATGCCCGCGGCAGGCAGCCAGTCCTGCCTCCGAGCGCGGCTTCGCGCGGCAACCGCCACCGCGAAGACGATCACGCCCACCACGGCCGGGCCGGAGATGCCGCCGCGGGCGATCGACGCCGACATCGGCAGATCGAGACCCATCACAGTTCCAAGCCCCAGGATCACCACTACACCGGTGATCACCGCGGTGAAGATGAGCAGGGCGTCGAAGAGGCGCCCCAGGGCGGTCAGATAGTGCCCCGTGAGACTGTCCTGTACGGCACTGACGAAGGTAACCGTGGGCAGCAGGCCGAGGATGCCCGCGACGACGATTGCCTGGCTGCTGGTCTCCGGTACGAGCGTGTGCACGGCCAGTGCGGTGAGGGCGGCGGGCATCGCGGCCAGTGCGTACCGGTAGAACGCCGGGACGCCGTGCCTGCCCAGGTGGGCACAGAGCAGGGCACCGGTGAAGGCGGCGAGGAGCGCGGACAGAGACTCCAGGATCCCGCCGCCGAAGACCAGACCGGCTCCTGCGGCGACCAGGCCCGTCAGGACCGGGAAGCGCAGCCGCGCCCAGCGCCCGGCGGGTGCCCGGCCGTCCAGGATGGATGCCGCGCGCTTCCTGGCCTCGGTGAGCGACAACTGCCGGGTACTGATCGCGGAGACGAGGGCCTGGATCCGGGCGAGGGTGCGAAAGTCGGTGGCGTGCTTGCGGATGACGCGGCTCGCATGGACCGGAGAGAGGACCCCCGGGGCGCAGCCGGACACATACACGGAGGACAGGGTCACGCTGGGTTCGACGTGGCTGAGACCGAACGACTCGGCCGTGATCAGCATGCCGGCGACGGACTCTTCGGCGGGGGCACCGTACGAGAGCAGCGCCTCACCCAGTCGTATCACCAGGTCGGCGACGCGAGCCCCGTGGGCGTCCATGTCGGCTCGGCCGTCGTCGTGGAGCAGTTCGCCCGCGTAGCCGTAGGTGATGGTGGGCTCCAGCCCGCGGATGCGGGGGAGGGCTTGGGCGAGCCAGGGGAGCGTCTGGTCGGACGTGGGACGAGTGGGGCTGTACGGCGGGTGCGGCGGCTTCTGCATACGAATCTTCTGGCATCCTTCCTCAAGCTCGGCGACTCTCCGGGCGTGCAAAATCCTTTCAAATAGAACTTAACGGACATCGGATCTGAGCGTGAAAGGAGGGGGTCAGTGCCTTACGCGGACCAGGCGCGAGAACCCGTCCAGACGGTGGTTCAGCCGGCGCATCGGACAGTGCGCTGCGGGCCTGGCGTCCCTCCGCCGGACCGCGAGTACCGCAGTGTCGTCAAGTGCGTGACCTGACGACCACTGCTGTACGTCGTCCATCAGCACGTCGATGACGGCCTCAGGATCGTCCCACCCCCCACGTCCCGAAAGTCGGACGATGGGGTCGTAGAACGCTCCGTCACTGTCGCGTGCCTCCGTGACCCCGTCGGTGATCAGCAGGAGGACGGCTCCGGGCGGCAGCGGATGAGCATCGGGAACGGAACGCCGGGCGCTCAACACGCCCATGCCGAGCGGCAGATCAGGCTCGGCAGGATTCAGCGCGCGGACTGTACCGTCGTCCAGGAGGTACGGCGCGGGATGCCCGCGGTTGAGCAGCCGCAGAGTCGACCCGTCCGGGGTGATCTCGCCCAACAGCGCCGTTGTGAAGCCTTCCGTGCGTGCCTCGGCCCGGTCGTGCGCGGCCTCGCGCAGCAGGGCGTGCTCGATGCGGTCGGCGAGCTGTGGCAGCGAGACGGCTTCCTCGGCCGCCTCCCGAAAGGCCCCGATCACCACGGACGCGGTACCGACGGCGCCCATGCCTTTGCCGCGTACGTCACCGATGAGCAGCCGGGTGCCGAACCGGGTCTGCTGCACCGCGTAGACGTCACCGCCGATGCGCGCCTCACGCTGCGCGGCCTGGTAGCGGACCGCGAGGGACAGCGACCCCAGTCGCTTCGGCGGTGCCGGCAGGATGGCCCGCTGGGCTTCCTCGGCCACGGCGGTGACCGCGTGCATACGGCGGCTGCGCCGGGCGAGCAGCCGATTGAGGTAGAGCCCGACCGTGCTTCCCAGAGGCACAGCGGCCTCGATGTCGAACGGGCGGAAGTGGGTGAGGGACCCGGATCCGAATCGTGTGGCCAGCATCGAATCCGCGACAAGGGCGAGGGCGCAGAACAGCCAGGCGTTGCGCAGTGAGAGAGTCACGCCGGACGTAACGCAGGCCGTCGCTGTCAGTGGACCGGCCGAAGTGGCTTCGGCGGACAGCAGATTGGGCGCTATGCCGGCGGCCAGCAGGCCGAAGGGGAGCCACCCGGCATTTCCGGACTTGAGTGAACGACACCGCGTCGTACGTGGGGCCGGCTGCCGGGTCCCGCGCCGATTCCGGCGTCGCTCACGCCCCTCGGCAGTGCTTGCCGTGGATCTGCTGGGCATACTTTCTCCTCCATGGGCGACACGGATCGAGCACGCCGAACAGGCGCCCCGTGGAAGAGCATGCAGGTTCTGTATTTCCCATTACAGGCACTTATGTCTTGAGTGACGCAACGAAAGTCTTGACCGCACCCGGCGAGGGCTTCCTCAAGCTGTCGGCTGCTGCTCCGAGCTCTCGGGCCTCAGCCCGATCTGGTGCGCGAGCAGGGCGGCCTGTGTCCGGTTCTCGACCTGCAGCTCGGCCAGCACCCGCGAGACATAGCCCTTGACCGTGCCCTCGGCCATGAACAGCGTCTCGGCGATATGCGCGTTGTTCGCACCACCGCCGAGGAGCGCGAGTACCTGCTGCTCCCGCCCGCCCAGTCGGTTCACTCGTTTGCGGGCCTCCGTCACCTCAGCACTCTCCTGCCCGACACTCCGCTCGATCATCAGGCGAATGATCTCCGGGGGCACCACCGGATCGCCCTGCGCCACCGTGAGCACGGAGCGGATCAGTTCGCCGATGTGGGCGCTCTTGAGGGAGAAGCCGTCCGCCCCGGCCTNNAGGCCGGGGCGACAGATCCTGCAATCGGCGGGCAGCGGTGATCCCCGAGACCTTGGGCATGTTGACGTCCATGATGACCACATCGGGCCGTAGTCGCACCGTCAGCTCGACCGCTTCGGCCCCGTCGCTCGCCTGACCCACCACCTGGATGTCGTCGGTGGTGTCGAGCAGGGCCTTGATGCCGGCCCTGACCAGCGGCTCGTCATCCACCAGAACCACGTTCACCGGCATGGGCGTACTCCCTGTGATGTTGGGGTCACTTTCCATGATCTCTGGCCTTGTGACGGTGCGCATGTCGTACGTCAGCGAGGTGTCGCACAGGGGAGTGTCGCCCCCACCTCGAACCCGCCGTCCGGCGTTGTCCGGCTCACGAATTCCCCGCCGAGCCGCTCGGCCAGTTCGGACAGATCCTGCAGGCCGCTACCGCCGCCCCTCGCGTGCGCGCCGGGCGCGGCAGTGGGTGCGGAATTGCGGACGGTGACCCTGACGGACGTCTCATCGGTGGCCAAGGTGACCAGGATGTCGGCGCCCGGGGCATGTTTGACGGCATTGGTCAGCCCTTCCTGGGCAACGCGGAAGCAGAACTCCGCCACGGCCGGTGGCAGCAGCCGGTCCTCGAAGCCGCGCCGCTCCAGGCGAACGTTCGCACCGCTGCGGCCCGCATCGTCGACGAGCCGCTCGATCCGTCGCACATCGGGCGGTGAGGCGGGCTGCTCCTCGGGCTCCTTGAGAGTCCTCACAATGTTGTGCAGTTCATGGATGGCTCGCTGACCCCGCTCCACCAGATCCGCCGCCGCAGTACGGACCTCCCCGTTCGGTGCGGTGGCAGTCAGCAGATTGGCCTGCAGCACCATCAAGGTGACCTCATGACCGACGTGATCGTGGGCGTCCCGTGCGATCCGGCGGCGTGCCTGCTCGGCCCGGGCTTCGGCCGCTTCCTCGCCCTTGCGCAGCGCATCCTCGCGGTCGAGACGGGCCCGGAACGCGGAGAGCAGCTCACCGATGCGGAATGTGCGGACGACGGCACCGGCGGAGGCCGGGCCCAGCACACTCATCAGGGAGTACCGCAAGGTGAGCACCATGAGCTCCCAGATCGCGGCGTCCAGGTACCGGTCGACGATGAAGACCACGATGGAGAGCCGGATGAAGACGACGAAGACCGCGGACCAGCCCGCGTAGCGCAGCGGCCGGTATCGTCCCATCGCGTAGACACCGAACCGCAGCAGCGCATCGTCCGAGGTGAGCGCCAGCACGGCCAGCCCCGCGACCACCGGAACCTCCGGCCACCGACGCCGGACCAGGAGCGACAACGTCCCGAACAGCGCCACCGCGAGCGGCCAGTTGAACCCCGGATTCCAGGGAGCGTCGGGCCGGATCAGGACCCTGGGCAGGCTGAGTACAAAGACCAGCCCCACGGCGATCCAGTCGCCGACGCGTCCCCCCAGCACTCGCCCGACCCGCGACCAGCGGGCGTACTCCCGAGCGTCGTCGGGCAGGCCTCTCGGCAGCAGATTGCGCCGCTGTTCCATCATGGTGACACCGTGCCCCGGACCAGGCGGGACAGCGGCGAGGCGCACGGGTGATCGGGTGTCGTGCACCCAATCGGAGCGCATGAGCTCGTGCCGGGTCCGGATCTCGGCAGGATCGACCTCGTTGAACCGGTGGATCGCCCAGTGAACCGGCGCCCTTAGAAGCAGGGGGTTTCGCCGGTGGCAAGGGGCTCGGCCGGCGCCGGACCGGTGCGTTTCCTGCTGGCGTATCACTCACCGGCCTCTTGCCCGCGGAGGTCGAACCCCTCGAGCAACGCCCTGATCTCTGTGGCCTCAAGGCGCGACCGCCGACCGCCTTTCAGGCCTTCCTGGATCAGAACGAGAGCCCCTGATCGAAGTCCTGGAATCTCTTTCCCCTGCGGGCGGCGCCACGCTGGCGTCCCGTCCGGCGTCGCCAGTCGCGGGCATGGTGACTTCGACGGCGGCGTCGTCGGCTCCATACGCGGCACGCCGCCGGCTTCAGCGCGCCTTGGGCCACGCGGTGAAGGATGGTGCCGAATGTGAGGAGTGTGGCATGTGGTGCGCGGGGTAGGGCGTATCGGGTGACGGCCTGATCCGCTCGCTATCGTGCACCAGGCCGTAGGGGCCTTGGTCTCTCGCGAATTGGGACGTATCCCCTGGACTTTTGCCCGTACAAAGATCCGGAATAAGGCCTTCCGGATCGCTTCAAGCTGGGCTTGAATGCGGGATTCGCAGATCGATCGTCTGCACCAAGTGCCGTGATCCCGAGGCCCGACGAAGTGCCCCGAAGCAACGAATGAGGTTTGTGCATGAGTGCGCACCCGGCCCAGACGGCGAAGCCGAACACAAGGCCCGGCGAACTGGGCAGCCCCGGTTCAGGTGACAACGGCGGCCTTCAGGCCGGTCTCAAGAACCGGCACCTCTCCATGATCGCCATTGGCGGCGTCATCGGCGCCGGACTGTTCGTCGGCTCCGGTGCGGGCATCGCCGCCGCCGGGCCTGCGATCCTGCTGGCGTACGCCCTGGTCGGCACGATGGTGGTGTTCGTGATGCGGATGCTCGGCGAGATGGCCGCCGCACGGCCGTCGTCGGGTTCCTTCTCCGCGTACGCCGACCAGGCGCTCGGCCGCTGGGCCGGGTTCTCCATCGGCTGGCTGTACTGGTTCTTCTGGGTCGTGGTGCTCGCCGTCGAGGCGACCGCGGGCGCGAAGATCCTCGAAGGCTGGATACCGGCGGTGCCGCAGTGGGGCTGGGCCCTGATCGTCATGCTCGTGCTGACGGTCACCAACCTGGCCTCCGTCTCGTCGTACGGAGAGTTCGAGTTCTGGTTCGCGGGCATCAAGGTCGTCGCGATCGGCGCGTTCGTCATCATCGGCCTGCTGGCCGTCTTCGGCGTGCTGCCCGGCTCGGACAATCCGGGGGCGGGCTTCGCCCATCTCTCCGACATCGGGGGGTTCTTCCCCAAGGGATACGGGGCGGTGCTGACCGGCGTCCTGATGGTCGTCTTCTCGTTCATGGGCTCCGAGATCGTCACGCTCGCCGCCGGTGAGTCGGAGGACCCGCAGCGCGCTGTCACCAAGGCCACCAACAGCGTCATCTGGCGCATCGGCATCTTCTACCTCGGCTCGATCTTCATCGTGCTGACGCTGCTGCCGTGGAACGACAAGTCGATCGTCGCGGACGGCGGTTCGTACGTCGCGGCGCTGAACTCCATCGGCATCCCGCACGCCGGCCAGATCATGAACGTGATCGTGCTGACCGCCGTGCTGTCCTGTCTGAACTCCGGTCTGTACACGGCCTCGCGGATGGCCTTCTCGCTCGGCCGGCGCAAGGACGCGCCGCGCGCCTTCACCAAGGTGAGCAAGCGGGGCGTGCCGCAGGTGGCGATCCTGTCGTCGGTCGTCTTCGGTTTTGTCGCCGTCTTCTTCAACTACATGTGGCCGGAAACCGTCTTCCAGTTCCTGCTGAACTCGTCGGGCGCGGTGGCACTCTTCGTCTGGCTGGTCATCTGCTTCACGCAGCTGCGGATGCGCGGCATGATCCTGCGCGACGACCCGTCGAAGCTGGTCGTGAAGATGTGGCTGTTCCCGTACCTGACGTGGGCGACGATCGCGATGATCTCGTTCGTGCTGGTGTACATGCTCACCGACGACGACGGCCGGACCCAGGTACTGCTGTCGCTGCTGGTGGCGGCACTGGTGGTGGGCATCGCCCTGGTCCGTGAGGTCGTACAGAAGCGCAACGGCACGCACCCCGGCAGCCGGCCGACGCAAGACGCCATGGCTCGGATCGGCACGAATGAGTCCGTCACCCGCTCGTAGGCGCGGAAGGCCTCGGCGCGGGCGGTCATCTCGTACCAGACGTTGATCTGGTACGACTCCCCGCCCGCGTTGACGCCACCCACCAGGCGGGCGTGCCGTACGAGGAGAAGGCCCGACGCATCACCGCCGGCTCATCGGCGACGCTCATGAAGGTGTCCGACAACGCGCACAACCCTCACCCCGACCGGGCCGCCCAACTTCCGGCGACAGGCGGGAGCGCCTCGCCACGAAGTACCGCACGGCGCGCTGGGCGCTGTGGCCGGGGACGTTGCCGGTGCGGAACCCGGGCAGTTCCCAGGTGATGCCGCGCCCTGTGCGGGCGGCTTCATGGTCGTCAACAGGAGTGGGCCGGAGCATGGCCGGTGCCTCGCACGGGTGCGGTGTTGGCGTCGCAGGAACCGGGCCCGCCCATGCGGCCGTCGCCGCGAACATGGCGGCGATGGCGAGGCAGCAGATCACCCACGCGCTGGGCAGGCCGGGGCTCTTCTGCGTGGAGATGACCGCCCTGGACGAGGGGGCGGTTCGGGCCGCCGCGCAGGTGCTCGCGGACATCCGCCAGTCACTTGGGGTTGGACACCTATGGCGCATCCCCGGGCACGACGGCGTACGAGCGCGCGTACCTGCGGACCTGGTACCGGAGGCGGACGGCTGGGACGGCAGCCAGTTGACCGTCTTTGACCAACCGCAGTGAAGACGGTCCAGTCGGCTGCCAACTGATGACTGGTGGCCCAAGGGCACGGCCAGGCTTCCCGCCTCCACTTGCGGACGAATCTGTTCAGCCCCAGCCGCCCCAGGCCGGTGCTTACGATCAATCGCGGCTCCGGGAGATACCGGGCAGAGCCGCGAGGAGGGGGCACCATGTCCAGCATTTCGAGACGGTCGCTGCTGGGGTACTCGGGGACGACCGCGGCCGGCGCGGTCCTGGGCACCGCGGGGACGGCGCAGGCGGTGGAAGCCGAGTCGTCCTCGGCCGACTTCCCGGTCAACACCCAGTTCAGCGGGAGCGTCAACCTCAGCAACCCGAACCCTGACGTCAGTGAGCCCGACGGGCACGTGAACCTCTCCTTCCGCGTGAACTGCGACACCAGTCGCGCGGGGACCAACATCGACCCCATTGAGATCGCCGATGCGCTCAACGAGTACATCCAGTCCCGTGGTTGGCCACCGATCACGTTCTACGGCACCCCGGCACCGGCCCCGCTGAACTGACCCACATCACGGCGGCTACGCAGTGGACAGAGCCGTGCCTCGCTTCGCGAACCCGGCGGTACTCCGCTGTCTGTTCGGACCCTCGACCATCCCCGCGCACAGCAGGGGGCGCGGTCGAAGAGGCCGCACAGCCGGCTCGGCGATCGGGTACAGAGGCGGCTACGCGCACGAGTAGGGCGCGTAGCCGCGGGCCCGCACAGTCGGTGGCCAGACCGTCGCCGGGAGCGGTGATCCGTACGGCACCGCGTGGCCACTGTCCCGCCAGCCGCAGTGGGTGGTTGTGACCTTGCAGCATCCAGTGGACCGCATTCAGCTGGTTGTTGGCCGCGTGAATTGACGGCGGACTCGCACGGACGTCAAGAGCGCGCCGTTGACCTGGTTCACCCCGGCGGGGATCCCTCCCACACCACCCGCGTCCGCGGACCTTGGCGAGCCCAGTCACGCTGAGCGTCGTGCTCGGTTGGGCTTGATGCACTCCAGGAGATCAGCGTTCACGGCGGCATAATGATCTACTGCACAGAGTGACCGTGCGCCTGGCTGGTCTGTATGAGGGCCTCCGGCGGCGAGCGAATGAGGCGGCAATGAGTGAACTGACGAAGCCCGAGATCGATCTTCCGGAGGGTGACGCTCCCACCGAGCTGACAATTCGCGACCTCGTCGTCGGGGACGGGCTTGAGGCGAAGCCGGGCAGGGTTGTCCAAGTTCACTACGTCGGGGTCACCTTCGAGTCCGGAAAGGAATTCGACACCTCCTGGGACCGGGGCCAGACGTTCAAGTTTGCCGTGGGCGGGGGCAAGGTCATCAAGGGCTGGGACCGCGGGGTCAGAGGGATGAAGGTCGGCGGCCGGCGCGAGATCATCGTTCCCCCGCGCCTCGGCTACGGCAACCAGTCACCCTCGCCGTTGATCCCGGCGGGCTCGACACTCGTCTTCGTGGTGGACCTGCTCTCCGTCGCAGTCTGAGGCCAGTGGATGCCTGTCATCTGGTGTCACTGCGTCCGTCCCGTGGACCGAAGGCTGCGAGAGCATCGGCATCGGTTGCCTGTGCTCTGAGGAAGTAGTCGGCCCACTGGGTGATTTCGGGGTAGGAGGAGTCCTGGGTCACTTGGTTGATCGCGGCCTCGATATCAAAGTTCGTGGTCCGCAGCTCGACGCCAGGACCCAAGAGCGCCCAGTGAGCTCCGATGCGCCCGTAGGGCATGCCGACGCTGCCAGGGTTGATGACGAGTCGGCCGTGGACGAGACGGACGAACGGCATGTGGGTGTGGCCGAGGACCACCGTGCGGATGTTGGTGTCGAGCTCGCTGAAGACCTCTTGCCAGCGGTCGAGACGCGAGTCGACCAGGACGACTTCCTCATCATCCCGAGGGGTGGCGTGACAGAACAGGACCCTCCCCATGCCTTGTAGGGACAGGGAGAGCGATTGTGGCAAGCGGGCGAGGAGTTCGAGGTGATCCGTGCGGAGTTGTTCGGCGGCCCAGGGAGCGATCGCGTCGGGGATGGTGTCGCGCTGGCCGCGGCGGTATTCGAGGAGCTCGCGGTCGGCGTTCCCACTGACCCAGGCGATACGGTCGCCAAGGGCGGTCAGCAGGTCCAGTACCTGGGCTGGTTGCGGGCCGGCCGTGATGTCGCCGGTGAGCACCACGCGGTCCGCAGCGCGCACTTCTGGTTCGTCGAGCACGGCCTCCAGAGCGGGCAGAACTCCGTGGATGTCAGACAGGACGGCTACTCGCTCAAGCATGGTCACTACTGTGGAGTGACGCCCGCCCAGTGGGGGATCGTTCTGCTCCCCGCGTAGCCCGAGTTGTCGCGCAGCATCGGACCGCCATCGCGGAGAGTGGTGGTCCGATGAGACGGAACCTCCTGTGTTTCGCACGCTCATCAGGCTCGCCGAAGTGCTCATCGTCCGAGGCGTGACCTGGTGCGCCAACCATGAGTTGCGTACGCAGCAGATGAACTTCAACACGCGGGGTCAGTAAGGGGTTCTGACCACGGCCAGTCCTGCACGTGCGATGCGGTGATGTGCCACGGGCAGGCCCTGATGGCCGCTGATTTTCAGTACCGCCACGATCTGACCACGGACTCGAGGGCTGCGAGGCGCGCCCGCTCCGCAGAAGCCGGAACGGTACTGCAGATCCTGTTCAGGCTTGTGTCCAACCTGAAAGGTGACGCTCCGGTCCTCTTGGAACTTGCTGCTCGCCCCAGAAGGACAGGTCGATGGCGTGGCTGTGGATCAACCCTTCGGTGGCCTTCCTGCCCGAGGCACCAGCTCCCGACGGCGACGTCGTCGTGGACCCGCTCGTACCGCACCTGCAGCGGCACACAGAAGGTGGAGCGGGCGGACGCGCCGGCGCTCTGACGGGCCAGGGTTGGCGTCGCGGCCGGTGGGGCATGGTGCAGAGGCATCATGCCCCACCGAACTCGCCAACCGGAGGACGCGGATGAGACCTGCCGACTTCGACGACCTGATCCTGATGCTGATAGAAGGCGAGGTGGAACCCAACGGCACAGACATGATTGTCCTGTTACGGGCGAGCGAGCTGGCCAAGGGGGAGACGGAGTCCGACTGGTCGGGCTCCCCGATGATCGCCGAGATAGCGGTGCTCGCCGATCGGGCCTTCTCCGACGACCCGGCCGAGATCGAGCCCGCCCGGGAAGTCCTCTTCGCACTGCGCCAGTCCGAGGCGTCCGACGCGGCGGGCGACCGGGAAGAGGGTATCCGGCAAAGCGAGGCGATCCTGCGGCACGTCGACGCCGCCCATTTCCCCGTCACCGCGGCCGGAGCGCACCTGAAGCTCGGCGGGGCGCTCCCCAAGCTGTCGTGGAGTGACGACGGAGTCGACAGATCCGTGCTGCGGCGTGCCGCCGGCCATCTGGAGAGCGCGCTGGCGCTGCTGCCGGACGAGGAGACGAACCTGCGGGCGATGGCCCGCTACAACGCAGCTCTGGCCTTTCGCGATCTGTGGCGGTCGGGCGATGAATGGGACGATGACGACGACGACCGGGGCAAGGCCCTCGAGCACGGCCTGGCGGCGCTCGCCGCGATGGACCGGGGCGAGTTCTCCGGCGACCGGAGCACAATGAGCCGGGCCGTGCTGGCGGTCCTGATGGCCGACGGTGAGCCGAGGGACCCCGAGGCGCGCGATCAGACCATCGCCGTCCTGCAGACATGGCTGGTCTCGGGCGAGGGGAAGTCCCTGCCGCGCACCGAGAGACGCGCGCTGGAAGAGGCGCGCGACCACCTGATCACCGGCCGGGACCGCGGCTGAGCGCCCAGGTGACGTCCTGTGCTCCTGCGAGGAGGGATCGCCCGTGTTCCGGGACTACCTGTACATCGACCGGCCCCGGCTGGTGAGTTACGCCGAGCAGATCGGCGCGACGGCCGCGAAGGCCAAGAACCGCCAGTGGCGGGTCGCCCTCGGCCTCACCGGCCCCGTGGTCGAACACCAGCAGGGGTCGGCGGAACGCGCCGCGAACGACCACGAACTGGCCGAGTCCGTGACCCGCCATCTGCGGAAGAAGGGCGAGCTGCGCACGACCCGCCCGGCATCGCTGGCCGACGTGGACGAAGGACAGGCCACGCTCGTGCTGGAGACGATGCGGGCGCGAAAGGTGATCTTCACGTTGGACGGCGGAGGTGCCCCGCGCGGACTGCGCGAGCTCGCGGTATGGGTGTCGAATCCCTTGGAGAACCCGTCGTCACGCGACGCGGCGGGCGTCCGCGACGAGGAGGCGACGGGCATGTTCGTGTATCTGCTCGAAGGCTACTGGGACGACGAACCCGCCATGCGCGCCTACTCGATGATGACCGCGCTCAACGTCCTGCTCCGCACGCTGAGCGACGCCGGCGCGGCGCCCGAACCGAGCGCCGGGTCCGACACGTCGCGGGACGACTATGCGACGCCGGTCAGCATCCTGGTGCGCAACGGCGGCGTCAAGGGCGACATGCGCACGGTCACGGCGCTCTACCGGGTGCGGTCGGTCTCGGAGAACAAGATCGTCAACGTCGGCGGGCGCACCCTGCGCTGCCACGACCTCTTCGCCTACCCCCTGTACGTGGCCGCAGGGAACGGGTGAGAGCCTGGCGGACGCCTCACCGGAATGTCCGGCTCGGTCGCCGTCCGCAGATCGGCACCACGCGGCAGGAGGAGGTGCAGCAGCATCAGCACGGAATAGGCGTACGACCGCATCGCTTTCGCGTCCCTGCGGTCCAAAGCCAGCGACCGGAACCACGACGACACCGGCCGTATCGCCTCATCCAGCAGAATCGGTATCCCATCCGGCACGACTCGCCGTGCGAAGAGATCAGTCAGTTCAGCACGGCCCATCCCCGCGACCTTGCCGAGCTTCCAGACCTTCCGCACCCCGGACGTCAGGTATTGAGGCAGAGGGACAGTGGCACCGCGATCGTTGTGGGCATGGGGAACGGTGACCGCGCGTCTGGAGCGGTGAGTCCTGGTGGCTGCACAATGGGGCCGTGGCCCACGCTCCGGTTGCTCGTCATCTGCTCCGCGCGAGGGATCTCGCGGACGTCCGCTACGCCGAGGCACTCTCTGTGGCTGACTTGGCTGCGGCCGCTGCGCTGTCGCCGGCCCACTTCAGCCGTTGCTTCAAGGCGGCGTTCGGGGAGTCGCCGCACCAGTACCTGCTGACCCGTCGCCTGGAGCGGGCCGCTGCGCTGCTGCTCGCGACCGACTGGACGGTGGCCGCAATCGGCGTCGCCGTCGGTGTGCGGAGCATCGGTTCGTTCACGACGAGTTTCCGCAGGTTGTACGGGATGACCCCGCAGGCGTACCGGGCGGCGTACCCGCCCGCAGATCGGCATGTGCACATCCCCCGATGTGTGGCAATGGCCTATGGGCGGCCGCGGAACCGCACGTTTCGAGAAGACACGAGGTTGCCGGGCGCTTAGCGTCGATTCCAGGCAACCGACCGAGGAGCGTCCATGACGACGATCAAGATCGCCAATGCGCAGTTCTGGGTGCACGACCAGGACGAGGCGCTTGACTTCTACACCAAGAAACTCGGGTGGGAGGTTCGGGCGGACGTGACGATGGAGGCGTGGAGCTTCCGGTGGGTGTGCGTCGGGCCGCCCGGCGGGGACGGTCCGGCGCTCGTGCTGATGCCGGTACCCAGTCAGCCGATGCTGGACGAGGCGAGCAGTGCCCAGCTGTCGGATCTGGTGGCCAAGGGCGTGGGCGGCACGCTGTTCCTGGGGACCGACGACTGCAAGGCCGCGTATGACGAGCTGTCCGCCCGAGGTGTCGAGTTCAACGACCCACCGACGGCGCAGCCGTATGGGATCGACACATCATTCCGGGACCCGTCGGGCAACAACATCCGGCTCACACAGGTGCTGGAGTTCGATCCGGAACGGCACTGACCTCTATCCGCAGGGAGTGCATCACTTCGGAGCGATCATCGAGGGCGCCTGCACCCGCGGCCCGAACCGCTCCCGGGCTGATGGACGTCCGATCTACTGATCGGGCGGGATTTCGTCGCCCTTTGCCCTGCCATTCAGGCCCTCGATGTTGGCTCGGGCGGGCCGGTAGGCGTCACTCCAGGACGGATGAAGGTAATGCCGGTCCTGGCGGAACTTGTCGAGCGCGCCGAGATCGCCGGGGCGGACGGTGAGCGTTGGCCTCTGAGAGGGCGGTATGAGAGTGCGTAGGTGTTTTGTCGTCACCTGAACGTGCGGTGTGGCATCTCGGCTGGTCGGTGGCCATGGGCATGCTGAGCTGGTCGCCGTGAGCGAACGCAAGTCCTACAAGACTGACCTGAGCGATGAGCAGTGGGTGTTGGTCGAGGCAGTGATCATCGCGTGGAAGGGTGCGCATCCGTCGGTCAGCGGTCATCAGGGCCGGTACGCGATGCGGGAGATCGTCAACGCGCTGCTGTACCAGGGCCGGACCGGTTGTCAGTGGGACCTGCTCCCGCACGACTTTCCGCCGCCCGGCGCGGTGAAGTACTACTTCTACAGCTGGCGCGACGACGGGACCGACCGGACCATCCATGACCTGCTGCGTTGGCAGGTGCGGGAGAAGCTGGGCCGGAAGGCAGATCCGAGCCTGGTGGTGCTCGATACCCAGAGCGTGCACGCGGCGGCCGGAGTACCCGCCGAGTCGACGGGGCGTGATGCGGCAAAAAAGTACCGGCTGCAAGCGCGGCCTGGCCATTGACGTTCTGGGGCTAGTGACCGCGGTGGTCGTGGTGGCCGCGTCGGCGCACGAGAACGCCGACGGTATCGCGCTGCTGGACAAGGTCGCCGCCGACACCGACTCCCTGGAGAAGGCCCTGGTCGACCAGGGCTTCAAGAACGCCGTCGTCGGGCACGGGCAGAAGGTGAACATCGAGGTGGAGGTCGTGGAGCGCAATCCCGCGCAGACCGGGTTCGTTCCCCAGGCCAAGCGGTGGGTGGTGGAGCGCGCCTTTGGGATCTTGATGCTGCACGCAGGCTGGTGCGCGACGACGAGCACCGGCCCCGCAGTTCGGAGTCACGGGTGTACTGGGCGATGACCTCGGTAATACTGCGCCGGTTGACCGGGGAGACCGCGCCGGCTTGGCGCACCGCGTGAGTGGCGGGGAGCTGACGCTCGGGGCGGTGCTGGCACGGCTGGAGGAGCGGGAACGAGAGATCACCGCTCAAGCCGAGGCAACGAGGGAGCGGATGGCGCAGCTGACCGCACAGCTCGACGAACTCGACCGGGCCACCGAGGAAGTTCGGATCACCCACAAGACGCTGCTGGAGCTCCCCGATCCGCAACCGCCCGCCCCCGGCACCGAAGCTTCCGGATCATCCGGCCTACCAGCAGATCATGGCGGTGTTCACCGCGGCCGACCACCCGCTGCGAGCCCGGCAGGTCTGCGAGGCGATGGGCCTGACGGTCGCGCCCAACAACATCAACAACATCCGTCTGAAGCTCAAGCGGCTGGCCGACCGCGGGATCCTGGCCGAGACCGAGCAGGGCTTGTTCACCCAACCCCGGACGTAACCGCCGCGACCTGCCCGCCTGTCCACGGACCGGGCATCAGGTCTCATGCCGCCCTCTCATGAGTTCCCCGTTGATTGCGACCGTTACGAGTCGGCTTCCTCAGCCGGCCAGGTACTCGATGTCCAGACGATCTGAATGACCTGACCATGACAGAGTGAACTGCCAGCAGCCCGGCTTCGGCATGTCGATCAGCGACGGGCCCGGCCCTCCCGCAACCGATCGTGACGCCACCTGACTGGAGCCCGCGAGCCTTGCCGTGATGGTCAACTTGCTGTCCGGGCCAGAGCCCTGACCGTCCTTGGGCTCCTTGGCAACCCAGAGGATCTTGTTTGCGTGCCCCTCGGCGGCCGGCGCGTGGTACGGGTAGCCGAAGAGCACTGCGGCTATCTCGCCGTTGTCGCCGACGATGTGCCGTGTTGCGGTGTTCCCGGAGAAGCCACTGCGCGCCCAGGTCGGCAGTTCGCCCTGCTCAACGACGGATCGGCAGGAGCTGCGTGTACTCGCGGATGCTCGCTCGGGGGCTGGCTGTGCTGTCTTGGGGGAACCTGTACAGGCGCTCACGAAAATCGCGAGCGCGACGACGGGCAGCACGGACCGTCGGCTCACACGTACAGACATCCACATCTCCAGTTTGGCAGAGGGACAGACAACGGGGGCCATGAGGGCGAACGAAGGGCGGATAGCTGAATCGTTTTGATCAGCCGCCGAATATTTTTGCAGTTCTCCTCGACGAGGGAACCTGACTATCTGGCCATTCGCTGTTGAGGGCCCTGCAAGTGGTCGCGCGAAAAGGCGAAGACTCCGGATGGGGAACTGGCTTTCCAGGAACGCGCCACTCACCGTGGTGCGGTATTTCGAACGCTGCAGGTCATGTACTTCTGCGGCAACCGCGCTGCCGTCCCTTCGGTGACTGGACGACACCCAGTGGATCATCGATGCCGAGAATCCGCTTGATCGGCGCCTTGCCGTTCTCGTTTCCGACCGGCCGAGAAGATGCCACACCGCTACACGTTCAGGTGACGACAAAACACCTACGCACTCTCATACCGCCCTCTCAGAAGTCCGGCGGGCCATAGCTCACGAAGACGTGCCCGGGGGCGTGGCTCATGGGGTATCCCAACTGCACATCCGTGAGCATGCGCAAGATGAACTCACCAGCTCCGCAATCGAATTGCTGCTCGCCTTCGCCTTCCGACTGCGTGACCACGGTCCACTCGTCAGGATCGGTCGCGCCTGTCGACCACATGAGTCCGAGCTCGTATTCTGACCAGCCCCAAGGCAGGAGTCCGCCGGATGCCAGGTCAGGGCCGTACCTTTTCCACGGGTTGTGGCCAGCGCCCGGACCGCCGGGCACAGCAAGCTCGAAGTACTCGTCAAAGCTGCCCGCGCCGAACAGATTGACGATCTCCTTGTAGTCGCTGGGCAGCCGTGTGCCGAGGTCGGCCTCGATGGTGGGCCAGTCGACGCGCGGCCCGGGTATCGGTTCCCAGCCTGTGATGATGCGCAGCTTCTCAGCCCAGGACGCGCCCTCCGGGAAGCCTGCGGACGCGGGGTTCTCGCGGTGGGCGATCACGGCGATTGCACGGGGCCCATGCGGGGAGGCCACCAGGCCGCACCCGATCCAGCGGTTCCGGTAACCCCAGCCCCGCATCTCCAACAGCTCCCCCGCCCCGAAGGGCTCGACCAGCGGCAGGCCGGTGCGTTCGGTCAGCGAGGGATCGATGAACCCGCCCGCTGCCAGGTTCCGGTGTCGTCCCGCCCACGAACCGAATTCTGCGACAAGTTCATACAGGTCCGAACCCTGCGGGGCCTCCATGATGAGGGGTTGGTCACGATCAGGGGGATTCCCCTTGATTTCGCGCCAGACCGTGTGGACGAATGCACTGGTTTCCATGGCCGTGAGTCAAGCCCATGCCACTGACATCCCTGCAGCATCCAGGCCCCAGCGCACGCTTGGGCGTCCGTAGGAACAATTGTCAAGACGGTAGTTCGGGTGACGCGTGATCAGGCAGCGGCGGCCATTGCGCGGTCGATCAGGACGCCATACTCGAACTTGGCGCCCGCGCGGACCAGGGCGACGAGGTGGGCTCCGGTGACCGCGCGCAAGCGGGCCTGGACGGACTCGAGGTCCTGTCCGCACTTCCGTGAACGATCCATCAACGATCTCCGCTCTGGCCCTCGATAGGATCGCCGGATGATGGAAGATCCCGTGGCCGCGCTGCCAGAGGCTGAGTACCGACGTGTCTGGGACCGCTTCTACGCGGAGTTCAACTTCCAACCGAGTATGAGCTCGCTCAAGTGGCCCGCCATCCAGGAGCCCGTTGCGTCGGTCACCTGGAGTCTGGCAACGCTTCCCGACGAGCCTGACTATGAGCGTCTCGACCGACTGGTCGAAGTGGTCGAGCTGGGGCTGGCGTCCTGCGTCGGCCCGCAGGACACGCTGTTCGCGCTCGACTGGCAGCACACGTCGTATCGCTTCGCCCCGCAGGGGGTCGGCGGTCCTGGTCAACCGGCTTGGCCTCTGAGCCCGTACCCAGACGGGGACTACTTCATCTTCCTCTCGGAAGACTTCCACTTCGGTAGCTTCGGGCACCCTTGGGAGGAGTCCATCTGCCTGTTCGGTGAGGAACTCCTCGACGCCGCATCCGCGGATGTCGACGAGGTCCTTGGCCCGCCGATCCGAAGGTCCGGCAAGGCAGTAGGTCGCGTCTGAGCTCGATCTTGGCTCATGGTCTTGCGAGAATGCGTGCCCTCAGCAGGGCGAACGAGGCGCGTCCGTACATGCTTCTCTTCAGCAGTTTCACGCGGCAGACGTGACCTTCGACGACGCCTGAGCTATAGGGCAGGGTCAGGCCGGCCGTCACTGCGTCGAAGTCCTGCCGGAGGAAGCTGCCGAACGAACGGAGAGGTCCGATTGTGGATTGTTCTGCCTCTCTGATCCAGAGCCCGAGCAGTCTGCCGCGGCGATGTCGCACCAGGTCAGTGAAGGTACGCGCAAGATTGCAGGCTTCGGTGATGTCGGTGCACGCGATTCGAACCTCGTCGAGCCGAGTGGCCTGACTTACCGACAGGTTCTCTCTGGGGCGCATGATCCACGCCGTAATTGATCGAGGGCTGGGAATCTGTGCAGGTGCCGCGACGGCTGTTCCGTCGCGCAGAGACAGAACGTAGCGAGAAAGGGTGGAGTACCCGCCCTGGAATCCCTGCGAGCGAATCTGGTTTCGAGCTCGCCGAACCGAGCGACGACGGTGAGCGCAGTGTGATCAAGACCTGGCCCGAGATCCTCAATAGCAAGAAGGACTGATCTCCCTCCAGCCGGCTGCACCCGAGGGGCCAGCAGGCCTGTCGGATCTCAAGTTCGGCTGCACGTTCTCACGACTGACTTCGTATCGGCTGCATTTGTGAAGTAGCCGTGAGACAGCGCAGGTCAATGACGGTGCCCTTCGGCACGGCCTAGCCCGAGGCGTGGCGGCCGTTGATAACAGCGCGTACGGCCCGATCGCCGCGAGGGTCGGCCATCAGGCGGGCCATGTCCCACCACCGCAGCAGCAGCGCCGGATAGTGCGGCGGGATCGCGTCCATGAACTCCCGGTCGAACCGTGCGCGGACGCTTTCGTGGCGCAGGGCGGCGCGGATGTCGTCCATGGATGGCGGGAGGTGGCGGATAGCGGCCGGCAGCGTGGCCTCGTACTCCGGCGCCAGCTTGTGGCCGGGCTGGACCATGATGTTCCCACCCAGCGCGGCGGCAACGTCGTCCTCCAGTTCCTCCTGGGCCTGCACGGCACGCTCCCACCAGTGGTCCCGGAAGGCGGCGACGGTTTCGGGGTCGACCAGGTCGAGGGCGTCGCGCTGCTCGTCGAACTCTGCACGCTCATCGCCGGGCAGCGCTTCCCGGATCGCGCCGAGAGTCTTCGCAGGATGGCGCGGCGGGGCCTGGCCGAGGTGGCGCACCCACTGGCCTCTGCGCTCCTCGTCAAGAGGGGGCCCCCACACCAGGGCGCCGCCCATCATGCCGGGCTTCTCCGGGCCGGCCGCCGCCAAAGGGGCTTCCAGGCTGACCGCCATGAGTTCCAGGTAGGCGGGCAGCGACTCGTACTCCCGCTCGCGCTCTCCGAACCTGGTCCACTTGCACACTTCCCCGGACTCACCGTTCAGGTAGAGGCCGTAGACGGTGTCGTCGGGGTTGAAGGAGCAGAACGGTATCCAAGATGGCTTCCACAGCACCAGGGCGTCCTCGTCCTCGCCGTCTTCCTCCTGGAACCGCATCTGCAGCTGGTAGACCTCGATCACTGCGTCGAGCGGCATCAGGGCCCAGTTGCCCAGCATGAGCCCCGAACCGTCTACGCCGTCCTCACCGGCGGACAGCCCCCACAGAGCCTTCAACTCCTCCGGAACGCTCACGCCGAGGGCTTCTTCGAGAGCTGCGATCTCGTCGTCGGAGGCGCTGGGGTTCAGGGTCGCGTACGACGGCGGGGCGTACTCGGCCAGCCATTCCACGATCCGGTTCCATGAATGGGTGACTCGCACATCTGCTGGTGTGTCAGTGGTCATAATCACCACGCTCGCATTGCGCCTCGACCCATCACGCACCGGGGCCCGAGCGCCATCCAGGGACTGTCCTGGACTGTCTCACGCCGTGACCAGAGGATCGGGTCGTTCTTTGTTGACACCGGCGCGGTGCGCTGGGCTCACCGTGACCTTCACCTGACCGACGGGCGGCAAGGAAGTGGGCATCTCGTCTGTGACCCAGGCGTACTCCAGGGCTGCCAGGGTGGCGCCCCTGTCGGTCCACACCAGGAGTTCACCCACGTACTCACCCGCCTGATCAAGCACGTGGGCATCGACGGGCACCAGCGCAGCTTTCATGGCCGCATGCGACACCGGTTCGCGGACCTATAGGTCGCCGCTTACGGACCCAGGTGCCCAGAGGCCGGTGACCTCCGTCCGATCCGGCCCTGTACTCCCGAAGCTGCCGCGAAGTGACAAGTAGCTCTACGTAGTCGGGCAACGTCGCGGCCTGCTTGTTGACGGGGTCGACTGATCCAGCACAGGATTTCGCGCTGAGGTCGATCATGGCCTGACCTACTGCGCTGTCGCAGCGGGCGTCAGCTACGTCGGAGACTGGGCCAGTTGGTCCGTGCATCGAGCGCGGACTGTCGCGCGCAGTTGCTCCACGGTGGCGCCCCATCCGCCCTGCCACTCGTCGTCGAGGCCATACAGCAGGCCGAGCGGGAGGTCGATGATCTCGGAGGCGTAGTCGTGGCTGATGACGATCTCCTGGACCTGCTGTACGACTGCGCGCTCATCGAGGCGACCGGTCAGGCAGTCTGCGGCGATGTTCTGGAAGACCATCGTTACGGCTTCGAGGGTGCCCGGAAGGGGGTCGACGCCCATCTCGGCCATAACAGTGGGGAGCAGGTCAGCCGGGGCCCGGGTATCACGGCCGTTGAGTCCGGCCATCTCGCGGAGGCCTTTGCTGTCGTGCATCCCGAGGACGATTTCGAGCAGACGTGGGTCCATGGCCAGGGCGAAGTCACCCCGAGGGGAATGGAACTCGGCAACGTCGTAGGATTCCCACTCCTCCCAGGGCTCCCACGGCTGACACGCTGGCATCCTGTAGACGCCGACCAGGACATCGTCTCCGCGGAGAGCTCTTCCCTCACCATTCCCGCGGCGGGGTCGCCAGAGCATCTGTTCCGGGACGACGACCAGTCGGCCACTTGCGAAGCGATCATCAGCCGTCAGGGGCCGCCATGCGCTGGGGATCCTGACGCGCTTGCCCTTATTGAGTCGCGTCAGCCGCCAATGCGTAGCGATCCGGATCCCGGGTCCGGAACCCTCTGGTCCACGCTCGGAGCCGGGTACTCCTGGCCCCCTGGGGTCAGACGTTGCGTTCCCAGGGCCGAGGTCGAAGTCCAGATGATCCAGCATGCGCATCGTGACCTTCTCGGTGGAGATCTCAAAGCGGCGTGTGACACTCGCTTGCGGGGTGCAGGTGCCAGGTCTCCATGATCCCGGATACGTGTGCGGCTCAAAGGGGCCAAAGTCCCTCGCGGCCAGGACTATCGCCTGTAGTGAGTACGGCGGAAGCTGCGGTGACCGCTGCGGATGGCATCCGCA
>NZ_JAFLRJ010001766.1 GCF_017315755.1 Streptomyces beijiangensis
GCCGATCAGCGCGAGGGCGATGAACAGACGCTGCTTCTGGACGCCGGAGAGTTTCCCGGAGCGGGCGTCCAGGTGGGCGGTGAGACCGAGGCGCTCGGCGAGCGGGCGCCAGTCGGCCGGGTGCGGATAGAAGGCCGCGTACAGGGTGAGGGCCTCGCGCACCGTGTGCTTCGCCTGCAGCTCGCTCTCCTGGAGCTGGGCGCCCAGGATCTTGGAGACCCGGTCGTGGTCGGCGACCG
>NZ_JAFLRJ010001767.1 GCF_017315755.1 Streptomyces beijiangensis
CTTCACGGGCGCCTTCCGCAAGCCGCGCGAGGTCAACTGGCTTTTCGGCTGGACGCTGTTGATGCTCGGCCTGATCACCGGGCGCACCGGCTACTCGCTCCCCGACGACCTGCTGTCGGGCACCGGCATCCGCTTCGCGCAGGGGGCGATCCTCTCGGTCCCCGTGGTGGGGACGTACCTCTCCTTCTTCCTCTTCGGCGGGGAGTTCCCGGGGCACGACATCATTC
>NZ_JAFLRJ010001768.1 GCF_017315755.1 Streptomyces beijiangensis
CGGACCGCCGTCTCGACCGGCACGCTCCATACCTTGCCGTCACCGATCTTGCCGGTTCGGGCCGCCTTCACCACGACATCTATGAGTTCCTCCGCGTCCGCGTCCTCGACGAGCACCTCGATGCGGATCTTCGGTACGAGGTCCACGGTGTACTCGGCGCCGCGGTAGACCTCGGTGTGCCCGCGCTGACGGCCGTACCCGCTGGCCTCCGTGACGGTGAGTCCCTGTACCCCGAAGGCCTGCAGGGCCTCCTTGATCTCGTCCAGCCGGTGCGGCTTCACCACTGCGGTGATGAGCTTCATGCGTCCACCTTCTTCGTCTGCCCGGCCGTACCGGCCGTGGGCACTGCTGCCGTACGGGGAGCCGCGCCGCCGCCGGCCCCGCTGAAGTCGTAAGCGGTCTCGGCGTGTTCGGTCTGGTCGATGCCCGAGACCTCGACGTCCTCG
>NZ_JAFLRJ010001769.1 GCF_017315755.1 Streptomyces beijiangensis
GGCGACCGGGTCGCCGGGGTGCGGTACACGACACCCGGCGGCACCGAGACGACGGAACACGCGCGCCTGGTCGTCGGCGCCGACGGCATGCGCTCGCTGGTGGCCCGCAAGGCCGGCGCGCAGAACGTCATCGAGCACGCGCGGGTGAGCTGCACCTACTACAGCTACTGGTCCGGGGTCCCCTCGCACTTCGAGCTGTACGAGCGGCCGGGCCGCTGGATCGGCGTCATCCCCACCAACGACGACCTCACGCTCCTCATGACCTACTTCCCGC
>NZ_JAFLRJ010000189.1 GCF_017315755.1 Streptomyces beijiangensis
CCCTGCGCGCCGGCCGCCGGGATCCCGGCGGCCGGCGCGCAGGGGCTCGACCCGACCGATCTGGTCGTACGGCAGCTGGAGGTGCAGACCGTGTTCGGCGCACCCCCGGCCGCCTGGGCGCACGCGGTACGGGTCTTCGGCGCGGGTCTGCTCGATCCCGTACCGCTGATCACCCATGAACTCGCGCTCGCCGAATTCCCGCACGCCATCGACCTGGTGGGCAGCGGCGACCCGAAGGTCGGCAAGGTCCTGCTGCATCCGGAGTGACAGCTCCATGCCCTGATACCCGAACTGCGTACGAAATTTCGAACACCGAGGAGCCACGTGACCACCCCCTCAGGAGCCCGCCGCCCCGGCGAGCAGGCCCTCACCGCGCTCGGCCTCGCCGCGCCCGCCGACAATCCCGCCGACGCCTCCCCGCACGCCTTCCCCGACGGCGGCACCTGGCGCACCGAGATCCCCTCCGTGGAGGGGCCGGAAGCGCTCGCCGTCGTACTGAAGGAGTCCTCCAGGCTCGATGTGCCGATCCACCGCATCAGCCAGGGCAGCGGCGTCTGGATGCTGACCGACGCGGAGATCACCGACATGGTGGAGGCCTGCGCCGAGCGTGACATCGAGCTCTGCCTCTTCACCGGGCCGCGCGGCACCTGGGACATCGGCGGCTCCACCCGTACGGACTCGGGCGGCGCCGGGCTGCGTGCCCGCGGCCACGACGCCCTCGCGGGGTGCATCGAGGACGCTCTGCGCGCGACGGAGCTGGGTGTGAAGTGCCTTCTCGTCGCCGACGAGGGTGTCCTCTGGTCGCTGCACCGGCTGCGCGTCCAGGGCGTGCTGCCCGCGGACACCACCTTCAAGGTCTCGGCGCTGATCGGACCGGTCAACCCGGCCGCCTACGCCGTCTACGAGCAGCTCGGCGCGGACTCCATCAACATCCCCTCCGACCTCACGCTCGCTCACTTCACGGAGATCCGCCGGGTCTCCGCCACCCCCATGGACCTCTACATCGAGGCCCCCGACGACCTCGGCGGCTATGTCCGGATGTACGAGGCCGCCGAGCTGATCCGGCGCGGCGCCCCGATCTATCTCAAGTTCGGTCTGTCGAAGTCCCCCGGGATCTACCCCTACGGCGCCCAACTGCGCGACCACACGCTCAACACCGCACGCGAGCGCGTCCGCCGCGGCCGTCTCGCCCTGGATCTGCTGGCCCGGCACGGCGCGGACGGCGGCATGTCCCCGCTCGGCTCCAGGCTGCCCGGCACCCTCCACCGTTTCCCCGTATCGACCTCCACTGAGGACTGATGACCATGCGCACGCGCAGAGCAGCACTCACCCTGATCGCCGGATCCCTCACCCTCGCTCTCGCCGCCTGCGGCCAGAGCGGCTCCGGTGGATCCAAGGAGACCAAGTCGGGCGGCAAGGGGTCCACGATCGGGATAGCCATGCCGACCAAGTCCTCCGAGCGGTGGATCGCCGACGGCAACAACATGGTCAAACAGTTCCAGGCAATGGGCTACAAGACCAACCTCCAGTACGGCGAGAACAGCGTCGACCAGCAGGTCAACCAGATCGAGAACATGATCACCAAGGGCGTCAACGTCCTGGTCATCGCGGCCATCGACGGCAAGGCACTCACCGACGTCCTGCAGCAGGCCGCCGACCAGCACATCAAGGTGATCTCCTACGACCGTCTGATCCTCGGCAGCAAGAACGTCGACTACTACGCCTCGTTCGACAACGAGAAGGTGGGCGTCCTCCAGGCCACGTACCTGGTCGACAAGCTCGGCCTCAAGTCCGGTGCCAAGAAGGGCCCGTTCAACATCGAGCTCTTCGCCGGCTCCCCCGACGACAACAACACGCGCTACTTCTTCGACGGCGCCATGAAGACGCTGAAGCCGTACATCGACAAGAAGCAGCTGGTCATCAAGAGTGGCCAGAAGGACCTCAACCAGGTCACCACCCAGGGCTGGGACGGCGGCACCGCCCAGAAGCGCATGGACAACCTGCTGACCAAGGCGTACTCCGCCGCCAATCTCGACGCGGTCCTCTCCCCGTACGACGGGATATCGATCGGCATCCTCTCCTCCCTGAAGTCCGACGGTTACGGGTCCGCCTCCAAGCCGCTGCCGGTCATCTCCGGGCAGGACGCGGAAGTCGCCTCGGTGAAGTCGATCATCGCGGGCGAGCAGACGATGACCGTCTACAAGGACACCCGCGCGCTCGCCAAGGTCACCGTGCAGATGGCGGACGCGATGCTCACGGGCAAGACGCCGGAGACCAACGACACCAAGTCGTACAACAACGGCACCAAGATCGTCCCCTCGTATCTGCTCAACCCGGTCCCCGTCGACAAGACCAACTACCAGAAGGAACTGGTCGACTCGGGCTACATCAAGGCGAGTGACCTGAAGTGACCGGAGCCCCCGTCCTGGAGATGCGCTCGATCGTCAAGACCTTCCCCGGGGTCAAGGCGCTCTCCGATGTGACACTGACTGTCGCCGCCGGGGAGGTCCACGCGATCTGCGGGGAGAACGGCGCAGGCAAGTCGACCCTGATGAAGGTCCTCAGCGGGGTTCATCCGCACGGGAGTTATGACGGCGAGATCCGTTTCCAGGGCGAGGGCTGCTCGTTCAAGGACATCCGGGCGAGCGAGGCACGCGGGATCGTCATCATCCATCAGGAGCTGGCGCTCGTCCCGTACCTCTCGATCGCCGAGAACATCTTCCTCGGCAACGAGCACGCGGCCCGGGGCATCATCAGCTGGAACGAGACGCTCAAGCACGCCTCGAGGCTGCTGAAGCGGGTCGGGCTGAAGGAGCACCCGCAGACCCGGGTTGCGGACATCGGGGTCGGCAAGCAGCAGCTCGTGGAGATCGCCAAGGCTCTCTCCAAGAAGGTCAAACTGCTGATCCTCGACGAGCCGACGGCTGCCCTGAATGACGAGGACAGTGCCCAACTCCTGCGACTCATACTGGAGTTGAAGGAGCAGGGCATCACCTCGATCATCATCTCCCACAAGCTCAACGAGATCTCGGCGGTCGCCGACTCCGTCACGGTCCTGCGCGACGGCAGGACCATCGAGACCCTCGATGTGCGCTCGGAGGAGACGACCGAGGACCGGATCATCAGCTCCATGGTGGGCCGCGACCTCGACCACCGCTTCCCCGACCGGACGCCGTACGACGGGACCGCGGACACCCATCCGGCGCTCGAAGTCCGCGACTGGACCGTCCACCACCCCATCGACCAGCAGCGCAAGGTCGTCGACAACGTCTCGGTGCATGTGCGTCGCGGCGAGATCGTCGGCATCGCGGGGCTGATGGGGGCGGGCCGCACCGAGCTCGCGATGAGCGTCTTCGGGCGGAGTTACGGCCGCAACATCAGCGGCACGGTCTTCAAGGACGGCAAGCAGATCCGTACGAAGACCGTCCCCGAGGCGGTCGGTCATGGGATCGCGTACGTCACCGAGGACCGCAAGCAGTACGGCCTCAACCTCATCGACACCATCAGCCGCAACATCACCCTGAGCGCCCTGCCCAAGGTGACGAAGCGCGGGGTGGTCGACGAGCACGAGGAGACCCGGGTCGCCGAGTCGTTCCGTAAAACCATGAACATCAAGACCCCGACCGTCTTCGAGCAGGTCGGGCGGCTCTCCGGCGGCAACCAGCAGAAGGTCGTCCTCTCCAAGTGGATCTTCGCGGGCCCCGATGTCCTGATCCTGGACGAACCGACCCGCGGCATCGACGTCGGCGCCAAGTACGAGATCTACACCGTCATCGACCAACTGGCAGCCGAAGGCAAAGCCGTCGTCTTCATCTCCTCCGAACTCCCCGAACTGCTCGGCATGTGCGACCGCATCTACACGATGGCGGCCGGCCGGCTCACCGGTGAGATCTCCAGAGCCGAAGCGACACAAGAAGTTCTGATGCGCCACATGACCATGGACAAGAGGTAGCCGACATGGGCCCCGTTCCCACCGACATCAAGAAGAGCGCTCCGCCGGCGCCCCGCTCCACCGGACCCACCGCCGGGGCCCTGCTCCTGGAATCGGCGCGCCGCAATATGCGCCAGTACGGGATGCTGATCGCACTCGGCCTGATCGTCGTCCTGTTCCAGATATGGACCGACGGCGTTCTGCTCAAGCCGAACAACGTCACCAACCTGGTCCTCCAGAACAGCTACATCCTGGTCCTGGCCATCGGCATGATGATCGTCATCATCGCGGGCCACATCGACCTCTCGGTCGGCTCGCTGGCGGCCTTCGTGTCGGCCGCGTGCGCGGTGATGATGGTCGAACATAAGGTCCCCTGGGTCCTGGCCCTGGTCATCGGGCTGGTGATCGGCGCGGTGGCGGGCGCCTGGCAGGGCTTCTGGATCGCGTACGTGGGAATTCCATCCTTCATCGTGACCCTCGCTGGAATGCTGATCTTCCGCGGCGCCACGCAGATCATGCTCGGCTCGCGTTCGCTCGGCCCCTTCCCCGAGGGCTTCCAGAAGATCTCCACCGGCTATCTGCCCTCGGTCGGCCCGAACACCAACTACCACAACCTGACCGTGCTGATGGGTCTGGTCCTGATCGCGGTGGTCGTGGTCCAGGAGCTCCGCTCGCGCCGCCGCGAGCAGGAGTACGAACTCGACGTCCTGCCGAAGGGGATCTTCATCACCAAGCTGGTGGCGATGATCGCGGCTGTCCTCGCCTTCACGATGACCCTCGCCAGCTACCGGGGCGTCCCCGTGGTGCTGCTCATCCTGGCCGCCCTGCTCATCGGACTCGGCTTCGTGATGCGCAACGCGATCGTCGGACGCCACGTCTACGCGCTCGGCGGCAACCAGGCCGCGGCCAAGCTCTCCGGCGTCAAGGACAAGCGCGTCACCTTCCTGGTCTTCGTGAACATGGGCGTCCTCGCGGCCCTGGCGGGCATCGTCTTCGCCGCACGCCTCAACGCGGGCACCCCCAACGCCGGTGTGAACTTCGAACTCGAAGCGATCGCCGCCTCGTTCATCGGCGGCGCCTCGATGAGCGGTGGAGTCGGCACGGTATTCGGCGCGATCATCGGCGGTCTGGTCCTGGGCGTGCTCAACAACGGCATGTCCCTCGTGGGCATCGGCACCGACTACCAGCAGGTCATCAAGGGGCTCGTGCTCCTCGCTGCGGTCGGCTTCGACGTCTACAACAAGCGCAAGGTCGGTTCGTAACGTAACTCCCCTCTCAGGAGCCGCACATGAACACCAGCAGACGCGCAGTAATAGCAGCGACGGCGGCCGCAGGGCTGGCCGCCACCACGCTCGGCACGACGACGCAGGCGCAGGCCGCTTCGCGCCCGTCACGCACCCCGTCGAAGGAGTACTTCGGCAGCCTGGACGACGGCACGAAGGTGTACGTCTGGACCATCGCCAACGGAGGCACCCGCCTCCAGGTCCTCTCGTACGGCGGAATCATCCACCGTCTGGAGCTCCCGGACCGCAGGGGCCGCTCCACGAACGTCGCGCTCGGCTTCGACAACCTCGCGGACTACGTGGCGAAGTCCCCGTTCTTCGGCGGCCTGATCGGCCGGTTCGGGAACAGGATCGCGGCGGGCAAGTTCACGCTGGACGGGAAGACCTACCAACTCCCCCTGAACGACGGCGTGAACACCCTGCACGGCGGCACGAAGGGCTTCGACAAGCAGCTCTGGAACGTGGCCCCGTACACGAAGGGCTCCGACGCCGGACTGATCCTGACGCGCACTTCGCCCGACGGCGAGATGGGCTACCCGGGGAACCTCAAGGTCAAGGTCGTCTACACCCTCACGGCGCGCGGCGAATGGCGCATCGACTACGAGGCGACGACGGACAAGCCCACGGTCGTCAACCTCACCAACCACACCTATTTCAACCTCGCCGGTGAGGGCTCGGGCTCGATCTACGACCACACCCTGGAACTGGCCGCCTCGCGCTACACCCCGGTCGACTCGACCCTGATCCCCACGGGCGAACTGGCCAAGGTGGCAGGAACGCCCTTCGACTTCCGCCGTACGAAGACGGTCGGCGCGGACATCCGCAAGGCGAACCAGCAGCTCCTGTACGGCAAGGGCATCGACCACAACTGGGCCCTGGACAAGGGCATCACGGCCGAGCCCGAGTACGCGCTCACGCTCACCGACCCGTCTTCGGGCCGCGTCATGAAGATCCACACCACGGAGCCCGGCCTGCAGTTCTACTCGGGCAACTTCCTGGACGGCACCCTGGTCGGCACCTCCGGCCACATCTACCGCCAGGGTGACGCCCTGTGCCTGGAGACCCAGCACTTCCCGGACTCCCCGAACCAGCCGTCGTTCCCTTCGACGGTGCTTCGCCCGGGCCAGACCTACCGCACGACGACGCTCCACACCTTCTCGACCCGCTGACACCCTCAGCCGCTGTGCGCCCCCGCGGGTTCTGACCCTGTGCGGGCGCACAGCCACGTCTGGACCCTCTGGATGGACGTGGGGCATCCTTGGCCGGTGCACTCACCCGGTCACCTCGGCGCCGTGTTCTTCGATGTCGACGGCACCCTCGTCCCGGGTACCAGTTCGTCGGCCTTCCTGGCCCACTTCCTCGGCCACCACGACGAGTTGGCGAGAGCCGAGGCCGGCTACGCCTCCGGCGTGCTGAACAATCACCACGTCGCCGAGCTGGACGCGGCGGGCTGGGCAGGCGTGCCCGTGGAGCGGATCGACGGCAGGCTCGACGCCCTTCCGCTGGTCCCGGGCATCCCGGAAACCGTGGCCTGGTGCCGGCTGAACGGGCTGGTGCCCGTACTGGCCACTCTGGCGTGGTCCCCCGTCGGCAGTTATCTGGCCGGCCGCTTCGGCTTCCACTCGTACTGCGGGCCTCGTCCGGAGATCGCCGACGGCCGGTTCACGGGACGCGTGGCGCAGCACTTCGACGAGTACGACAAGCGCGACTTCGCCCTTGCGCAGGCACGCGAACTGGGGCTGGCCCCCCACTCGTGTGCGGCCGTCGGCGACAGCCGTTCCGATCTGCCCCTGTTCGCGAAGGTCGGGCTGAGCGTGGCGTTCAATTCCTCGGCGGACGCACGGGCAGCGGCGACAGTCGCGGTGGACGACCACGACCTGCGGAGCGTGCTCGGAGTCCTGGGCCGGCTGGTCGCCACCACGCGCTGAGGGAGCGGCTCCGGCCAGGAATATCCCGGGCCTCCCGTGCGCTGGATCGGGCACTGTAGATGATTGCCATGGGGAGGGCACCGCACATGCCAGAGAACAAGAACGCCACCGTCCACGGCACTGTCGCAGAGGGATTCGAGGGCGTACGGGAGGAGTTCGGCGCGTTCGTCGCCGGGGAGGCCGACGATCCCGGTGCACAGCTCGCCGCGTATCACCACGGCCGGCTGGTGGTGGATCTCTGGAATGGGGACAGCGTCACCGGGGACTCCCTCACCGGCGTCTACTCCGCCACCAAGGGGGCAGCTCACCTCGTCGTGGCGCTTCTCGTGCAGGACGGTGTACTGGAGCTGGACAAGGAAGTGGCCTTCTACTGGCCTGAGTTCGCCGCCGAGGGCAAGGGATCGGTCACGCTCCGGGACCTGCTCGCCCACCGTTCGGGGGCCGTTGGCGCCGACGACGGGTTCAGTCCGGAGGAGTACGCCGACGACCGGCTGCTCGCCGCCCGGCTCGCGGGCCAGCGGCCGTTCTGGCGGCCGGGGGCCGGTTTCGGGTATCACGCGCTGGTGATCGGCGCGCTGACCGGTGAGGTCGTACGGCGGGTCACCGGGCAGTCCATCCAGGAGATCTTCGAGGAGCGCATACGGGCGCCGTACGCGCTTGATCTCCACCTCGGGCTGCCCGAGGAGCTGGAGGCCCGCTACCGGCCGGTCCTTCCCATGCTTCCGACCGAGGCACAGCAGGCCGAGCTCGCGGCCAATGCGTCGTCCCCGCAGAGCCTGGTCGGCATCTCCTTCGGCTCCAACGGCAAGGAGCCTCTCGACCTGGTCGACTTCATCAACACCCGTGCCGTACGGGCCAAGGGCCAGGCCTCGGCCGGCGGCGTCGGCAACGCCCGCGGGCTCGCCGGTATGTACGCGGCGGTCATCGGTGGGGTCGACGGCGTCGGGACGGCGCTGCTCGATCCCGGTACGTACTCCGAGTTCTCCCGGATCCACTCCGTGGGGCGTGACCTGGTGACCGGCGGGGAGGACAACACCTTCGGGCTCGGCTTCCAGGCCCTGGGGCAGAGCTACCGCCCGCTCGGGGCGGACGCCATCGGACACAGCGGTGCGGCGGGCGCCCTCGCCCTCGCCGACCCGCGCAACGGCGTCTCATACGCCTACACGCGCCGTCGGTTCGCCTTCCCCGGTGGCGCGGCGCCGGAGAACGAGCGGCTGATCGCCGCTGTCCTCCGGGCCGCGGTCGCGGTGTAGTTCAGTACGCGACCGGCCAGCCGGTGCTCCAGTTCAGCAGGTTGATGCCGAGCTTCGGAGTGCCGCTGTCCGCGCCGTCGTAGTAGTGGTAGACGATCAGGTCGCCGTCGGAGTCGGCCATGATCGACTGGCCGCCCGGGCCGATGTAGTTGCCGTGGGTGGCCAGGACGACCGTGCCGCCGTTGCTGAGCATCGCGGTGCCGCTCGCGTCGGCGTAGGGGCCGGTGACACTGGTGGCGCGGCCGACCTTGACCTTGTACGTCGAGCTGGTGCCCGCGCAGCACACGTCGTACGAGGCGAAGAGGTAGTAGTAGCCGTTGCGCTTGACGATGTACGGCGCCTCGACGGCCTTGGTGCCCGTGGGGCGGGAGGCCAGTGAATAGCGCGTCGTGTTCGAGGCGAGCTGTTTGCCGGTGGACGGGTCGATCCGGATCATCTTGATCCCCGTCCACCAGGAGCCGAAGGACAGCCACCAGGAGCCGTCGTCGTCCACGAAGAGGTTCGGGTCGATGGCGTTGTAGTCGCTGGCGGACGTGGAGGTGTAGACGGATCCGTAGTCCGTCCAGGAGCCGGGCAGACCGGTCGTCGAGCCGGCCAGACCGATCGCCGAGGTGTTGGAGCCGAAGGCCGAAACGGCGTAGTACATCAGGTACTTGCCGCCGTGGTACGAGATGTCGGGCGCCCATGCCTCGGTGGCGTACGAGGACCACCAGCCCGGCTTCGTGGCGAAGGCATCGCTGCCCGCGGTGAAGGCGGTCCGGTCCGTGGAGCTCTTGGAGGCGAGTCCTCCGCCGGTGGCGTAGAGCAGGTACTTGCCTGCGGAGGTCTTGACCATCGTCGGGTCGTGGACGACGACGTCGCCGGTGACCGTGCCCGGGTTGGGGTAGGCGGAGGCGGTACCGGGGACCAGGGCGAGCAGGACGGCGGCGAGCAGCGGGGCGAGCACGGCTCTGCGGGAGGTGCGGCTCACAGAGGGCTCCCTTCGGGGGGAAGTTGTTCGGGATGCCGGACAGTGATCGCGGCTTCGGACGGAACGTAGGGTCGAAGCGCTTGCGCGTCAACGGGTTGGACAGACTTTGACGGTCCGTCAATTTGCCTTGTGCGGGCGGTAATTGGGGTTCACCTCCGCCTCGCGCGTCACCTGCGTCACACCACGCATTTCCCCTGCCGCCCGACTCCGCCCAGGGCAACTTCCTGTACGTACACCTCCACGCGCTGAGCACGGTGCTGTACGGCGGCCCCCCGGTTCACCACGCGGGCGGCGGCGACGGCGAGCCGACCCCGTCCACCGCCGCCCGCGCGCGGCCCGTCACGCCAGGCGGATGACGTTCCACGACAGCGGCTCCAGCGTGGCGCGCAGGATGCCGTCCTCCAGCTCCGTCCCCCCGGCAGCGTGCGGAGCGATCCGCTCCGGCTCGGCCAGGGTGTTGCGGGCCTCGGGGTCGGCGTCCGCGAGGACGCTGTGCTCGGCGACCTGTGTCAAGTCCAGCCCGTTCAAGGCCACTTCGAGCGGGAGCGCCTCGGTCTGGCTGCGGTTCACGGCGAACACCGTGACCGTGCCGTCCTCGGCCCGCACCGCCGTCGCGTGGAGCAGATCGGTCTTGCCGTACTTCGCCGTCTCGTACGTCGGCGAGTCCACCCGTACGTCGAGGACCTGCCCGCGCCCGTACTTCGCCGCCTGCGCGAACGGGAAGAACGTCGTCTGCTTCCACGCCGGACCGCCCGGCTCCGTCATGATCGGCGCGATGACGTTGACCAGCTGGGCCAGGCAGGCGACGGTCACCCGGTCCGCGTGCCGGAGCAGGGCGATCAGCAGCGAGCCGAAGACGATCGCGTCCGTCAGGCTGTAGTTGTCCTCCAGCAGGCGGGGCGCCTCCGGCCAGTCCAGGGCGCTGACCTCGGACTCCGTACGGCTCATGTACCAGACGTTCCACTCGTCGAAGGAGAGGTTGATCCTCTTCTTCGACTTGAGGCGGGCGCCCACGTGGTCGCACGTCGCGACCACGTTGTCGATGAAGGACTCCATGTCGACGGCGGAGGCGAGGAAGGAGTCGCGGTCGCCGTCGTGCTCCTCGTAGTAGGCGTGCAGCGAGATGTAGTCGACGAGGTCGTACGTCTCGGCGAGGACCGTGGCCTCCCACTCCGCGAAGGTGTCCATCGACTGGCCGGACGAACCGCACGCGACGAGCTCCACCGACGGGTCGATCTGGCGCATCGCGCGGGCGGTCTCGGCGGCGAGGCGGCCGTACTCCTCGGCGGTCTTGTGGCCGGTCTGCCAGGGGCCGTCCATCTCGTTGCCCAGGCACCACATCTTGATGCCGAAGGGGTTCTTGTCGCCGTGGGATATGCGGCGCTCGGAGAGCTCGGTGCCGGCCGGGTGGTTGGCGTACTCCTGCAGTTCGAGCGCTTCGGCGACGCCGCGTGTCCCGAGGTTGACCGCCATCATCGGCTCGGCCTGCGGGCCGATCTTCTTCAGGAAGGCGATGTACTCGGAGAGGCCGAAACGGTTCGTCTCCGTGGAGCGCCAGGCGAGGTCGAGACGGCGCGGGCGGTCCTCGGCGGGGCCGACGGAGTCCTCCCACTTGTAGCCGGAAACGAAGTTGCCGCCGGGGTAGCGGATCGCGGTGACGCCGAGTTCACGGATCAGGGCGAGGACGTCGGTGCGCAGTCCCGCCTCGTCGGCCGCGGGGTGTCCCGGCTCGTGGATGCCGTCGTAGACGCAGCGGCCGAGGTGTTCGACAAAGGAGCCGAAGAGGCGCGGATCGACGGCGCCCACGGCGAAGGCGGGGTCGAGGGTGAAGCGGGAGGTGCGGAGGGACATGGCTTCCTTTCAGGAGGACAGTGGTGGTCAGGACACCGTGGGCCAGCCGCCGCGCCATTGCAGCGTGTTGAGGCCCAGCTTGGGTGTGCCGCTGTCGTCGCCGTCGTAGTAGTGGTACGCGAGGACGTCGTGGCCGTGGTCACGGAAGACGGACTCGCCGCCGGTGCCGATGTACCGGCCGTGCCCGGCCAGGAGCAGATCACCGCCGCCGTCGAGCATGGGGGACCCGGTCGAGTCGACGTACGGGCCTGTGACGGAGGTCGAGCGGCCTACCTTGATCTTGTACGTGGAGTTCACGCCCGCGCAGCACGCGTCGTAGGAGGCGAACAGGTAGAAGTAGTGCCCATGCTGGACGACAGCCGGGCCCTCCACCGCGTACGGCAGGTCGGGGCGCGTCGCGAGATGGCGGACCGTCGGGTGCGACGGGTCGGCCTTTCCCGTACGGCGGTCGAGCCTGACCATGCGGATGCCGGACCAGTACGAACCGAAGGCCATCCAGAGGTGGCCGGGGGCCTGGACGATGCCGGGGTCGATGGCGTTCCAGGTGTCGGTCGTCTCGGAGGTGAAGACCTTGCCGCGGTCGGTCCAGCTGCCGGGCATGCCGGTGCGGGAGGTGGCGACGCCGATCGCGGAGTGGTTGGTGCCCCAGGAGGAGACGGCGTAGTAGAGCCAGTACTGGCCGTCGCGGTAGGAGATGTCGGGCGCCCAGGGGTCGCCGGTGGAGTTGTACTCGTACCACCAGGAGGGCGGGGTGGCGAAGGCGTTCCCCGCGTCGTCCCAGTGGTGGAGGTCGGTCGAGAGCCGGGCTCCGATCACGCCGCCGGTCGAGTACGCGACGTACTGGCCGTTCTTGAGATGGATGACCGTGGGGTCGTGGATGATCTCCTGGCCGGTGAGGGGCAGGGGGTCGGGGTAGGTCGCGGCGCTGCTCGCGGTGGCCGGGAGCAGCGCGAGCAGCACGGCCGCGAAGACGGCCGCGGCTCTTGTACGCAAGGACATCCGGAGCCTCCCGCTCACTGTCCGGCCAGGCCCGTGTGGGCCACGCCGGCGACGATCTGACGCTGGAAGAAGACGAAGACGATGATGAGCGGCAGGCCCGCCATCAGGCCGCCGGCCATCAGCTGCGCCCACTGGATGCCATAGGAGTTCATGACGGTCGCGATGCCGTTCGGCATGGTCATCAGGTCGGGGTTGTTGGTGACCATGTACGGCCACAGGAAGTTGTTCCACGAGCTGATGAAGGTGAAGATGCCGACGGCAGCGAGCGAGGGGCGCGACAGCGGCAGGATGATGGTGAAGAACACCCGCCAGCGGCCCGCGCCGTCGATGAACGCGGCCTCCTCCAGCTCCTTCGGGATGCCCTGGAAGAACTTGTAGAGGATGTAGACCATCGCTGCGGGCGCGCACTGCGGCAGGATCATGCCCCAGTAGGTGTCGACCATCCCCATCTGCTGCACGGTGGTGAAGAGGGGGACGCCGAGCACGGCCGGGGAGACCATCAGGCCCGCCATCACGACGCCCATCAGGACGCCCTTGCCGCGGAATTCCGTACGGGCGAAACCGTATCCGGCGAGAGCGGCGACCGAGAGCACGATGGCCGTCACCAGGACCGACACCACAAGGGAGTTGACGAACCAGTTGGAGACATTGCCGGTCTCCCAGAGCGCCTTCCACGCCTGGACCGTCCAGACCTTGGGCAGCCAGTGCGGCGGGATCTCGGCGGCCTCGGTCTCGGACTTGAGCGAGGTGAGCACAGCCGCGGCGATCGGCGCCACGAAGACGGCGGAGACGGCGACGCCGAGCAGCGTGAGGACGATCTGGCTGGGCGTCCAGGGCCTGCGGGCCTTACGTGTCTTGAGTGTCTTGAGTGTCTTGGGTGTCTTGAGGGCCGGGGTGGTGGTCGTGGCGGTGGTCATCGGCCGCCCTCCTCACGGTTGCGCAGCAGCACCATCCGTCCGAGGGCGACGGCCGCGATGATCACGAAGAAGATGATGGACATCGCGGAGGCATAGCCCACGCGGTAGCTGGTGAAGCCCTGTTCAAGGGTGTACTGGACGAACGCGCGGGTGCTGAGCTCGGGCCCTGGCCCGAAGTCCATCATCGCCACGGCCTGGTCGAAGAGCTGGAGCGAGGCGAGGGCCTGGAGGGCGAACACCAGGCCGGTGATGTGGCGCAGCATCGGCAGCGTGATGTGGACCATCCGCTGCCAGGCGTTCGCACCGTCCAGTTTCGCGGCCTCGTAGAGGTGGGCGGGGATGCCCTGGAGCGCGGCGAGGTAGAGGATGAACGAGAAGCCGACCGTCCACCACAGCGTCTCGATGACGATGGCGGTCATCGCGTACGACTTGTCGGTCAGCCAGGGCGTGGTGAGCCCGAAGGTCTCGTTGAACAGGCCGATCCCCTGGGTGAGCAGCCATTGCCACATATTGGCCGCGACCGTGGACGGCAGCAGGAACGGGGCGAAGAAGCACAGCCGCCACAGCCATTTGGCGCGCTCGATGTGGTGGGCGAGCATCGCGAGCAGGAAGGCCAGGACGGTGATGCACGGCACGACGAGCAGCGTGAAGTACGCACTGTGGCCCAGCGCGTCCCACATCGCCTGGTCGCCCAGCGCCTCGCGGTAGTTGTCGAGGCCGATGAAACTGGCCCCGTCGCCGGAGATGTTGGCGTCCGTGAAGCTGAGGTAGATGCCGCGCACCAGCGGCCAGATCACGAACATCCCGAACAGCAGCAGGAACGGGGCGATGAACCAGCCCCCGTGCTGGAAGCCCTGCTTGCGGCGTACGGTCGCACCGCTCGCCGCTGCCTTCGCCCGCACCGGGGCGATGACGGTCTCAGCACTGGTCGTCGTCATGCGACGGCACCTCCCTGCGCGGCGGTCGTGCCGTCCATCGGGTTCTTCGAGGCGAGGAGCTTGGCGAGCTCCTTCTTCATGCGCTGAGCGACGGAGGCCGGCTTGGCGGAGCCCATCGTCGAGGAGACGACCATCGGGCCGAGGTCCTGGGCGAGGACGCCGGTGGAGCCCGCGAACCACACCTTCGGCTCGGTGGCCTGGTGGTCCATGGCGCTCGCGTACTCGTTCTGCGGGGTGAGCTTCTTGTACGCGGCCGTGGACAGCGTCGGTGTGTACGCGGGGATGTGGCCGCCGGCCGCCCACTGCTGGGCGTGCTGGACGATGTACGCGGCCAGCTGGTGCGCGGCCTCGTTGGTGGCGCCGCCGCGGTTCGCCTGGTGCGGCAGGACGAACGAGTGCGACTCGGCGTGCGTGGCCGGCTTGCCGAAGACGGGCGGCAGCGGGGTCGCGCCGTAATCCAGCTTCGCGCCGGAGAAGACGGGCACCGACCAGTTGCCCTCCCAGGTGAAGGGGGCGCCGTTGATGAACTGCTCGCCGGTCGGCGCGCCCGGGATGACGTATCCGTCGGTGACGTGCTGCCGGAAAAACTCCAGGACCTGGGTGGCCTTGTCGGCGTCGAAGAGGACCTCTGTGTTGGCGGGGGTGTCGTCGTTGAACCACTGGCCGCCGAGCTGGGTGTAGAAGGCGACGAAGAACCACCACTGGAAGTTCTGGTCATTGGTCCACAGGCCGATGGTCTGCAGGCCCTTCTTCTGGACCTTCCTGGCCTTCTTCAGAACGTCGAACCACTGGTCGGTGGAGGTGACCTGGATCATCCGTCCGTCGTCGCCGAGCAGGTCGGCCTTCTTCAGCACGTCCTTGCGGTAGAAGCAGAGCTGTACGTGGATGTCGAGCGGCAGCGCGTAGAGCTTGCCGTCGATGACACCGCGGTTCCACAGCACCGGGTTGTAATCCGCCTTGCGGACGCCGTACTTGGCGAGGAGTGCCTCGTCCCACGGGTCGAGGAGCCGGCCCGGCGAGAAGCCCGCGACCCGGCCCAGGTGCATCACGCCGAGCTCGGGGGCGCGGTCGCCCGCTGCCGCCATGGCGAGCTTCGTATAGAAGGGGTTGCCCCATTGGAGCGTGGAGTCCTTGACCGCGATGCCCGGGTGCTCCGCGCGGAAGGCGTCCAGCATCGCGATCATGTTGGCGCCGTCGCCGCCGCTGAAGAGGTTCCAGTAGCGGACGCGGACATCCGCGCCGGAGGCGAGCGCGTCGGCGCCCGTGCCCAGCGTCGCGAACCCGAGACTGCCGGCGACTGCGGCCCCGCCGAGACCGGCCAGTACCTGCCGGCGGTTCAGGGGAGGTATTCCCATGCCCACCCTCACTGTTCCGTGTTCGAAATTTCGAATGATGGCCGTAACTTCGAACGGAACGTAAGGTCGAAGCGCTTCCGCGTCAATGGGTCGCGCAGATACGCGCAGATATTCGTCCCGCCCGTTGACCGGCGGGGCCACCAGCCTCTACCGTCACGCCAGAATTTCGGACGGGTTACGGTATTTCGAACAAGGACCGGGTCAATTCATGCCGGATCAGGGTGAGTCGATCCTGTTCGGCGCATCCGGCGGCGGTTGCTGCAGCGTGACGATCGCCGTCCGCACCTCATGGATCGTGGCGTGCAGTTCGTCCACCGCCCGGTCGAGCAGCTCGATCATGTCGGGCGCGACGGTCCGCCGTTGCGTCGACTCCAGCATCATCCCGGTGGCGAACAGCCGTTGGACGACGAGGTCGTGCAGATCGCGGGCGATGCGGTCGCGGTCCTCGTACACCGCGAGCTGTTCCCGGTTGTGCTGCGCGTCCGCCATGACGAGCGCGAGCGCGGCCTGCGAGGCGAACTGCGAGGCGAGCAGCCGGTCCACGGCGGTGTACGGCCGCTCGCCGCGCCGCCGCGGCAGCGCGAGCGTGCCGATCAGCCGGCCGCCGCTCTGCAGCGGCAGCATCATGCTCGGGCCGAATCTGGCCCTGACCTGGGTGGTCATCCGGGGGTCCGTCGAGGAGTCCTCGATGAACACCGGCTCTCCGCCGAGGAGTTGGACCAGTACCGGCGATCCTGGGGCGATCGTCGTGCCGACCAGGTCACCCGGGTCGTCGAGCGTCGAGGCGGCGACGATCTCCATACCGCCCGCCGCGGTCGGCTGCAGGATCACACCCGCCGCCGCGTCGGCCAGGATCCTGGCCCGTTCGGCCACGGTCAGCAGGGCGTCGTCGGCGCTCCTGCCCGTGAGCAGGGCGGTGGTGACGGCCGCGGCGCCCTCGATCCAGCGCTCCCGCAGCCGGGCCGTCTCGTACAGCCGCGCATTGCCGATCGCGATGCCGGCCTGGGAGGCGAGGACCCGCAGCAGCGCTTCGTCGTCCTCGGTGAAGGACCCGCTCCTCTTTCCCGCGAGATGGAGCGTGCCGAACGCCTCCGTGTGGACGCGGATGGGGACCTGGACCAGGTCCTGCTCCCCATCCTCATCCCCCTCCGCCGGCGTCTCCGCGGCCTCGCCCGAGGTGAACAGTTCGGTGAGCCGGCCGGAATCGGGGTCGAGGACCCCGAGCGACCCGTACCGCGCCCCGGTGAGCTCGGTGGCGGAGTCCACCAGATGCTGCAGGGTGGAGTGCAGTTCGAGGTCGGTGCCGACGCTCAGCACCGCCTCCAGCAGCATCGGCAGCCGGGCGGGCTCCTCCTGCGTCATCCGACGAGCGGGTTGAGGACCATCGGCGCGATCTTGCCGTCGAGCATCGCCCCGAGTCCGAGCACCGCGCAGATGTCGGGCCGCTCCGCGATGTGCACCGGCATGCCCGTCGCATTGCGCAGCATCTGGTCGAGTCCGGGCAGCAGCGCGCTGCCACCGACCATCATGATCCCGCGGTCGGCCAGGTCGGCGACGAGATCGGGCGGGCAGTCGCGCAGCACCCGGCCGATGCCGTCGAGCACCGCGGTGAGCGGGGTGTGGATGGCGCTGCGTACGGCAGCCGTCTCGACCTGCACCGAGCGGGCCAGACCCGTCGCCACGTCGCGGCCGTGGATCTCGGTGGAGACCGGGCCCTGGAGGGTGAGCCCGTTGCCGCTGAGCGCCAGCTGCAGGGGGCGTACGGACTGGCTCGGCAGCATCAGTTCATGCTGGTGGCGAAGGTGCTCGATGACCGCGCGGTCGATGGCGTCGCCGCCGACAGGAACGCGCTGGGCGGTGACGATCGAGCCGAGCGAGAGCACGGCGATCTGGGTGGACGCGGCCCCGCACACCATGATCATGGTGGCGGTGGGCTGCTCGACGGGGAGCCCGCAGCCGACCGCGGCCGCGATGAGGGTGTCGACCAGTTCGACCCGGCTCGCGCCCAGGCCGACCAGGGTCTCGACGGCGGCGCGCTGGGCCAGCGGGTCGGCGTCGTGCGGGGTGCAGGCGGCGGCGCGCAGCCGCAGCTTGCGGCGGAGCCTGCGGCGCAGCGTGGTGCCCAGGAGCTGGCGCAGCATCCGCTGGGCCATCTCGATGTCGATGACGGTGCCGCCCGAGACGGGCCGCACCACCCGGATGTGGTCGGGCGTACGCCCGGTCATCTGCTCGGCGAAGGTGCCGACGGCGATGAGCGCGCCGGTACGGATGTTCACGGCGGCGACGCTCGGCTCGTCGACGACGAGCCCCATCCCCTTCACATAGACCCGGGTTCTGGCGGCCCCGAGGTCGACGGCTACATGGCAACGGCGCAACTGCTCAAGACTGACGGTCACGGCAGGTTCTCCCGAGAGCGCTGAGGTGGTGGAGCGGGTCTCCGGCGGGGGCCGGTCCTCTACGCATCGTGTGGGGGCCGCAAGCCGTGCGCGCGCTGGGATGCGCCGGAAGGGTGTGTTTCTGACGGATCACCAGAAAGCAAGCTTTTACGGTCACGTGTCGGGGAGTTGCACCTGCTGCAGCAGCCCCCACGTGAAGTCGGCGATATGCGGCCCCCCACCCGGTGGGGTAAAGGCGAGCCGCCACCGGGTCGGAGCGGTCCCCTCCATCGGCCGTACGGGGGCGAAAGCGCGGGCCACCTCGTCCACCGTGCACGACCAGGGGACCAGGTCGTCGGCCGTACGCAGCACGGGTCCAGGCGCCCCCGGCGCGCGCACCAGCCACTCGTTCCACACCGCGCCGCCGGGTGCGGTGAGCACCTCGAAGCGCAGGCCGGGCCAGAGGGGCACCGGCCAGAGCAGTGCCTCGCACTCCAGGTCGCCGATCTTCCGCCGTACGACGGCCTCCGGCGCCCCGAGCACCGAGCGGTAGCGCCGGGCGGCGCCGCGCGAGCGCGGCGAGCGGACCATCGCCTGCCAGCGGCGGTTGGACTCGCGCATCTCCGCGATCGAGACGCCCAGCTCGTGGCGGGCGTCCTCGACGAGGTCCGGCTGGTGGTCGGCCATCCGGCGCAGCAGGACGAGCTGGAAGTCGAGCGGGGTAAGAGGGCGGGCGGCGGCGGGCTGGTCGGGCGACATGCGTCCATCCTCCCCTGTCGTACCGACACGCTCCGGAACCAGAGATTCCACACAAGATCCTCACAGGACCCGCTCCCGCTGTTCGTGCCTGTGCGGATAGCGTTCGGGCGCCATGGACTACTGCTACTCGTGCCGGCGGCACCTCAACGGCGCGCTCGCCTGTGCGGGGTGCGGCACCCCCGCGGACCGGCTCAGCACGCCCGAGCCCGTCGGGTCCACGGTCTACGACATCACCGTCGACCCGGCCGACACCGAGGCCCGCCCCCGCGACCGGCACCGCTCCAGCCGCGCCAAGCCCCACGCCCGTGCGCGCGGCCGGTCCCGCAAGCGCCGCCGCGGACGCCGCACCCTGCTCCTCGTGGTGGCGGGCGTGATGCTGGCCGCCGCCGCGCTGAGCCTGGCCGAGCTGGGCACGGAGGGACCGCACGACACGTCCGCGGATGCGGTACGGGAGGACGCGCGGCCCACGGGGCAGCCGTCGGGCCCGGCGGCCTCGGGCAGCAGCGACCCGGCCCGGCCCTCGGGCGTACCGACCGCGCGCAATGCCGACGCGGAGTCCGCCGCTCCTTCCGCGTCCCGGAGCGGCACCCCGGGCGGACCCGCCCCTTCCGCGACCGCGACCGCCGCTCCCCCCGAAAACGCCCCGCCCTCCTCGCCTCCGGCCGGGAGCGAGAGCGGCAAGCCGACGGCACCCGCGACCGCACAGCCGACCGCATCGGCGCCGGCGCCGCAGCCGACCCCCACACCCACGCCGACACCCTCGCCGTCGGAGACCTGCCACTGGTTCTGGTTCTGCTAGCAGCTTTCGCCAACAGCGACGCGCCCCACACTTACTTGACAATCTCAAATATTGGGGAGCATGGTTGTTTGAGCATCTAAAGCTTTTCTAGGAGGTCGCTCACCCATGTCCGCACTCCCCACGGTCAGCCGCGAATGGCACCTCGTCCGACGCCCCAGCGGATGGCCCGTCCCCGAGGACTTCGCACTGCGTGAGGCCCCGGTGGCAGCGCCCGCCGAGGGCCGGATCCTGGTCCGCAACCTCTACTTCTCCGTCGACCCGTACATGCGCGGCCGCATGAACGACGTGAAGTCGTACACCCCTCCGTTCCAGCTGGACAAGCCGATGGACGGCGGCGCGGTCGGCGAGGTCATCGCCTCCGACGCCGACGGTTTCGCGGTCGGCGACCACGTCGTGCACGGTCTGGGCTGGCGCGAGATCGCCGACGTACCGGCCAAGCACGCGATCAAGGTCGACGCCTCGCTCGCCCCGCTCTCCGCCTACCTCGGGGTGCTCGGCATGACCGGCCTGACCGCCTACGCGGGCCTCTTCGACGTCGCATCCTTCAAGGAGGGCGACACCGTCTTCGTCTCCGGCGCCGCGGGTGCGGTCGGCAACCAGGTCGGCCAGATGGCCAGGCTCAAGGGAGCCGCCCGGGTCATCGGCTCGGCCGGCTCGGACGAGAAGGTCAAGTACCTCGTCGAGGAGCTCGGCTTCGACGCCGCCTTCAACTACAAGAACGGCCCCGTCGGCAAGCAGCTGCGCGAGGCGGCCCCCGACGGCATCGACGTGTACTTCGACAACGTCGGCGGCGACCACCTGGAGGCGGCCATCACCTCCTTCAACGTGGGCGGCCGGGCCACCATCTGCGGAATGATCGCGCAGTACAACGCCACGGAGCCGACCCCAGGACCGCGCAACATGGCGCTGATCATCGGCAAGCGGCTGCGACTGCAGGGCATGCTCGTCAACGACCACGCGGCACTCCAGCCGCAGTTCGTGAGCGAGGTCGCGGACTGGATCGGCTCCGGCGAGCTCAAGTACAACGAGACGGTCGTGGGCGGCGTCGAGAACGGCGTCGAGGCGTTCCTCGGTCTCCTGCGCGGCGAGAACACCGGCAAGATGCTCGTCTCGCTCAGCAAGTAAGCTCGGCCGCAGCCGTCGCGATCGTGGGCGCGAGTCGCGGCGTACCAGCAGAAAAGGAACCGTCTCACCATGGCTATCCAGAAGATCGACGTCGCGTACACCGCTGTCGCCACCGCCGAGAACGGCCGTGACGGCCGGGTCTCCTCCAGCGACGGCAAGCTCGACGTCGTCGTCAACCCGCCGAAGGAGATGGGCGGCAGCGGCGCGGGCACCAACCCGGAGCAGCTCTTCGCCGCCGGCTACAGCGCCTGCTTCCAGGGTGCGCTCGGCGTCGTCGCCCGTGCGGCGAAGGCCGACATCTCGGGCTCGACGGTCACGGCCGCGGTCTCCCTCGGCAAGACCGAGGCGGGCGGCTTCGGCCTGGAGGTCGCGATCACCGCGTCCATCCCGAACGTCGACGCGGCCACCGCCCAGGAGCTGATCGAGAAGGCGCACCAGGTGTGCCCGTACTCGAACGCCACCCGCGGCAACATCAAGGTCGAGCTCGCGGTCGCCTGACCCCGCTGGTCTTTTGACCCCGCTCTCCCGAGGGCCGCGCACCGCATTCCGCGGAGCGCGGCCCTTTGCCGTGTGCACAAGCATTGCCCCGCGAACTGCGCTATGGATAGCCTGTGTTCGTCATTCCGACCACTGGCCGGAGTTTCGAACAGATGGGGTGGGTGGACGACCATGGGACGACTGGTCCCTGCGGTGACAAGAGCGCTGGACATACTCGAGCTCTTCCTCGAAGGGGACGGGACGCTCTCCGCGCCCGATGTGACCCGCAAGCTGCAGCTCCCGCGCACCACCGTGCACGAACTGCTCACCACGCTCGCCGCCCGCGGCTATCTGGCCGCCATCCCCGAGCAGGCCGGCCGCTTCCGTCTCGGGGTGCGCACGTACCAGCTCGGCAGCAGGTACGCGGAGAAGCTCGACCTCGCCGCCGAGGGGCAGCAGGTCGCCCGCGAGGTCGCCGAGACCTGTGACGAGACCGTCCATGTCGCCATCCTGGAAGACACCGATGTCATCTACATCGCCAAGGTGGACTCCACACACGCGGTCCGGATGGTGTCGGCCGCGGGCCGCAGGCTGCCCGCGCACTGCACCTCGGTCGGCAAGATGCTGCTCGCCTCGCTCCCCGAGACCGAGCTGGAGACCCGGCTCGCGGGGCGCGACTTCGTCCCGATGACACCCAACAGCATTACGGATCCCGACGATCTGCGCATCGCCCTCGCGGACATCCGCGAGAGCGGGATCGCCGCCGAGCACCGCGAGTCGAACCCGGACGTGAGCTGTGTGGCGGCCCCGGTGCGGGACCGGACGGGACGGGTGGTGGCCGCGCTCTCCATCTCCGTACCGATGATCCGGTGGAACGAGGAGCGCGAGACGGAGCTGGCCGAGCTGGCGCTCAAGGGCGCCGGGGAGCTCTCGACCCGGCTGGGCCACCGGGGCAGCGCGTGAGCGCGGCCGAGGTGGCGGTGCGGGAGTTCGCCGAGCTCGGCGAGGGCCCGACCTGGGACGCGGCCGCTGACCGGCTGATCTGGGTCGACATCCTCTCCTCCCGGATCCACACGTACGCACCGGGAAGCGGCCGCCGTACGGTCATGACGGCCCCCCAGCACGTGGGCGCGGCCAAGCCCCGGGCGGGCGGCGGCCTGGTGGTGAACCTCCGTGACGGCATCGGGCTCTACGGACCCGACGGCGCCTTCGGCTGGCTCCACCGCGACCCCGTGCCGGGCCGCCGCGGCAATGACGCGGCCGTGGCGCCCGACGGTTCGCTGTGGGCGGGGACCATGCGCTACGACGAGGCGGCCGGGGGCGGGACGCTGGCGCGCTTCGCGGCGGACGGGACGGTGGCGCCGCAGCTCACGGTCGCCGTGTCCAACGGGACGGGGTGGAGCCCGGACGGCTCGCGGATGTACTACGTGGACAGCCCGACGCGCCGGGTGGATGTCTTCGACGCCGACGGCGAACGGATCTCGGGGCGGCGCGAGTTCGCATCGGTCGAGGCGGGTGCGGGCTTCCCCGACGGGCTGACCGTGGACGCGGAGGGCTGCGTCTGGGTCGCGCTGTGGGACGGGGCGCAGATCCGCCGCTACACCCCGGACGGCGTTCTGGACCGTACGATTCCGCTCCCGGTACGCCGCCCGACCGCCTGCGCCTTCGGCGGCCGGGACCTGCGCGACCTGTACATCACGACGGCCCGTGTGGGGCTTGACTCCCCGCACCCGCTGTCGGGCTCCCTGCTGGTGCTCCCGGACGCAGGCCAGGGGGTGCCTCAGCCGGCGTTCGCGGGCTGAGCGGCGAGCAGCGTCCGGTACCAGTCGATCGCCATGCCGATGGTGTCGGCCAGCGGGACGGGCCGGACGCCGAAGGCTTCCTCGAAGGCGGCGGAGTCCATGATCTGCGGCTCGGTGTGCTGGTAGAAGAGCTCGCCGTACGAGTCCATGAAGGCCTGGTCGAACGGGCCGAAGGCGCGCGGCGCGTCCAGCACGACGGTCCTGAGCGGCTGCCCGACCCGCTCCTCGATCATCCGGAAGACCTCGCGGGTGGTGACGGCAGGGGCGGTCGGCAGATGCCAGACGCGGCCGTCACCCTCCGGGTGCTCGCCCAGGGTGGCGAGGCCGGCCGCCACATCGAGGATGTTCGTATAGCTGTGCGGCAGGTCGATGTCACCCAGGGCACCGACGTCGGTGCCGGTCAGGGCGCCGGGGAAGACCGCCCCGCCGAGCGACGAGTTGATGACGCCGGGGCCGGTGAAGTCGGCCGAGCGCCCCAGGACGACCCTGGCCCGGCCCTCGCGGTGCGCGGCCAGATAGTTCTCGTCGAGCTCCGCACGCATCAGGCCCTTGCGGGTGGTGGCCCGCCACGGCGTCTCCTCGGTCATGACCTCGCCGTGCGTCTCGCCGTACGGGTAGAGCGTGTCGAGGACCACCAGCCGGGCGCCGGTGGCCTCCACCGCGCCCAGAATCGCCTGCTGGATGCCGGGCATCACGTCGATCTGGAGCTCGTAGGCGACATTCACGCAGTGATAGACGACGGCGGCTCCTTCTATCGCCGCCAGCGCCCCTTCGAGAGTGCCCACATCCCCCTTGCGTCGCTGAACGCCTTCGATGGTGTCACCCGCGCCCGACCGGTCGACGAGCCGGACGGGGTGGCCGCGGCGCGCCAGCTCCGTGGCGAGAGTGGTGCCTGCGGGGCCGGAGCCCAGGACGACGTGGAGTTCGGTCTCGGTGGCGGACATGGTGATCTCCCCATTGGTTGAGAGTTACGATCGCTCGCTTCTGTTAGACACCGTAACTCTTGCGATCGACGATCGCAATGAGGACGTCCTGTATCGTCTGCGTCGACCCCATCCGCACTGGAGGACGCCATGACAGCCGCACCGTCGAGCCCGCGGGCCCGCTACCGGGAGCAGACCCGTGCGGACATCAAGGAGATCGCCCTGCGCCAGCTGGCCGAGGGCGGGCCGGAGGCCGTGGCGCTCACCCGTATCGCCAAGGAAGTGGGCCTCTCGGGGCCCGCGCTCTACCGGTACTTCAGCAATCGCGACGATCTGCTCACCAGCCTCGTGCGGGATGCGTACGACGACGCCGCGACGGCGATCGGCCACGCCGCCGCCGACCTGCCCGACAGCCCCAGGGCGGCCCTGCATCTGCTGGCCGGCGCCTACCTCGGCTGGGCCTCGGCCGCACCCCACCGCTATCTGCTGATCCAGGGCAGCCCGCTGCCCGGTTACGCGGCCCCGCCGGACACGGTGGGGCGCGCCCGCGCCGTGCTCGGCCCCTTCGTGAAGATCTTCGCCTCGGGTGAACTCACCGATGCCGTAAGCCCGTTGGCCGCAGAGCTCACCGCCTGGGCCGCCCAGGACGAGGGGGTCGCCGCATGGCTGCGGGAGTACGCGGACCTGGCCCCCGACGACGCCCGCACGGGCATCGCGCTGGCCGGCACCATGCTCGTCTGGTCCCAGCTGCACGGCACGGTCAGCCTGGAGGTCTCGGGTCAGTACGCGGGGATGGGCCACCGGGCGGGCACCATGCTCACCAGCCAGATGGAGACGCTGGCCGACTCCTTCCGGCTGCGCTAGGACCCGTTCGCCGTCTGCGACGAGCCCTTGGGTCTGGCCCGCACGTGCATGCGCTCGCCCTGCCGGCCGAAGATGGAGAGGATCTCTGCCGGCTCGGGCCCCGCGCTGACGAAGACGTGCGGCGTACGCGTGTCGAACTCGGCGGCCTCACCGGCGGCGAGCACCACGTCGTGCTCGCCGAGGACCAGCCGCAGCCGCCCCTCCAGCACATACAGCCACTCGTACCCCTCGTGCGTCCGCTGCTCCGGCACCTCGCTCTCCTCCGGCCGTCCCGGCAGAACCATTTTGTAGGCCTGCAGTCCGCCGAGGTGGCGGGTGAGCGGCACAAAGGTCTTGCCGTACCGGGTGAAGGGCCGCGGATGGACGCGCGGATCACCGGTGGGCGGCGCGTCCACCAGCTCGTCCAGCGGTACGCCGTGCGCCTTGGCCAGCGGGAGCAGCAGCTCCAGGGTCGGCTTGCGCTGCCCCGACTCCAGCCGCGACAGGGTCGAGAGGGAGATCCCGGTGGCCTCGCCGAGCTGGGCCAGGGTGATCGCACGCTCCTTGCGCAGGGCGCGCAGCCGTGGGCCCACAGCGGTCAGTACGTTCGCGAGGTCGTCGTCTGCCATCCTTCCATTTGCCGCCCCGGCAAGAAACTTTGTCAAATGGCGGGCCGCGGGCGGACTCTCTCCGTATGACTTCACAGACAGAGCAGACGCAGTACGACGTCGTGGTCATCGGCGGCGGCGCCGCCGGCCTGAGCGGCGCCCTCGCCCTGGGCAGGGCCCGGCGTTCGGTCCTGGTGATCGACGCGGGGCAGCCGCGCAACGCCCCGGCCGCGCACGTCCACACGTACCTGACCCGCGAGGGCATGGCACCCGCGGAGCTGCTCGCCGAGGGCCGCAGGGAAGTGGCGTCCTACGGCGGGCAGTTCACGGCGGGGACGGTCACCTCGGCCGAGCACCTCCCCGGCGGCGGGTTCCACGTCTCCCTCGACGACGGCCGGTCGTACGCCGCGTCCCGTCTCCTGGTGACCACCGGGCTGACCGACGAGCTGCCCGAGGTGCCGGGGCTGGCCGGACGCTGGGGCCGCGAAGTGCTGCACTGCCCGTACTGCCACGGCTGGGAGGTCCGCGACCAGGCCATCGGCATCCTGGCCACCGGTCCCATCGCCTTCCACCTCGCGCAGCTCTGGCGCCAGTGGAGCAGCGACATCACTCTCTTCCTGCACACCGCGCCGACGCCGGACGACGAGGAGTACGAGCAGCTGGCGGCCCGGGGCATCACGGTCGTGGCCGGCGAAGTGACCGCTGTCGAGGTGGCGGACGACCGGCTCACGGGCGTGACGACGGCCGACGGCCGCACCGTCCCCGTCCAGGCTCTGGTCGTCACCCCGCGCTTCACCGCCCGCTCGGGCCTCCTGGCCGGTCTCGGCCTCAGGCCCACCGAGCTGGAGCGGGACGGCCAGGTCCTCGGCAGCTACATCGCCGCCGACCCGACAGGTGCGACCGAGGTCGCCGGCATCTGGGTCGCGGGGAACGTCACCAACCTCGTCGACCAGGTGATCGGCGCCGCGGGCGCCGGGGTGCGTGCGGGGGCCGCGATCAACGCCGACCTGATCGAGGAGGAGACCCGGCTGGCGGTCGACGCGCACCGCAGGGCCGTCGGGGGCGTGGCGTTCTGGGACGCCAGGTACGCGGAGAGCAACCGGATCTGGAGCGGCAACCCCAATGTGGCACTGGTCCAGGAGGTCGCCGGTCTTGAGCCCGGCCGCGCCCTCGACCTGGGCTGCGGGGAGGGCGCCGACGCGATCTGGCTGGCCCGGCAGGGCTGGCAGGTCACCGCCACCGACATCTCCGCCGTCGCTCTGGAGCGCGCGGTCGCCCACGCGAAGGAGTCGGCGGTCGCGGACCGCGTCGACTTCCAGCGGCACGATCTCACCGACTCCTTCCCCGAAGGCGTCTTCGATCTGGTCTCGGCCCAATTCCTGCACTCCATGGGCGAGTTCCCGCGCGAGGAGATCCTGCGCAGGGCCGCCGCGGCCGTGGCGCCCGGCGGCACGCTCCTGATCGAGGGCCACTCGGGCCTCCCCCACTGGGAGAAGGACCCGCACCCGGGCGTGCACCTCCCCACCCCCGACGAGGTCCTCGCCTCGCTCTCACTGCCCGAGGGCGCGTGGGAGGTACTGGTCAGCACGGAGCACGAGCGCATCCAGAACGACCCCGAGGGGACCCCGACCACCCGCACCGACAACACGCTCAAGCTCCGCCGCATCAAGGCGGGTTGAGACCGGGGACCCGCAGCATCACGCCGGTGTCACACCGCCGGCGCGCCCTCCAGCGCGCCGGCGACCGTGGTGAGGAACTCCGCGTGGGCCCACGCGGTGCACGGAGCCTCCGGATTCCACGCCACCACCCGGGCGCCGCGCGCGAACTCCACGTCGAGCGTCCCGGCATTGGACCGTACGTCACCGAGCACGACCTCCGGCCGCAGCCCGGCCGCCTCCGCCCAGCCCACGGTGGACCAGTTGACCCCGCCCTCCGCGGGCGGCTCCACCAGGTCCACCCCGCACGCGGTGAGCGCGCGCAACTCGGCCCAGGCGCCGGGCCTGGCCAGATGCACCTGCTCCGCCCCCGCGGACGAGAGCGCGAGCACCCGGGGCGCCCCGGCCATGGAGCTCACGGCCCGCAGCCGCTCCTCGACCGCGCCCAGGACCCGTACACCCTCAGGGTCGGGCTCGGCCCCGAGCGAGCGGGCGAGGGCGTCGAACCTCGCCCGGATCTCGCCGAGTTCATGGCTCTGCCCGACGTCGATCACGACCACCGGGACCTGTTCCTCCAACTGCTTGGCGACCCCGGGGTCCAACCCGTACACCTGCCCGCCGCCGTAGCTGACGGCCACCACCAGGTCGGGATCGCCGCGCAGGAGCGTCTCCACGTCGAGCGTGCCGCCCGCCCCGAGATACGGGGTCCCGGCCACCGGAAGCGCCCCGGCCTTCGCCCGGTCCAGGGTCGCCCCGTCGTGCAGCGACCCGAACACGCCCGCGCACGGCACCCCGTGGTCCCACAAGGTGGCTCCTGCCTGGATGTAGGCCACCACCGTGGACGGCCTTCGCGCGGCCGACGCCACCTGTCCGCGATCGTCGGAGAACTCCCAGCCCGTCTGCACCGTCACCGCACACTCCCCTGCTCGCCCACCCCGGACTCCGCACCTCGTACCTGCCCAGCACGCCGGGCGTGAACCGGGCGTGCGCTCGCACGAATGTGCGGCCGGTTCGGGGGAACTCGGCATTCAACGGTGCAGCCGCAGCCACAGGGCGCGGCCGGCCGTCACTCCTGAGGAGAAAGCCAGATGCTCGCATTCGTAGCGGCCGTGCTCTTCGCCATCGCGTTCATCCTTCATGTCACCGAGACGTCGACCGATCTGGTCTTCGCCCCGACGAGCCTGATGTTCCTCGGACTCGCCTTCCTCGCCCTGCACGTGGGCGGAGTCGGGACCGGATGGGCGGCCCGTGGCCGGGGTCGCAGCCGTCGGCGCTGAATACCACTCGGGCGCTGCTGTGCAGGGGGCCCCGCCGGAAGGCGGGGCCCCCTGCACAGCA
>NZ_JAFLRJ010000019.1 GCF_017315755.1 Streptomyces beijiangensis
GCCCCGCAGGCCCCGGCCCCCGCTCCGTACAGCCCGCCGCCTGTGCACGCGGCACCGACCATCGCCGCGCCGATGCCGCCCATGCCGGTCCAGGGCGGCCCGGTTCCGCCGCCCGCCCCTGCGCCGGCGCCGTACGGGCAGCAGCCACCCCAGCAGCCCCAGTTCGGCCAGGTCCCGGGCCAGGCTCCCGCTCCGTACGGGCAGCCCGCTCCGTACGGACAGCCGACCGCTCCCCAGGGGCAGGGCCCCGGCCTCCAGGTCGCTCTCCAGAAGTACCGCGAGGCCCCCACCGGCCAGCGCTGGACCGCGCAGAACAAGTACCTGATGCGCGCCGACCTCAGCGCCGACGCCACCCCCGTGCTCGCCCGCCAGGGCAGCATGGTGATGTACCAGGGCAAGGTCGACTTCGGCTACAAGGGCGCCGGTTTCGCGGGTCGCATCGTCGGCAACGCCACCGGCCAGGAAATGCAGCTCATGCGCTGCACGGGCAACGGCCAGGTCTTCTTCGCCGAGAACAGCGCCCATCTGCATCCCATCGAGCTCCAGGGCGACGGCATCTGCGTCTCCGCCGAGAACGTCCTGGCGTTCGACGAGACCCTGCAGCACGAGGTCCGCAGGATCGAGGGGCACGGCATCCCCGGCGGCGCCCTGTTCACGATGCTCTTCCAGGGCACAGGCACTGTGATCGTCAAGACTCATGGCGTTCCGGTGGTCCTCCCCGTCACGCCCACCACCTTCGCCGACTCCAACGCCGTCGTGGCCTGGTCGTCGGCCTCCCAGGTGATCGTCTCCAGCCAGGTGAGACTGCGCCGCAACTCCTATCCGGGACACAGCGGCGAGACCGTGAACCTCCAGTTCCGGGGAGCACCCGGCAACTTCGTCGTCGTCCAGCCCTACGAGGTCTGAGGGAGCCCGTCATGAATCAGCAACTCGCGGGCTTCGCCCCGACACCGATCGCCGCCCGCATGGAGAACCACGGCAGCAAGATGCTCAAGGTCGCCCTGCAGACCGGCAACGACCTTCTCGCCCGCACCGGTTCGATGGTCGCGTACGAGGGTTTCGTGCAGTACGAGCCGAACCCGCCCGCCGTCCGCCAGATCGCCCGTGACTGGATCACCGGTGAGGGCGCACCTCTTATGAAGTGCTCCGGCGACGGACTGCTCTACCTCGCCGACTACGGCGCGGACGTCGTCGTCATCAACCTCAACAACGACGCCCTCTCGGTCAACGGCACAAATCTCCTTGCTCTCGACGCGTCCCTCCAGTGGGGTGTCGAGCGGGTCAAGGGTCTTGCCAAGTTCGCGGGCCAGGGCCTGTGGAACGTCAAGGTCTCGGGCAACGGCTGGGTCGCGATCACCTCGCGCGGCACCCCGGTCGTCGTCGACTGCGGCCGCGGCGAGGACGAGACCTACGTCGACCCGGATGCACTGGTCGCCTGGTCCCCGAACCTCAAGGTGAAGGGCAAGCGCAGCTTCAAGGCGTCCTCGCTGATCGGGCGGGGCAGCGGAGAGGCGTACCAGATGGGCTTCTCCGGCGAGGGAATCGTCGTCGTACAGCCGAGCGAGGACAGCACGGACCGCCTGCGGGCCCGGGGCTGAGGGGAGCGAACACACCATGCAGAGCCCGCTTTTCAGCTATACGGAACAGCAGACCCAGGACCGGTACACCGCACAGAACCCGCAGCTCCTGCGGGTCGCGCTGACCGGGCACGACGACGTACTCGCCCGCAAGGGATCGATGGTCGCCTACCAGGGGCTGATCGAATTCGACGGCGAGTACACCTCCCAGCAGCAGGGCCGCGCCCGCGCCGTCACCGGCGAGGGCCTGGACCTGATGCGCTGCTCGGGGCAGGGCACGGTCTACTTCGCCAACCTCGCGCAGCACGTCCATGTCGTGGACGTCGACCACGAGGGCCTGGTCGTCGACAGCTCCTACGTCCTGGCGATGGACTCGCAGCTGAGCTACACCGTCGTCGCCGTGGACAGCCAGTACGGGATCTCCGGCTCCGGCAAGTACCAGCTCAACATCACCGGACAGGGCAAGGTCGCGCTGATGACCTCGGGCCAGCCGCTGATGATGCAGGTCACGCCGGACAAGTACGTCAACGCCGACGCGGACGCCGTCGTCGCCTGGTCGGCCTCGCTGCGGGTGCAGATGCAGGCGCAGACGTACTCCTCGTCGGTCACGCGCAGGCGCGGCAACACCGGTGAGGGATGGGAGCTCAGCTTCCTGGGCCAGGGCTTCGCGCTCGTCCAGCCGTCCGAGGTGATGCCTCCGCAGGGAGCGCAGATCGGGCAGGGGCTGGCCGCCCAGTACGGGATCGGGCAGCAGGGCGCACATGCCCAGAACCAGGGCAACGCCTGGAGCTAGTGGTGCGCGCCCTGCGAGCGCTGTGTCCTCAACCGCCGGACGGGCTTGATTTTCCAGCCCGTCCGGCGCGCGTGCTCTCCACCAGCCGCACGACGGACGCGTCGGCCACGGCCGCCACCTCGTCGTACGCGAACCAGCGCAGGTCCAGCGACTCCTCGCTGATCGCCTCCACCGCCCCGGCCGGCGCCAGCGCCGCGTACTGCACATCGAGATGCCAGTTGCAGGGCGCCGGGATCGCGTGCCGGTCCAGAGTTACGGGACCGCCGCCGAGCAGCGTCAGCCCCTCGATGCCCGACTCCTCCGTCGCCTCGCGCAGGGCAGCCGCGGCCAGCGACCCGTCACCCGGCTCGCAGTGCCCGCCCATCTGGAGCCACATGCCCAGCTTCTTGTGGAGCGTGAGCAGTACGCGCCCGCGCTCCACATCCACCACCAGCGCGCTCGCCGTGATGTGCCCGGCCCCGCAGGCCTTCCACATCCCGTCCGGGTGCGCGGCCAGGTGATCCAGATAGGCATCACGCAGCTCGGCCTGGTGCCCCGTGCCCTCGTACGCCTTCAGTACGAGGGCCGCGTCGTCGTGCAGGTTCACTTCTCGGAGTCGCCCTCGTCCGGGTCGTCCTTCTTGGGACGGTTCTGGTCGGCGGCCTCGCCCAGCATCTTGTCCAGCTCGGAGAAGTCCAGCTGCTCGCGGTGGACGAAACCGTCCGGGTCGTCCAGGTCGGTCGCCGTCGGCAGCATGTCCGGGTGCTCCCAGAGCGCGTCGCGCCCGTCGACACCCCGCGCGTCCGTGAGAGAGGCCCACAGCCGCGAAGCGTCCCGCAGCCGGCGCGGACGCAGCTCCAGGCCGATCAGCGTGGCGAAGGTCTGCTCGGCGGGACCGCCGGACGCCCGGCGCCTGCGCAGCGTCTCGCGCAGCGCGTCCGCGGACGTCAGCCGGGTCTTCGCGGCCTCGTGCACCACCGCGTCCACCCAGCCCTCGACCAGCGCGAGCGCCGTCTCCAAGCGGGCCAGCGCGGCCTTCTGCTCCGGGGTGTCCTCCGGCTGGAACATGCCCTGCTGGAGCGCCTCCTGCAGCTGCTCGGGGGACTGCGGGTCGAACTGGCCGACCACGTCCTCCAGCTTGCTCGTGTCGACCTTGATCCCGCGTGCGTACCCCTCGACCGCGCCGAAGAGGTGCGAGCGCAGCCACGGCACATGGACGAAGAGCCGCTGGTGGGCGGCCTCGCGCAGCGCCAGATACAGCCGCACCTCGTTCTTGTCGATGCCCAGGTCCTTGCCGAGTGCCGCCACGTTCAGCGGCAGCAGCGCGGCCTTGCCCGCAGGGCCGAGCGGCAGGCCGATGTCGGTCGAGCCGACGACCTCGCCCGCGAGCACGCCCACGGCCTGCCCGATCTGCTGGCCGAACATGGCGCCGCCCATGGAGCGCATCATGCCGAGCAGCGGGCCCGCCATGGCCTGCATCTCCTCGGGCAGCACGCCGCCCATGGCCGCGCCGACACGCTCGGCCACCGGGTCCACGAGCTCCTTCCACACCGGGAGGGTCGCCTCGACCCACTCGGCGCGGCTCCAGGCCACGGCCGTGCTCGCGCCCGAGGGCAGCGAGGTCGCGCCGTCCAGCCACAGGTCCGCCAGGCGCAGGGCCTCCTGGACCGCCGCGGTCTCGGCAGGACCCACACTGGCGTCCTTGGTGCCGTCGGCGGTGCCCTGGGCGACCGTCTGGCGTGCGATGTCCTTGGCCATGTCCCAGTTCACGGGACCGCCCTCGTACGAGAGCATCTGGCCGAGCTGCTGGAAGGCCGCACCAAGGTCGTTCGGGTTCATCGAACCGAACATCGCGGCGAAGGGATTGTCGCCGCCGGCGCCGGGACCGAACCCGAACGGATTCGCCGGACCCTGGTTACCGCCCTGGCCGCCCTTGTTCTTGCCCTCGTCGCCGTCCTCCGGCTCCTCAGGCGGAACGCCGAATCCGAATGGGGTGTCACTCACGGGTTTCCTCGGCTCGTAGGGCCGCCGACCGGACGGTCGACAGCGATTGCCCGACAACACACCCAGAGTAAGGGGGCTGCCCGGTTCAGGGCTCGGTGCTCCGCCGACTCACGGCCTGCGGCAGGATGGACGCCACCTGGTCCGTACGTTTCTGTACGCGTACGTACTGAAGACAACCGCTGGAGACGCCCGGTGAGTTCCCCAGATCCGCAGGTTCGCGCAGCGCGAAACCTCTCAACCCCCACCCCCAAGGGACCCGTCGTCGCGGTCACCGGCGCCGCCTCCGGCATCGGGGCGCTGCTCACGGAGCGGCTGGCCGCCTCGGAGGAGATCAAGCAGGTCATCGCCATCGACGAGCGCAGAGGCGAGGTCGCCGAGGCGCAGTGGCAGATCCTGGACGTACGCGACCCGGCGATCGCCGAGAAGCTGCGCGGCGCAGACGTGGTCGTTCACCTGGCGCTCGATCTTGACCTGGAGACGGACCCCGCCGCCCGTACGGCCTACAACGTCCGGGGGACTCAGACCGTCCTCACCGCCGCCGCGGCGGCCGGGGTCCACCGCGTCGTCCTGTGCACCTCCGCGATGGTCTACGGAGCCCTTGAGGACAACGACATCCCGCTCTCGGAGGACGCCGAGCTGCGCGCCACCGCGGAGGCGACCGGAGTCGGCGACCTCCTGGAGATCGAGCGTCTGGGCCGCCGCGCGCCGCGCGCCCACCCCGGCCTCAACGTCACCGTCGTCCGCCCGGCCGTCCTGGTCGGCGGTACGGACACCGCGCTGACCCGCTACTTCGAGTCGCCGCGCCTCCTGGTCGTCACCGGGTCCCGACCCACCTGGCAGTTCTGCCACGTGGAGGACCTGGTGAGCGCCCTGGAGTACGCCGTCCTGGAGAAGGTCGACGGCGAGTTCGCGGTCGGCTGCGACGGCTGGCTCGAACAGGAGGAGGTCGAGGAGCTCAGCGGCATCCGCCGCATGGAACTGCCCTCCGCGATCGCTCTCGGTGCGGCCGCCAGGCTGCACCGGATCGGCCTCACGCCCTCCCCGGCGGGCGATCTGGCGTACACGATGCACCCCTGGGTGGTCAGCGTCGGCCGCCTCCACGACGCGGGCTGGCGCCCCCGGTGGACCAACGAGGAGGTCCTCACGGAACTCCTGGCCGAGGTCGCGGGCCGCCACACGGTGGCCGGGCGGCGCCTCGGCCGCAAGGATGCGACGGCCGCGGGCGCGGCGGGTGCGACGGTCGCGCTGCTCGGCGCGGCGGCGGTGGTGCGCCGGGCCAGGAAGGCGCGCAGGCGGATCTAGCGGATCGGGCGGGTCTCGTAGGAGGCTCCAACGGGCGGCGCGACAGGCCGGTCGGAAACGCCATTCCGCGTTGTCGGTCCGGTACGGCACGATGGGCACCATGGCGAACACCTACGACCACCCGGGCGAGCAGGCCGCGCAGGACCCGATCCGGCTGCTGGCGGTCAGGGACAGCCCGCTGAGCCTCGACGAGGTATTCCGGGCGGTCGGCGACGACGCCGCGGGCGGCACCGCGCTCTTCGTCGGCACCGTGCGCAACCACGACGGCGGTGCCGACGTCGACGCCCTCGGCTACTCCTGCCACCCCACGGCCGAGGCGGAGATGCGCCGGATCGCCGAGAAGGTCGTCGCGGACTATCCGGTACGGGCACTGGCCGCGGTCCACCGGGTGGGCGACCTCGCGGTGGGCGATCTCGCCGTGGTCGTCGCCGTCTCCTGCCCTCACCGCGGCGAGGCGTTCGAGGCGTGCCGCAAGCTGATCGACGACCTGAAGCACGAGGCCCCGATCTGGAAGCACCAGAAGTTCTCCGACGGCACGGAGGAGTGGGTCGGCGCCTGCTGAGGGGGCAACCGGCAAGGCGGCTGATACGGCAGCGCTGATTTGCGTAACCCGACCCCAGCAACGAGCGTTGAGGCAGCAGATGGTTAATCTGCTGATCAGTACGTTCTGCACGCACGGGGCCCGGAGGTCGGAATGGCAGCACTCGCCTGGTTGCTGATTCCCCTGCTGGCCGCCGTGGGCGCGGCGATATGGGGGAGCTGGGCCGGTCGTCACCGTACGACCGGAGACGTCTCCGAACTCGCCGGGTACGCGCGGTTCCGCGAGGCGATGGAGAAGGAACACAGCAGCTGAGGCTGCCCCCGTACGGACCGGCCCCAGCGGTGCACTGACAGACCCGTCCCGTACTGTCGTTCCATGCCACGCCGCACCGCGACGATGCTCGCCTCCACCCTCGTCCTCATCGCGCTGCTCTGCGCCGGTGTGCTCATCAAGGTTCCGTACGCGGAGATGAGCCCGGGACCGACGGTCAACACCCTGGGCGACATGAACGGCCAGCCGGTGCTGAGCATCTCAGGACACCAGACCTATCCGACCTCCGGTCATCTCAACATGACGACGGTCAGGGTCACCGGCGCGGACTACAACATGAACCTCGTCGAGGCGGTCTACGGCTGGCTGGCGCACGACAACCTCGTGGTGCCGCACAACACGCTCTACCCGGACGGCAAGACGGAACAGCAGTCCACCCAGGAGAACGCCGAGGAGTTCAGCCAGTCCCAGGAGAGCGCCAAGGTCTCGGCCCTCACCGAACTCGGCATCCCGGTCAAGTCCAGGACCGTGGTCTCCACAGTCGTCAAGGACAGCCCCGCCGAAGGCAGGCTGCACGCGGGCGACGTCATCAAGTCGGTCGACGGCACGGTGGTCAAGGAGCCGAAGGACGTCGCGAAGCTGGTGACCAAGCGCGATCCCGGCCAGGACGTCGTCTTCACCATCGTCCCGGCGAAGAAGGCGGCCGCGGCGGAGAAGGCGGGCAAGGAGGCGACGGAGACCGAGAAGGTCACCGTCACCACGAAGAAGGCCACCGACCCCGACACCGGCAAGACCCGTGCGGTCGTCGGCATCACGGCCGGGACCGATCACACCTTCCCGTTCACCATCGACATCTCGCTCGCCGACGTGGGCGGCCCGAGCGCCGGCCTCATGTTCTCCCTCGGCATCGTCGACAAGCTCTCGCCCGGCGAGCTGACCGGCGGGAAGTTCATCGCCGGCACCGGCACCATCGACGACAAGGGCGTGGTCGGCCCGATCGGCGGTATCGAGATGAAGCTGATCGCCGCGCGCGAAGCGGGCGCCCAGTACTTCCTGACGCCCAGCGACAACTGCGCCGACGCCGCTTCCGACACCCCCTCCGGCCTCAAGCTGGTGCGGGTGAAGAACATCGACGACGCGACGAAGTCGCTCGCCAAGATCCGTTCGGGAGAGACGGCCGGCCTGCCGAGCTGCTCGGCAAGCTAGCCGGCCGCTCTCCCCGGAGAGTTACGCCTCGAAGGTGGCGGCCAGCGCCTCGGCCAGCCCCGGCACCAGGTCGGCGCCGGTGAGGACGTCGTTCGGGGAGTCCTTCTCGCGCAGCCGCAGCGCCGATTCGCGCTTTCCGCTGCGCAGTACGGCCACGGTCATCCGGACTTCCTGGCGCTCGGGGTGCTTGGCCACCCAGGCAGCCAGCTGTACGTCGTCCATTCCTTCCGGTACGGACGCCTCGGCGGACGGCGGGAGCATGAGGCGCTCCACCGTCATCGCGCACCCGGCCACCGAGTCGGGCCAGGCGATCGTGGCAAGGAATTCGTCGAGCGGGGTGGAGTCAGGGATCTCGTCCTGCTCCACCGGGGTCAGCCCGGTGGCGGCCGGGCCGTCGTTGTCGAGGCCGAGCTGGGCGGCGATGCCCGGCTCCTGCGAGCGGAGTTTCGCGGTGTCTACGAGGGCGAAGAGACGGGCCGGCTGGTCCCAGCCGAGACCGGATGCGTACTCGTCGATTTCGAGCACCGCGACGGTCAGCGGGCTCGCGGCCATCGGGGGCCCTGAGGGGGTGGTGTTGGACATGGTCAATATCCTGCCCTCTTCCACCCCCGGAACGGGAACTGAGTAAAGCCTCAGTAAGTTGCATGAGTGGGCTCTACGATCGCGGGGCCCGCTCGACACGACCGCGAACTTCGAGGTGCGCACGTTGGCTTTCCAGATGCCGGACCGCGGCGGAGGCCCGACCGGGCCACGGATCAGAGTGGGCCGGCCGTCCAGGCGCGCCCGGACCCTGCTCATGACATTGGGGGTCCTGGCCGTACTGGCCATGGCGTTCGTCATGTTCGCGGGGTTCTGGACCGACTGGCTCTGGTACCGCTCCGTCCATTACTCCTCGGTCTTCACCACCACGCTGTGGACCAAGATCGGGCTCTTCCTCGTCTTCGGCCTGCTGATGGCGGCCGCGGTCGGCGTGAACATCTGGCTGGCGCACCGGCTGCGGCCACCGCTCAGCGCGATGTCCATGGAGCAGCAGTCCCTCGACCGCTACCGGATGGGCATCCAGCCGTACAAGAAGTGGCTGCTGCTCGGGATCACCGCGCTGGTCGGCCTGATCGCGGGCGCTTCCGCGTCGGGCCAGTGGCGCACCTGGCTGATGTTCGTCAACGGCGTGTCCTTCAACCAGAAGGACCCGCAGTTCAAGATGGACGTGTCGTTCTACGCGTTCGACCTGCCCTGGTACCGCTTCCTGCTCGGCTTCGGCTTCGCGGCCGCCGTGCTCTCGCTGATCGCCGCCGCCCTGGTGCACTACCTGTACGGCGGGCTGCGCGTCACGACCCCCGGAGCGCGCGCCACGGCTGCGGCCACCGGTCACCTCTCGGTGCTGCTCGGCGTGTTCGTCACGCTCAAGGCCGTCGCGTACTGGCTCGACCGGTACGGGCTCGCGGTGAAGTCCAGTGACTTCAAGGCCACGGGCAACTGGACGGGCCTGCGGTACGTCGACGCCAACGCCTACCTCCCGGCGAAGACGATCCTCTTCTGCATCGCCGTCATCTGCGCGCTGCTGTTCTTCGCGACGCTCTGGCGCCGCACCTGGCAGCTGCCGATGATCGGCTTCGGTCTGATGGTGCTCTCGGCGATCCTCATCGGCGGGCTCTACCCGGCGATCGTGCAGAAGTTCACGGTCCAGCCGAACGAGCAGGCCAAGGAAGCGCCGTACATCCAGAAGAACATCGATGCCACCCGTGAGGCGTACCAGATCGCCGACACGGACGTTGACGACTACACGGGCAAGAGCACGACCAAGGACACCGCCAAGCAGCGTGCGGACGCCGATCTGGCCGCCAGTTACCGGCTGATCGACCCGAACGTCGTCTCGCCGACCTTCCAGCAGCTGGAGCAGAAGCGTAAGTACTACGGCTTCCCCGCGACCCTGGACGTCGACCGCTACAAGGGCCAGGACACGGTCATCGGCCTGCGCGAGCTCAACATCGCGGGCATCCAGAAGCACAACTGGATCAACGACCACTTCACCTACACCCATGGCTACGGCGCGATCACGGCCAAGGGCACGGCCACCGACTCCAACGGCGCACCGGTCTTCACGGAGTCCGGTCTGCCGACCACGGGCAGCCTCGGCGAGTACCAGCAGCGGATCTACTACGGCGAGAAGACCACGCAGTACTCGATCGTCGGCGGTCCGCAGAAGGAGCTCGACTACGAGGACAACGGCGAGAAGACCACCAGCTACGCGGGCAAGAGCGGGGTCAGCCTCTCCAACCCGCTGAACCGTGCCGCGTACGCCGTGACGCTCGGTGAGCCGCAGCTCCTCTACTCCGGGGCGATCGGTGACGGATCGAAGATCCTCTACAACCGCACCCCGAAGCAGCGCGTCGAGGCGGTGGCCCCCTGGCTCACCATCGACGGCGACGCCTATCCGGCGGTGGTCGGCGGGAAGATCCAGTGGGTCGTCGACGCCTATACGACGACCAACGGCTACCCGTACGCGTCGCGCACGACGCTCGGTGACACCACGGCCGACTCGCTGACCGACAACCAGCGTGCGGTGGTCGCCCAGCAGAACCAGGTCAACTACATCCGTAACTCGGTGAAGGCGACCGTCGACGCGTACACCGGCGACGTGAAGCTCTACCAGTGGGACAACGAGGACCCGGTCCTCAAGACCTGGATGAAGGCGTTCCCGGGCACGGTCAAGGCGAAGAGCGAGATCCCCACGGATCTGATGTCCCATCTGCGGTACCCGCAGGACATGTTCAAGGTCCAGCGGGAGCTGCTGACGCGCTACCACGTCACGGACCCCAAGCAGTTCTACAGCGGCAGTGACGCCTGGCAGGTCCCGAACGACCCGACCACCAAGGACAACCGGGCCGTACCGCCGTACTACCTGTCGATGAAGATGCCAGGGCAGAAGGCGGCGGGTCAGCAGTTCTCGCTGACCACGACCTTCACCCCGAGCGGCAGGCCGAACCTCGGCGGGTTCATGGCGGTCGACGCCGATGCGGCAAGTCCTGACTACGGCAAGATCAGACTACTGAGAGTGACGTCTGAGGTGCCGGGTCCCGAGCAGGTGCAGAACAAGCTCAACGGTCTGCCGGCGGTCGCCAACTTCGTGCGCGACATGAAGGGCGCCGACTCGGACATCGAGTACGGAAACCTGCTGACGGTGCCGCTCGACGGCGGATTCCTGTACGTCGAGCCGGTGTACGCCCAGGGCAACAACTCGCACTATCCGCTGCTGAAGAAGGTGGCCGTGTCGTATGCGGACGCCGATTCGCCGGACGGTGACACCACCGCGTTCGCCAACACTCTGGGTGAGGCGCTGAACGAGGTCTTCGGCGTGGACGGTACGGGCACCACGCCCCCACCGGACACCGGCACCACCACGCCGCCGCCCACCGGTGACAACGCCACCGCCAAGGAAGCCATCGCCGACGCCCAGAAGGCGTACGACGACGGTCAGGCGGCGCTGAAGAAGGGCGACTGGGTGGCGTACGGCAAGGCGCAGACCGCCCTGCAGGATGCCCTGCAGCGGGCTGCCGACGCCGAGGCGAAGGCCAAGAAGAGCTGAGAAGCAGCCACCCCGCACCGTGGTACGGTTGAAACACAACGGCGCGGGGTGGAGCAGCTCGGTAGCTCGCTGGGCTCATAACCCAGAGGTCGCAGGTTCAAATCCTGTCCCCGCTACTGAAGGCCAAGGCCCGGATCTCGGAAGAGATCCGGGCCTTCGTCATGCATACAGTCCTTTGCCTCTGTCATGTGACGGTCCGAAGAAGGCGCCGTACGGGGGGAGTTGGGCCCGGAATGGGTTTGACTTATCTCTCTGTGGGCATGTCGACAAAACGCTGAAGTGACCTCGCTGGCTGCGGTATACCAGGTGTACGCGGGTTGCAGGTGGTGGGACGATGGTATTTATGGGGGACAGGGCAACTCTGTTGGAGACAGGGCGGTTTGTGCAGACGCACGCCGATATCGGAGCGGACGCCGAGAGTGAGGCGCGCTACCGGGGCGCGGCCGAGGGCGGCGATGCCGCGTCGATGAGCGCGCTCGGCGCTCTGCTGCTGCGCCGCGGCGATCTTGATGGTGCAGAACCCTTCCTGCGCGCCGCCACCGCCGAGGGCGACCGGGCAGCCGCCAATAATCTGGGTGTTCTTCTCCATCAGCGCGGCTACGCCGACGAGGCCGCCGGATGGTGGCGGATCGCCGCCGTCGCGGGCTCCGCGGCAGCAGCCCACGCACTGGGCAGGCACTACCGCGAGCGCGGCGACGAGCCCGCGGCCGAGTACTGGCTGCGCCAGTCCGCCGAGTCCGGGCACGCGCTCGGTGCGTACGCCCTCGCCGATCTTCTGGAGCACCGCAGCGACGTCGGCGCCGAGCGCTGGCTGCGCGCTGCCGCCGAGCAGGGGCACCGTGAGGCCAGCTACCGGCTGGCGCGTCTCCTCGACCGGCAGGCGGACGAGGCGGCCGAGTACGCGGAGCCCGCGCGGCACGCGGCCCCGCGCACCGGACCGGCCGGCGAAGCGGGCCGCGGCGCGGCCACGGGCGCCGAACAGCCGGAGCCCGCACGCGAAGCAGAGCAGTGGTACCGGCAGGCAGCCGCGCGCGGCCACCGGCGGGCCGCCCTGCACCTCGGGGCGATCCTTGAGAGGCGCGGCGACCTCAAGGAGGCCGGCCGGTGGTACCTGACGTCCGCCAAGGACGGCGAGGCGCGGGCCGCCTGCGCGCTTGGCTTCCTGCTGCGCGACGCGGGGGACGAGGAGAGCGCCGCCGTGTGGTGGCTGCGCGCCGCCCAGGACGGCGACGGGAACGCCGCCAACGCGCTCGGTGCGCTGCACGCCGCCCGCGGTGAGCAGCAGACCGCCGAGCGCTGGTACCGGGCCGCGATGGACGCGGGCGACGTCAACGGTGCGTACAACCTCGCGCTGCTCTGCGCCGCCCAGAACCGCAACGCTCCGGCCGAGCAGTGGTACCGGCGCGCCGCCTACGCGGGCCACCGCGAGGCCGCCAACGCGCTGGCCGTCCTGCTGCTGCAGGGCGGCGACCCGGCCGGTGCCGAGCCCTGGTTCTCCAAGGCCGCCGAGGCCGGCAGCGTGGACGCCGCGTTCAACCTCGGCATCCTGCACGCGGGCCGCGACGACGACCGTACGGCCTTCGTCTGGTACGAGCGGGCGGCAGCCGCCGGGCACACCGAGGCGGCCCTCCAGGTCGGCATCGCGCTGCTCAGGGACGGCGAGGAGCAGGGCGCCGAGCGCCATCTGCGGTGCGCCGCGGGCGGTGGCAGCGCGGAGGCGGCCTTCCGCCTCGGTGCGCTGCTCGACTCGCGGATGCCGCCGCCCGGGCCGCCGATCCTCGGTGAGCCGGTGACCGAGAAGAGCGAGTGCGAGGAGTGGTACGAGCGGGCCGCCGAGCAGGGGCACCGGCGTGCCCAGGTGCGCGTGGGGATGCTCGCCGCGTCCCGCAACGACGTGGAGGGGGCCGCGCGCTGGTACCGCGAGGCCGCCGAGGCGGGCAGCCGCAACGGCGCCTTCAACCTGGGGCTGCTGCTGGCACGCGAGGGCAATGAGCGCGAAGCCGGGCTGTGGTGGGCGCGCGCCGCGAACGCGGGCCACGGCCGGGCCGCGCTGCGCATAGGGCTCCTCGCGATCCGGCGCGGCGAGCTCGCCGAGGGGCAGAAGTGGTGTGCGCGGGCTGCGGAGCTGGGTCCTGCGGAGGTCGCGGAGCGGGCCTCGCGTCTGCTTGAGGCGCTGCGGCAGGAGCTCAGCGCGTAGGGCCTGCGTAATGGGCCAGAAGCGATTTGCGCTGGTCGGCGGGGGGACGTACAGTCATGTTTACCGACGCGGGGTGGANNCTGCCCCCGCTACTCAGTAGCACCGAAGGCCCGGACTCGAAAGAGTCCGGGCCTTCGTCGTCGTCCGTCCGAGTGCTGGGTTTACGGTTTGTGGCCCACCGCCTCCGCATACAGCGAGCGGTCGACCGTCCTGTCCTCGGGCAGCGCGTCCCCCTTGGAGACGCCCGCGTCGCGGTACGACTTCTGCAGCCGGTCGGTCGTCCCTTTGCGGATCTCCCAGTCCATGCGCAGTGACGGGGTCGACTTCAGGATCGACTCGTCGGTCTTGAGGAGGGTGGCGAGCGATGCGGTGAAGGCCGGGTCGCTCTTGTAGTCGCCGGCGAAGTAGGTGTTCACCGTGCGGATGTACGCGCGCAGGAAGGCGACCCCGGCGTCCGGGTCCTTGTTCAGCAGGCTCGGTCCGAAGAGGACGCCGCCGAGGGGCTCGCCCTGCGGCTGCCCGCCCAGGAAGGCGTACTTGGCGTCGCCGTCGACCTTGCGCCAGATCGGGTCGAGCAGCCAGGCCGAGTCGACGCCGCCGTTCTGCAGCGCGGTCAGTACGTCCGCGGAGCCGAGCTGCTGGAAGCCGATGTCGGTGAGGCTGCTGTGGTGGGCCGCGAGGGCCTTCTCCATCGGGTACGAGATCACCGAGCCCTTGCCGATCATCGTGCCCATCCTGCTGCCCTTGAGGGAGACGGACGAGGCGCTCTCGCCGTCCTTGAGGCGGACCCAGAGGCCGCTCTTGGAGGCGGGGGCGGGGGAGAAGTTGCCGGCGACCCATTTGATGTCGAAGCCGCCGATGATGCCGTTCATGACGGCTGCCTCGGGGGCCGCCCACTGGGCGTCGATGTCGCCCTTGGCGAGGAGGGGGAGGGCGTCTGG
>NZ_JAFLRJ010000190.1 GCF_017315755.1 Streptomyces beijiangensis
ATCGCCGGAGGGGCTTGATTTTGCCCGGCGTGAGCTTGATTCGAGCGGCGTCAGCTTGGTTTTGCCTCGCGTGAGCTTGATTTGGGGCGGCGTGGGCCACGAGACGGCGAAGGGCGGCTACCCAGGTGGGTAGCCGCCCTTCTTGTTGCCTACAAGGCCTTACTTGCCCTTGGCGGCTTCCTTGAGCTTGGAGCCCGCGGAGACCTTCACGCTGTAACCGGCCGGGATGTTGATCGGGTCGCCGGTCTGCGGGTTACGAGCGGTGCGAGCGGCACGGTGGGTGCGCTCGAAGGTCAGGAAGCCGGGGATGGTGACCTTCTCGTCGCCCTTGGCGACGATCTCGCCGACGGTCTCGGCGAGCGCGGCCAGCACGGCGTCGGCGTCCTTGCGAGTCACCTCGGCGCGGTCGGCCAGGGCGGCCACCAGCTCACTGCGGTTCATGTTGTTACTCCCGTGTTCTTCTTGCCTGTAAGGCGTGAGATCGAAGCCGATGCTGCCAGGGCCCTAGGACAGTCCCCGGACCCGGGTCTGACGTCAGACCCTCGCGCCCGATTACGCATCCTGCCCCCACCAGCGGCGGGAAAGCCAATCCGGCACGGACTGCCGGGCTCCTGTGCTCATTGCCCGCCACCCTAAAGGTGGGTTTGATGCGCCGCGTCGCGCGACGCGCCGGGCGTCAGACGGACGTGGGGCCTGTCACAGCCCCGCCGCCCGCGCCGGCCGCCTTCGCGGCCGTACGCACCGCCCCTGCGACCGCTCCCGCGACCTTGTCGTTGAAGACGGAGGGGATGATGTAGTTCGCGTTGATCTCGTCCTCGGCGACGACGTCCGCGAGGGCGCCCGCCGCGGCGAGCATCATCTCCGTGTTGACGGTGCGCGACTGGGCGTCCAGGAGGCCTCGGAAGACCCCCGGGAAGACCAGTACGTTGTTGATCTGGTTGGGGAAGTCGGAACGGCCCGTGGCCACAACTGCCGCGGTCTGACGCGCGATCGCCGGGTCGACCTCGGGGTCGGGGTTCGCGAGTGCGAACACGATCGCACCGTCCGCCATGGCCGCGACATCGTCGCCGTCGATGACGTTCGGAGCGGAGACCCCGATGAACACATCGGCGCCGGCGACGGCTTCCTTGAGGGTGCCGCGGACGCCCTCGGGGTTCGTGTTGTCGGCGATCCAGCGCAGCGGCGACTCGGGGGCCGCGTCGACGAGGTCCTCGCGGTCCGCGTGCACCACGCCGTGGATGTCGGCGACGACGGCGTGCTTCACGCCGGCCGCGATGAGGAGCTTGAGGATGGCCGTACCGGCCGCTCCGGCGCCCGACATCACCACGCGAACGTCCCCAATTCCCTTGCTCACCACGCGCAGTGCGTTGGTGAGCGCGGCGAGGACCACGATCGCGGTGCCGTGCTGGTCGTCGTGGAAGACGGGGATGTCCAGGGCCTCGCGCAGCCGTGCCTCGATCTCGAAGCAGCGGGGTGCGGAGATGTCTTCCAGGTTGATGCCGGCGAAGCCGGGGGCGATCGCCTTGACGATGGCGACGATCTCGTCACTGTCCTGGGTGTCCAGGCAGATCGGCCAGGCGTCGATGCCGGCGAAGCGCTTGAAGAGGGCCGCCTTGCCCTCCATGACGGGCAGCGCGGCCATCGGGCCGATGTTGCCGAGGCCGAGCACCGCGGACCCGTCCGTCACCACTGCAACGGAGTTGCGCTTGATGGTGAGGCGCCGGGCGTCCTCGGGGTTCTCGGCGATCGCCATGCAGACCCTGGCCACACCCGGGGTGTAGATCATCGAGAGGTCGTCACGGTTGCGGATGGGGTGCTTGGACGCCATCTCGATCTTGCCGCCGAGGTGCATCAGGAACGTACGGTCGGAGACCTTGCCGACCTCGACGCCCTCGACCGAGCGGAGTTTGTCGACGATCTCGTCCGCATGCGCCGTGGACGACGCCGCGATGGTGACGTCGATTCGCAGCTTCTCGTGACCGGATGCGGTCACATCGAGGCCCGTGACCGAACCTCCGGAGGATTCGACGGCCGTGGTGAGCTGGCTGACCGCGGTCCCGCTCGCGGGGACCTCCAGTCGTGCCGTCATCGAGTACGAGACGCTGGGCGCCGTTGCCATGGCCGACTTCCTCTTTCGTTGAGCTTCTTTGCTGCTGTCCGATGGTCGCACCTACCAGCCAGTAGCAGGTAAGTGCGGCTTGTTTCGGAAAGAGTTTTCCACCATACGAGAAGTCATGGTGAAACAGAAGAGGCCTTCCTCAGTTGAGGAAGGCCTCTTCTTCGAACGTCTAAGCGACACCGGCCCGCCATGCTCGCCTCGCGGCAAGTGGTCGCTCTAAGCGACGAAGGTTGGGCCCGGGGGCTTGGATCGAGCCGGTGTCACACCCAGGCTAACAAACACCCCCAGGAACTGATTCCCGCACCGCGGATTGCCGGTTTTTTTCGCCGGAACCCCTAAACTCACCGGGCCGTTCCCGCTGCGATCAGTCCCTCAGCAGGTCCGGCACACCGTCCTCGTCCGGCTCGTCGCGCGCCGCCGAGATCACCGTCAGCTGCTGGGTGGCGCGCGTCAACGCGACGTACAGCACCCGCAGTCCGGCCGGGGACTCGTCCGCGATCTCCGCGGGCGAGACGACCACCGTGGCGTCGTACTCCAGACCCTTCGCCTCCAGGCTGCCGAGCGTCACGACCCGCTCGCCGAACCCCGCGAGCCACTTGCGCGCCTGCTCACGGCGGTTCATGGCCACGACGACACCGACCGTGCCGTCCACCTGGTCCAGGAGGCGCTGCGCCTCCTCGCGTACGGAAGCGGCGAGATCCCCGTCCCGTACGACCGAGAACCGCGGCCGCACCCCGGTCGAACGGACTGCCGAAGGCGACTCCATGCCCGGCATGGCGAGCTTGAGCACCTTGGCCGCCAGCTCCGCGATCTCCGCCGGGTTGCGGTAGTTGACCGTGAGGGTGAAGCGGCGGCGGGGGCGGGAGCCGAGCGCCTCGTCGCGGGCCTCGGCCGCCTCGTCCGGGTACGACCACGACGACTGGGCCGCGTCGCCCACGATCGTCCAGGTCGCCTGCCGGCCGCGGCGGCCGACCATCCGCCACTGCATGGGGGTGAGGTCCTGGGCCTCGTCGACGATGACGTGCGCGTACTCGGTGCGCTCGGCCGCGAGCCGCTCCGCCCGCTCCCACTGGGTCTCCTCGCGGTGCGGCATCAGCTCCTCAAGGCCGGTGAGCGCGTCCAGGGGGTCGTACTCGCGCCGCTTCTTCGGCTTGTGCGGAGTACCCAGCAGGGTCTGCAGTTCGTCGATGAGGGCGACGTCGTGCACGGAGAGCGCTTCACGCTTGAGAGCGCGGGCCAGTTGGCGCACCTCGCGCGGATTCAGCACCCGCCGCGCCCAGCGGCCCAGCCTGCGCTCGTCGGCCATGGACATGAGCACACCGCGCGGGGTGAGCTCGGGCCACCAGGCGTTCAGGAAGGCGATGAACGAATCCTCGTTCGAGACGTCGTCGTCGAAGCCCGAGCGGAGATCGGCGAGCATCTGCGGGTCGCTGTAGCGGCCGCGGCCGTTGGACTTGGCCCACAGGGCGTCCAGGAGGAGCTTGCGGGCGCGCGGGCGCAGCAGGTTGACGGGTGCGGTGCCGCCGAGGACGTTGTTGCGGATGCGCTGGAGGTCGTCCGCCTCCAGTTCGAGGCGTCCCCCGAAGGCGACGACGCGCAGCCGGGCGGCAGGGCTCGCCTCCGCTTCCCCGAAGGACAGCTGGCCGTTGTCGCGCGCGGCGGGCGCCCTGTCCCCCTCCAGGGCTCCCCTGGCGGCCTTGCGCAGGACCGCGAGCATCCGGGACGAACCCTTGATGCGGGCGATCGACGGTTCGTCGTACGCCGTGGCCTCCGCGCCGTCCACGAGCGACCCCAGCGCGCGGATCGCCACCTGGCCCTCCTCGCCCAGCGAGGGCAGCACGCCCTCGGTGTACGAGACGAGCAGCGGGGTCGGCGAGACGATCAGGATGCCGCCCGAGTAGCGCCGGCGGTCCTGGTAGAGGAGGTACGCGGCCCGGTGCAGCGCCACCGCCGTCTTGCCGGTGCCGGGACCGCCCGAGACCTCGGTGACCGAGGCCGCGGGGGCCCGGATGACCAGGTCCTGCTCGGCCTGGATCGAGGAGACGATGTCCCGCATGGTGTGGCTGCGGGCCTGGCCGAGTGCGGCCATCAGGGCGCCGTCGCCGACGACGGCGAGCCCGTTCCCTTCCAGCGCGGCCGTCAGTTCGGGGCGCATCAGGTCGTCCTCCACCCCGAGGACCTTGCGGCCCTTGGAGCGGATGACCCGGCGCCGTACGACACGGCCGGGATCGACCGGCGTCGAGCGGTAGAAAGGCGCCGCGGCCGGTGCCCGCCAGTCGATGACCAGCGGCGAGTAGTCGGAGTCCAGGACCCCGATACGGCCGATGTGGAGCGTCTCCGCGATGTCGGCCGTGTTGTCCGGGCGCACCGCGTCTTCGGCGGGATCGACCGAGGTGAAGGCCCCGTCCGCGCCCTTCTGGCCGTCCTTGCCCTGCAGCAGGTCGATGCGTCCGAAGAGGAAGTCCTCGAATTCGTTGTTGAGGCGGTTGAGGTGGATGCCCGCCCTGAAGACCTGGGCATCCCTTTCGGCCAGGGCGCCGGGCGTGCCGACCTGGCCGCGCTGGGCGGCGTCGTTCATCAGGAATTCCGCCTCGTGGATCTTCTCCTCGAGACGCCTGTACACCTGATTGAGGTGGTCCTGCTCGATACCGATCTCGCGGTCTCTGACCGAGTCGACAGCGGCGTCCTGCGCGGCCACTGAGGCCCCCTTCTGACGTGCATTTGGGCGACCGTCAACCATACGCGAAGGGGAGCGCTCTGCGGCAGACCGGTGCTGTTTACACCGGCACGTCGACCAGCCGCTTGCCGTCCAGGGTCGCGACCTCGAAGTGGTCGATGTCGGCGGGGCTCATCGCCGCGCCGCCGTGGACGTACAGGGGGTACTTCGAGGCCTCGTGCGGGCTGCCCGGGATTCCGTAACCCCATTTCGGGACCGACCAGGTGGTGACCGTCTCGCGCTCGCCGCTCTTGGAGACCGCGATCAGGGAGCATTTGAGCGGACCCTGGACGTTTTTCAGTTCGAGGACGGCGTGCGTGCCCCAGGGCTTTGCCTCGGTGCCGACGGTCGCGGAGACCTTGGTCGCCGGATCGGTGGCCGAGGCCTTGTTCAGCATGCCGCTGAAGAAGGCGTCCTGGGCGGGGCTGGTGGAGTGCGGATGGGCGGAGCTGCTCGTACCGCTGTTGCCTGACGTGGCGACCACCGCGATCGTAGGGCCCCCGATGACCAGGGCGGCAGCGGCCGCCACCAGGTAGCTGGTGCGGCGGCGGCGCTTGGCGCGCTGGGCCGCGACCTCGTCGACCAGGTTGTTCAGGAGCTGCGGCGGGACAGGGCGCTCGGCCTGGGGCGCCGGTCCCGGGAACTCCGCCAGCCCGGCCAGCAGCGGCTCCATGCCCGCGAGGTCGTCGAGTTCGGCCGCGCAGATCTCGCAGCCCGCGAGATGCTCCTCGAAGGCGGTGGCATCGGCTTCGTCGAGGATGCCGAGAACGTATGCGCCGACCGCGTCGTGGACCGACTCGGGCTCTCGCTGCGTCGTCATGCCGTCACCCCCCTCTCCTCCAGTGCGAGCTTCATCGAGCGCAGTGCGTAGAAGACCCGGGACCGTACGGTCCCGCTGGGAATGCCGAGTGCCTCGGCCGCCTCATTGACCGTACGCCCCTTGAAGTACGTCTCCACAAGTGCCTCCCGGTGCGCGGGAGTCAGATCGTCGAGCGCATCCGAGAGCGTCATGAGCCACAACGCCTTGTCGATCTCGTCCTCCGCGGGCATGACCTCCAGCGGCGACGGATCGACCTCCTGCGGCCGGGACTGCCGGCTGCGGTGGTTGTCGATGACGATGCGCCTTGCGACCGTCACCAGCCAGGGTCGGACAGAGCCGGTGGCCCGGTTGAGCTGGCCGGCGTTCTTCCAGGCACGGATGAGCGTCTCCTGTACGACGTCCTCGGCGCGCTGGCGGTCGCCGGCGACGAGTCGGATGACGTACGCGAGAAGCGGTCCCGCATGCTCGCGGTACAGCGCCCGCATCAGCTCCTCGTCGGGCACGGAGCGATGCCGGGCCCCTGAGGTGCGGTCATCGGCCACGGCGGCATCCTTGCGCACCTGAACCTCCCGGTCGAGACCCTGTCCAGCTCCTTGCCCTCTGGTACGGGCCGCTGCCCGGAATCATTCAATGCGTGGCCGGATTCTTTACGTACCGACTTGCGCCCTTGCCCCGAGTGCCGCACGCCGCCGGTGCCTGGCCACCCGTTCACGGTTGCCGCAGATCTCACTGGAGCACCAGCGGCGGCGGTGGCCCCGGGAGGTGTCGAGGTAGAGCCGGGCACAGTTGTCGCCCTCGCACTGGCGGAGCAGGGCGCGGGCTTCGGGGTCGGTGAGGAGGTCCACGGTGTCGCGGGCGACGGCCGCCAGGAGGGCGTCGCGGTCGGGGGCCGCGGCGAAGGCCTTGACCAGGGTGCCGTCCGGGTGGCGTACGGCCTTCAGCGCGGGGGGTGAACCCGAGGCGTACGCGTTGACCCGGTCCAGGGCGGCGTCGGCGGGGCGGCCCGCGATCTCGCCGCGGACCAGCTGCCTGACGTACTCCCTGAGCTCGATGAAGCCGGAGAGCCAGGCCGGGTCGGCGGGATGGGCGGTGTCAGGGGGCACCAGACCGGCCCCCGCGAGCCAGGCGGTGAGGCGCTCACCGCAGTCGAGCTGCTCGACGGGATGAACTCCCGTCGCCACCAGGTCCAGGCAGATGCGCCCGGAGTCGAACCTCAACTCGTACGCGTACGAACCCATACCTCTTACAGTGCCCAAAGGCGGGCCCCGCCGGAACCCCTACCTCCGTCACGCCTCTCTTTCGTGCAGGATCCGCTGGAAGAGGCGGTGGTCGCGCCAGGCGCCGTTGATGCTGAGGTAGCGGGGCGCGATGCCGATCTCCTGGAAGCCGCACTTGGCGAGGACCCGCTGGGACGCGGCGTTCTCCAGGATCGTCCCCGCCTCGACGCGGTGCAGACCGAGATCGTCGCGGGCGGAGCGGCACACGGTCTCGACGGCGGCGGTGGCGAGACCCCTGCCGGTCTGCCCGCCGTCCAGCCAGTAGCCGAGTCCCGCGCTGCGGAACGGGCCCAGGGCGATGTTGCCGAGGTTGACGGCGCCGATGACCCGGTCCGCGTCGAAGAGCAGCCAGGGCATCGCGCGTCCGGCGTCGCGGTCGCCCAGCAGCCCTGCCAGGCGCGTCAGTTGGCCCTCGTACGTGAAGAAGGACTCGGGGCGGACCGGATCCCAGGGGCGCAGATGCTCCCTGTTGCGGCGGAACGCCTCCGCGAGGGCGTGGGCGTCGGTGAGCGCGGCGGGGCGCATCTGCACTCCGTCGGCGAGCAGATGGATGTCAGCGATCACCCGGGCACCGTAACGCGGCGCGCCGTACGGTGATCCGATGGACGGCGAACAGATATCCGTGACCCTGCACACCCCCGGCCTGCTCCTTCGCCCCTGGGAGGACGGCGACCTCGGCGCGCTCGTCGAGGCGTACCGCGATCCGGCGCATGTGCGCTGGCTGGACTCGAAGGTCACGGACGAGGCGGGCGGGCGCCAGTGGCTGGACGCGCAGCAGGCCGGCTGGGAGAGCGGGAAACTCTTCACCTTCGCCGTGGTCGGCGCCGGGGACGGGAAGCTGGCCGGGTGCGTGGTGCTCAAGCGGCCCGACCCGGCCGGGACCGACGGCGAAGTCGGGTACTGGACCGTCGGCGCCGCGCGCGGGCGCGGGATCGCCCCGCGCTCGGTCGAAGCGATCGTGGAATGGGCGTACGACGGCCTCGGCCTGCGGCGCCTGGAACTCATCCACGCCATCGACAACGACGCCTCCTGCCGCGTCGCGGAGAAGACCGGATTCTCCTACGCACAGACCCTGGCCGCGACCCCGCCCTGGCCCAACGACGCCCACCTGCACATTCGCCACGCTCCCTCGCGCTGACGCGCGTCACGCAGGACACTTGACGCGGAACCACCGCACCGGAACCTCGGTGCATCGCAACGCGGAGGGGGACTGCACATGCGGGAGGGTCACCGGGCCGAGGCCGAAAGGCTGTTGGCGCGCGCCGTGGAGGAAGAGGTGCGGCGCTCGGGCGGCCGGGCCGACACGGGGATGCTGCTGGCGCGCGGACGGGCGGCACTCGACTCGCTCGCCGCGAGTTCGGCCGAGGAGTACGCCGCGTACACCCAGGCGCTGGACGCGGCGGCGGCCGACGAACATCCGCTCTCCGAGCGGTTCAGCCGGAAGTACGTGGCAACTCCCGCTGTGGTGACGGTGGTTGCGGCAGTGGCGGCCTTCGGCTCGGACGTCGCCTTCGGTACGCCGGCGGGCACCGCGCTGGGCACCGGCGTGGTCGTCGCGGTCGCCGGGGCCGCGGCCACCGTCGTCAAGGTGACGGCGTCGCACTGGCCGGCCGCGCACGCCAGGGCCGGGGCGGCCGGACAGCCGGGCGGGGCCGAGCAGTTGAGGCTGCAGTGGCTGACGGCCCTTGAGGTACGGGGCATCCGCCCGTACCTGGACCAGCAGCGGATGCTGGCCACACCGAAAAAGAAGAAGACCTCCCCCGTCGCCGTACCGCCGCAGCTGCGCGGCACCGACAAGAGCGCGGCGGCACGCAGCCGTTCCGTACTTGAGCAGTCCTTCGGTCATCTCCCCGAGCCCGAGGGGACGTTCGCGGGGCGCCGCACCGAGCTGGCGCAGATCGCCCAGTGGGTGCACGCGGCGCGCGCGTCCACCGAGACCAAGCCCACCGTCGTCGTACTGCACGGGGTCGACGGGTCGGGGCGCACCACTCTTGCCGTACGGGCCGCGCACCAGCTCAGGGACCAGTTCCGCGGGGCGTGCGTGGTCGATCTGCGCGGGGACGCCCCCGGCGAGGAGCCGCTGTCGACGCGGGACGCGCTGCTGCATCTGCTGAATCGTCTCGGCGCACCGCGCGAGCAACTGCTCTTCCGTGAACGTTCCTCCCCCGAACAGCAGATGAGGCGGCTGAGCGAGCTCTACCGGCAGCATCTGACGGGGCTCCCCGTCACGGTCGTGCTCGACGACGCGAACGAGGCCGCACAGGTCCTCGCGCTCGTCCCCGAACGCTCGGACAGCCTCGTCATCGTCACCGCACGCCACCCGCTCGCACTGCCGGCCGACACCCCCGCCTGGGTGCACGAGCTGCCGGTGGGGGCGCTGGGCGCGGCGGGCGCCGAGGAGCTGCTGAGGTCGGTGGCGGAGGAGCAGGAATCGCCGTACGACAGCGAATCGACGGACGCGGTAAGGGAGTTGTGCGCCGGACTGCCGCTCGCCCTGCGGATCGCCGGGTCCGCGATCGGGCCCCGCACCACCCGCACCCTGGCCGCCGACCTGGCCGCGTACGGACCCGTCGCCCCCATCGAACGCACCCTGTGGCTGCGCTACAGCGACCAGCCCGAACAGAGCCGCCGTCTGCTGCGCCGCCTCGCGCTCGCCGGAAGGGCCTCGCTGGGCGCAGCTGCCGCGGCCTCGCTGCTCGCCACCGAGGAGCAGGAGGCCCAGCGCCTCCTCGACCACCTCGCCCGCACCGGCCTCGTCGACAACGTGCGCGGCAGCCGCTACCGCCTCCACGACACGGTGCGCACCTTCGCCCAGGCCCGCCTGGAGGACGAGGAGGAGCCCGCCGAGCGCACGGCCGCCCAGGAGCGGCTGATCCAGTCGTACGCCGAACTCGCCGACTCCGTGATCCGCCTGGTCGACGGCCAGCTCTCCACCCGCGCGGGCAAGTTCGGCTCGCACGGATTCACCTCGCTCGACGCGGCGCTGCGCTGGCTCGACGAGGAGTCGAGCTTCATCACCTCCGCCCTGCGGCAGGCCGAGGGCGTCGACCAGGACGTCGTACTGCACCTCCTGGGAGCCCTCTGCGACTACTGTCTGCTGCGCGGCGACCTCTACCGCCTGGGCGAGATCAGCGAGTTGACGCAGGCCGTGGGCCAGGGGCTGCTGGTCCGCTCGGTGCAGTGGCGCACCGGCATCGCGGCCCGCCAGCTGGGCGAGCTCGACGAGGCCCGCACCACCCTCACCTCGGTCGTCGACCTCTACCGCGAGGCGCACCACGAGGCGGGCGAGGCCCTCGCGCTCTGCTCGCTCGGCATCACCCTGCACCACCAGGGCAACCTCACCGAGGCGGCCGTACGCCTGCGTGAGGCCCTCACCCTGCAGTCCCCGCCCGAACTGGCCGCCGACCGCGCCTGGACCCTGCACGCGCTGGCAGCCGTGGAACGCGACCGGGGGAACATCTCCGAGGCCCTCACCCTCCTCGCCACCTCCCTCGCCCTCCACCAGGAGAACGACTCCCTGCACGGCGAGGCCTGGACGCACTTCCAGCTCGGCCAGACCTGTCTGCGCATGGGAGACGTGGAGCGCGCCGAGGACGAGCTGCGCATCGCGCTCGACGGGTACGGACAGACCCGCGACGGCCGCGGCGAGGCCTGGGCCATGACCCAGCTCGCCCGGGCCCGTCTGGTGGACGGCGACCCGGCCGCGGCGGTCGACCAGCTGCGCGGCGCGCTCTCGCGCCACCGCGACAACGAGGACGCGCGCGGCGAGGCCTGGACCCTCTACTACCTGGGCCAGGCCCTGGAGGAGCGCGGCGACCGCGACCAGTCGGTACGGGAGCTGGAGCGCGCCCGCACGATGTTCTCCCGGATGCGCGATGTGTACGGCCTGGCCTGCGCCCGCCACCACTCGGGCCGTGTCACCCGCGACCAGCGGGCCGCCCAGACCGGCAACCTCCGCAACTCCGGCTTCGCCCGCCAGCTCCTGGTCGACGCCCGGACCGACTTCCACCGCATCGGCAACGCCCACGGGGAGGCCTGGAGCTGCCTGGAACTGGCGATGATCGACGCGGGCAACGCACGCGCCGCACAGGCGCTGCAGCTCTGCGAGGAGGCGTCCGCGCTGTTCGCCACGTACGACGACAAGAGGGGCGGCGACTGGGCGCGCTTCCTGCGCTGCACGCTGCTGCCGTACGCGTCCCCGGGCGGCTCGGAGGTCGGCACCGCGGTCGCGGAGCAGGAGCTGGCGGAGCTGATCCGCTCCCCGCACCCCACGCGCGACGGCAAGCTGGAGGACTGCGCGGAGGCGTACGCCCTCGTCCTGGGCCGGGGCGTGGCCCTGGAGGACGGCTGGCAGGCGTGGCGCCTGGGCATGGTCCCGAACCGGCACGCCCGGGAGGTCATGGGCGTACCGGTGACAACTGCACCCCGCTGAGGGACAGCCCTTCTCAGGCCTGCACAGCCCTGCTCAGGCCTTCTTGGACTCGGCGGCCTCCGCCTTCGGGGCGGCCGCCGGGTCCGGGGCCTCCTCGAAGGTGACCTTGCCCATGTGGCGGTTCATCGACTTCATCAGCAGCCACGTGCCGACGGCCAGCACCGCGAAGACGATGAAGCCGAGGACGCCCGGAGTCACCTTGCTGTCGTCGACCTCCTTCGCGAGAGGGACGAGATGCGTCAGTGCTGCATAGCTAGCGCTCATGTCAGCCATTGTCGCGGATGCCCGCGAAGAGGTCGTCCTCGGGGAGGGAGGTGTCCACGAGCGACTTCGCGAGCTCGTACTCCTCGGTCGGCCAGACCTCCCGCTGGAGGTCCATGGGTACGCGGAACCAGCCGCCGTCCGGGTCGATCTGCGTGGCGTGCGCGATCAGCGCCTTGTCACGGATCTCGTAGAACTCGTCACAGGGAATGTGCGTGGTCAGCGTCCGCTCGACCCGCATGAACTCGTCCCAGCGCTTCAGCCAGTCCCCGTACGGCGACTCCATGCCGCGCGCCAGCATCGCCTCGTGCAGGGCGACCGTCCGCGGCTTGTTGAAGCCCTGGTTGTAGTAGAGCTTCTGCGGCTGGTAGACGGGGCCGAACTCGGCCTCCGGGAACTTCTCCGCGTCCCCCGCGCCATCAAAAGCCACCATGGAGATCTTGTGGGTCATGATGTGGTCGGGGTGCGGGTAGCCGCCGTTCTCGTCGTACGTGGTGATCGCCTGCGGGCGGAACTCGCGGATGAGCCGCACCAGCCGGCCCGCCGCCACATCGATGTCCTCCAGCGCGAAGCAGCCCTCGGGCAGCGGCGGCAGCGGGTCGCCCTCGGGCAGACCCGAGTCGACGAAGCCGAGCCACTCCTGCTTGACCCCGAGAATCTCGCGGGCCTCGTCCATCTCCCGCTTCCGTACCTCGTGGATGTGGTCCTCGATGTACTTGTCGCCCTGGAGCTTCGGATTGAGGATGGAGCCGCGCTCGCCTCCCGTGCAGGTCACGACCAGCACGTCCACCCCCTCGGACACGTACTTGGCCATGGTGGCCGCGCCCTTGCTCGACTCGTCGTCGGGGTGGGCGTGAACGGCCATCAGCCGCAGCTGCTCAGTCAAGACAAGATCCTTGTGGGTTACGGCGCCCTCAGTGTTTCGGCGCAATGAACGACCTCTATATTGACCGATGGGGCGGGCAGAAAATTCCTGCGTCCACTCCCTGGAGGAACGATCATGACTGCGGTACGCGAAGAGCTCCCCGAGGGCCGTTACGGCCGCTCCGCGGACGAGCGCGCGGACCACAAACTCAAGATCATCGGAGCGGTGCTCGGCGCCGCCGTCCTGCTCGTCGTCGGCTGGATCGGCTACGACTACGTATCGGGCAAGTCCGAGCTCAACGCCCAGGTCGTCACCTTCGAGATCCCCTCGAAGGACAAGGTCACCATGGGTCTCGACGTCAACAAGGACACCTCGACCGCCGGCACCTGCACCGTGCGCGCGCTGGACGAGAACCACAACGAGGTCGGCCGCAAGGACATCGCCTTCACCAAGGGCCAGCACGTGTCCCACGTCACGGTCGAGCTGCGGACGACGTCAAAGGCCAGCAGCGCGGAACTCATCAGCTGCCAGACCGGCTGACCGCAACCGTCTCCTGACGTACTTCTGACATTCGGTCCTCCCCGTTCCTCTCGGGAATTGTTAGGCTCGTGGTTTCGCCCGCCCCTGGAGGCACACACTTCTGGGTAGGGCGATGCTTTGTATTTCCGGTACCTACGAGGAGCGACCCGTGACCCAGACCAGTGAGAACGTCACCTGGCTGACTCAGGATGCGTACAACCAGCTGAAGGCCGAGCTGGAGCATCTGAAGGGTCCCGCACGCGCCGAGGTCACCTCGAAGATCGCGGCCGCACGCGAGGAGGGTGACCTGCGCGAGAACGGCGGTTACCACGCGGCCAAGGAGGAGCAGGGCAAGCAGGAGCTGCGCGTACGCCAGCTCACCCAGCTCCTGGAGGCGGCCCAGGTCGGCGAGGCGCCGACGACCAGTGGCGAGGCGGCCCCCGGCATGGTCGTCACGATCGCCTTCGACGGCGACGAGGACGACACCATGACGTTCCTCATCGCCTCACGTGAGTACGCGAGCTCGGACATCGAGACGTACTCCCCCCAGTCACCTCTCGGTACGGGCGTGATCGGCAAGAAGGTCGGCGAGAACGCCCAGTACGAGCTGCCGAACGGCAACAAGGCCACGGTCAAGATCCTCAAGGCCGAGCCCTACCGCGCCTGACCGCAGCCGACAGACCGCAGAAGCAGACCGCAGACCGCAGACCGCACGAAGCCCCGGCCGGTGTCCCGGCCGGGGCTTCGTCGTATCTGTCCTGTGTCAGGCGGTCGCCGAGCGGTACTTCCGTACCGCCAGGGTCCTGAAGACCACCAGGATCACGAGCGACCAGAGCAGAGAGGCCCAGACCGGGTGCTGCATGGGCCAGGCGTCGGAGGTCGAGACGCCCGGGTTGCCGAAGAGCACACGGCAGGCCTGGACGGTCGCGCTGAACGGGTTCCACTCGGCGACGGGCTGCAGCCAGCCCGGCATGGTGGCCGTCGGCACGAACGCGTTCGAGATGAACGTGACCGGGAAGAGCCAGATCAGCCCTCCGGACGTGGCCGCTTCGGGCGTACGGACCGAGAGGCCGATCAGCGCCCCGATCCACGAGAACGCGTACCCGAGAAGCAGCAGCAGCCCGAAGGCACCGAGCACCTTGCCGATGTTCTCGTGGGTGCGCCAGCCGACGAGGAGGGCGACGATCGCCAGGACCACCAGGGTCAGCGCCGTCTGGACCAGGTCGGCGAGGGTTCGCCCGGTGAGGACCGCGCCGCGCGACATGGGCAGGGAGCGGAAGCGGTCGATCAGACCCTTGTGCATGTCGTCGGCGATGCCCGCGCCCGCACCTGCGGTGGCGAAGGTGACGGTCTGGGCGAAGATGCCCGCCATCAGGAACTCGCGGTAGTCCTGGGGGTTCGTCGAGCCGTTGATGACCATCGAGCCGCCGAAGACGTAGCTGAACAGCACCACGAACATGATCGGCTGGATCAGCCCGAAGATGACCATCTCCGGGATCCGGGTCATCCGGATCAGATTGCGCTTGGCGATGACGAGCGAGTCGGAAACCGACTGGCCTATCCCGCCGCGCGGCCGGGGGGCCGCGGTGTTCGCCGTGGTCTCGGTGATGGCACTCACTTGCCGGCCTCCTTCTCGGTTCCGTTGCCGTTCTCGCCCTCGTCGAGCTCGGCCACGTGGCCGGTCAGCGAGAGGAACACGTCGTCGAGGGTGGGGCGGCGCAGTCCGATGTCGTCGATCTCGACGCCGCGTGCGTCCAGGTCGCGGATGACCTCGGCGAGCAGCTTCGCGCCGCCGGTGACCGGGACCGTGAGCCTGCGGGTGTGGTTCTCGACCTTCACCTCGCCCTTGCCGAGGGCCTGCATGACCTCGGCGGCCGGGGCGATCTGGTCGCGTTCATGGACGACGACCTCGACGCGCTCGCCGCCGATCTGGGCCTTGAGCTGGTCGGAGGTGCCGCGGGCGATGACCTTGCCGTGGTCGATGACGCAGATGTCGTGGGCGAGGTGGTCGGCCTCCTCCAGATACTGCGTGGTGAGCAGGAGCGTCGTACCGCCGGAGACCAACTCCCGGATGACGTCCCACAGTTGCTGCCGGTTGCGCGGGTCGAGCCCGGTCGTCGGCTCGTCCATGAACATCACCGGCGGGGAGACGACGAGCGCTGCCGCGAGGTCGAGGCGGCGGCGCATGCCTCCGGAGTACGTCTTGGAGGGGCGGTCCGCGGCGTCCGCGAGGTGGAAGCGGTCGAGGAGCTCGCCCGCGCGGGCCTTCGCCGCCTTGGCCGGCATCTGGTAGAGCTGGGCGACCATCTGGAGGTTCTCGCGGCCGGTCAAGTACTCGTCGACCGCGGCGAACTGGCCCGAGAGGCCGATGTTGCGACGGACTTCGTTCGGTTGCTTCACGACATCGATGCCCGCGACGGACAGCTTCCCGCTGTCCGGTGTGAGCAGGGTGGTCAGACAGCGGACGACGGTGGTCTTGCCAGCTCCATTGGGGCCGAGCAGACCCAGGACCGTGCCTTGCGGCACGTCGAGATCGACGCCGTCCACCGCTCGTACATCACCGAAGGTCTTGACCAGGCCTTCGGCATAGATCGCGCCTGGCATGTGGGTTCCCCCAGTTTTTTGGGTGAGTTCCTGCACAAATCTTAGATTTGCCGGGCGGCCAGCGCCCGGTGAGCGACTTCGCGGACCACACCCTAACGCGATACATCGCGTATGCGCAGGGGTTTAATCGATGACCGTGTAGCCCGCCGCCCGCAGCGCCCCACCGACCTCGGCGCAGTGCTCCGGACCCTTCGTCTCCAGGTGCAACTCCACCTCCACTTCGGCGAGTCCGAGCCGCGGGTCGATCCGTACGTGACCCACATCAAGGACGTTAGCGTCCGCCACTGACAACACCCCGAGGAGATTGGCGAGCGCGCCCGGACGGTCGGTCAGCCGCAGGCGCAGCGAGAGGTAGCGGCCCGCCGCCGCCATGCCGTGCGTGAGGATGCGCTGCATCAGGAGCGGGTCGACGTTCCCGCCGGACAGGACCGCGACGACCGGCCCCTCGAAGGACGCCGGATCGCTCAGCAGGGCCGCCACCGGGCTCGCCCCGGCCGGCTCCACCACCATCTTGGCGCGCTCCAGGCAGAGCAGCTGGGCGCTGGAGAGCTCGTACTCGGAGACCGTGCGGATCTCGTCGACGTACTCCTCGATGATCCTGAACGGGATGTCCCCGGGGCGGCCCACCTTGATGCCGTCCGCCATCGTCGTGGGGGCGGGGATCGAGACCGGGTGCCCGGCCGCGAGGGAGGGCGGGTAGGCGGCAGCGCCCGCTGCCTGGACGCCGATCACCTTGATGTCGGGCCGTATCGACTTCACCGCGACCGCGATGCCCGCGATCAGCCCGCCGCCTCCGACCCCGACGACGATCGTCCCCACCTCGGGGCACTGCTCCAGGATCTCCAGGCCCACCGTGCCCTGGCCCGCGATGATGTCGAGGTGGTCGAAGGGGTGGATGAAGACCGCACCGGTCGCCTCCGCGTACTCCTGGGCGGCGGCCAGGGTCTCGTCGACGACCTGCCCGCTGAGGATCACCTCGGCGCCGTACTCGCGCGTCGCCGCGACCTTCGGCAGCGGGGCCCCGACGGGCATGAACACGGTGGAGCGCACTCCCAGGAGTGAGGAGGCGAGGGCCACGCCCTGGGCGTGGTTGCCCGCGCTGGCGGCGACGACGCCCGCGGCCCGCTCCTCTGGGCTCAGGCCGGCGATCCGTACGTACGCGCCCCTGAGCTTGAAGGAACCGGTCCGCTGGAGGTTCTCGCACTTGAGGTGGACCGGGGAGCCGACCAGCCGCGACAGGTGCCTGCTGCCCTCCATCGCGGTCGAGCGGGACACCCCCGACAGCATCTTCTGAGCCCCGCGGATGTCGTCCAGGATCAGGGGCTGCAAGGGGTCTGACGTACCGAAGCTCATGACCGCAAGTCTCGCAGCTCAGCGCTGTGCGGGCCTGTCCGTCTGCCCCTTGGACGGGAGGGGGGTACGAGATTACGCACGGCCGGTACGGGTCTGCCCCGGGCCGCGTACTCTGTCCCCCACCAACCGCCCATCGCACGAATTGAGCCCCCGGCCATGCCCCTTTCTCAGGACATGACTTCTGATCTCGAACCAGGCCTCCTCGATGCGCTCCAGCACCAGGTGGCCCTCTTCGCCCGCCGTGCCGAGCAGACCAGGCTCGGGGGCGTGGGCCAGGTCCGCAACTCCATGGACCGGGCCGCGTATCTCCTGCTCAACCGGCTCGACCTGGAAGGCCCGATGGGCGTCAAGGCGCTCGCCGCCGGGATGGGGATCGATTCCTCGACCGTGACCCGGCAGGTGGCCCCGCTCGTCGACACCGGCCTGGTCAAGCGCACCTCGCACCCCGAGGACGGCCGCGCGGTCGTCCTCCAGCTCTCCCCGCGCGGCCAGGCCCGCCTGGGCGAGGTCCGGTCCTCGCGGCGCGAGCTCATGGCGCAGGTGACGGACGGCTGGACGGAGGAGGAGCGCGAGTCGTTCTGCACTCTGCTCACCCGCTTCAACTCGGCGCTCTCCGTGCGTGCTTCGGGCCATCAGGAGAGCGACACTCCGGCCTCTTGACCGCAGCGGCCTGCCTGCCCTCATATGAGGGGAGGGCAGGCCCTACGGACAGGGAGGTCGTACTGTGCGCGAGCGGTCGGCGGTCCGAGAAGTCCGCCGCGCCCGGGAGTTCGAGGCATTCGTCGCGGGCGCGGCCGGCCGGCTGTTGCATGCCGCGACCCTGCTGACCGCCGAGCCCGTCGACGACAACCCGCGGGCACGGCGGCTGCTGCTGGTCGCCCTGTCGGGTACGTACGCCCGCTGGGACAGGCTGCGCGGCGAGGACCCGTACGACCGCACCCGCCAGGAACTGGCCTCGCGCTTCGCGCGGGGGGCCTGGCGCTATCACCGGATCCGGGGCGGTGTCCTGGACCGGCTGTCCCCCCAGGAGCGGCTGATCCTGGTGCTGCGGCTGTACGAAGGGGTGGCCGAGGAGCAGACGGCCGCGCTGATCGGGCTGCCGGTGGAGCGGGTCCACACGATCTGCATGCGGGCCATCGCGGTGATGCGCTCGAAGAAGCCGCCGTCATCGCGGCTGCGGCAGGTGGCGCTCCCATGACGGCCCCGGACCGCAAGGAGACCGAGGTCCGTCTGATGCTGGAGGCCCCGCATCCGGCGATCCCCCCTGACCTGGCGGCCCGCGCCACGGAGCGCGGGGCACGGATGCAGCGCCGGCGGCGGATCGCCCGGCGGGCGGGGTGGCTGCTGCTGGCCGCGGTGCTGCTTGCCGCGGTGGTGTGGATGGCGGTGGAGCAGCCGTGGGCGGTGCCGCCGTCTACGACGACACCGCCGGTGGAAGGGATCTAGCCCCGGACTAACCCAGCGCCTGCTTCAGATCAGCCAGCAGGTCATCGGCCGACTCGATCCCGACCGACAGCCGTACGAGGTCCCCCGGCACCTCAAGAGCCGACCCCGCCACGCTCGCATGCGACCTCTCCCCCGTGCTGCCCTCGCACCGCTCGGCCCCAGGGGGCCTCACAGGCTTCGGGACAGCTGCGCCGGCCTCCGTCCGCCGGACCCGGATCAGCCCAGCGCCTGCTTCAGATCAGCCAGCAGGTCATCGGCCGACTCGATCCCGACCGACAGCCGTACGAGGTCCCCCGGCACCTCAAGAGCCGACCCCGCCACGCTCGCATGCGTCATCCGGCCCGGGTGCTCGATCAGCGACTCGACGCCGCCCAGGGACTCGCCCAGCGTGAAGAGCTTCGCGCGGTTGCAGACCTCGACCGCCGCCTCCTCGCCGCCCGCGACCTGGAAGGAGATCATGCCGCCGAAGGCCTTCATCTGCTTGGCCGCGGTCTCGTGGCCGGGGTGGTCGGGCAGGCCCGGGTAGAGGACCTTGGTGACCTTCGGGTGGGCGGTCAGCATCTCCGCGACCCGGCCGGCGTTCTCGCAGTGCCGGTCCATGCGGACGGCCAGCGTCTTGATGCCGCGCAGCACGATCCACGAGTCGAAGGGACCCGCGATCGCGCCCATCGCGTTCTGGTGGTACGCCAGTTCCTCGCCCAGCGCCTGGTCGGCCGTGATCAGCGCGCCGCCGACCACGTCCGAGTGACCGCCCATGTACTTGGTGAGCGAGTGCACGACGACGTCCGCGCCGAGCGCGAGCGGCTGCTGCAGGTAGGGGCTGGCGAACGTGTTGTCGACGACGAGCCGGGCGCCCGCCGTGCGCGCCACCTGCGCGACCGCCGCGATGTCGGTGATGCCGAGCAGCGGGTTGGAGGGCGTCTCGACCCAGATGACCTTCGTACGGGGGGTGATCGCGTCGCGGACCGCCGCCGGGTCGGAGGTGTCGGCGACCGACCACTCCACGCCCCAGCGGGAGACGACCTTGGCGAAGAGCCTGAAGGTGCCGCCGTACGCGTCGTTGGGGATGACGACATGGTCACCGGGGCTGAGCAGCGTACGCAGCAGGCAGTCCTCGGCGGCCAGTCCCGAGGCGAAGGCGAGGCCGCGGCTGCCGCCTTCCAGGGCCGCCAGGTTCTCCTCTAGGGCGGTACGGGTGGGGTTGGCGCTGCGGCTGTACTCATAGCCGCCGCGCAGCCCGCCGACACCGTCCTGCTTGTACGTGGAGACCTGGTAGATCGGGGGGACGACCGCGCCTGTGAGGGCGTCGGCGGTGTTTCCGGCGTGAATGGCGAGAGTCTCGAAACTCTGGTGCGCACTGTGCTGGTCGCTCATGAGGACCGAGCGTAGTTGGTCGGATGTCAGTCGTGTCTGGTTCCCTTGTGTCATGGAGATTCTCTTGATCCTGCTCGCGGTCTGCATGCTGACGGCCGCCATCGGCCCGATGCTGCGGCGCAGGCGCGCGGGACGCGGCCTGCAGCTGGTGTCGCCTGACGCACCGGACGCGGCGGACCCTGCGCATTACGGCTTCGTACGGCAGGAGCTGCTGGACGTGCGTCTGCCCGGCCCCGACCGCGATCTCCTGGACGTATGGGAAGTGGTGCAGCACACCCAGGACTGGCGGGCCGCGTCCCAGCTCCTCGCGGGGACGCCCAAGGAGGGCGAGCTGCGGCTGCAGCGCGTGCAGGCCTTCGCGGGCGCGGCGTCGCTGGAGCTGGCGCAGCAGCCGGGCACGGGCGGGGCCTGGCTGCGGAAGTGGCGTGCGGAGTCGCCGAAGGACGCGGGCGCGGCGCAGGTGCACGCCGAGTTCCTGGTGCAGCAGGCCTGGCGGTCGTCGGCGGCGCACGCGGACGACTTCCGGATCATCCTGGAGGAGGCACGGACGGTCTGCGGCGAGGCGGCGCTGCTCGCCCCCGGCGACCCCGTGCCGTACATCACGGAACTGGCGGTGGCGCGCGGACTGGCGTACCCGCGGCCGGAGTTCGAGCAGCTCTGGGCGAAGGTGATCGACCGCGCACCGACGCACATGGGGGCGCATCTGGCGGCTCTTCACTACTGGTGCGAGAAGTGGCACGGCTCGCGTGAACTGGCGGACGAGTTCGCCCACGCGGCGGCCGCCCGCGCCCCCAAGAGCTCGCTGCTGCCCGCCCTGCCGCTGTTCGCGGTGTACGAGCACCTTCCGGAAGTGGTCCTGGTCCAGGACTTCTACGGCAGCGCGGTGGTGAGCCGCGCGATGGAGGGCGCGCTGCACGCGGTGCACACGGCCCGAGCGGACAACCCGATGCTCGCGCACGTACGGCACCTGCTGATCCTCTTCCTGGTGCGCGGCGAGCGGTGGGCGGAGGCGATGGACCAGTTCGTGCACGTCGACGGCCATGTGGGCGCACTGCCGTGGACGCTGAACGGGGACCCGGCGGCGGAGTACGCGGTGTACCGGGCGCTGGCGGTGGCGGGGTACGAGGCGAACGGCGGGAGCCCGGCGACGCTGCCGCGCTGACGCCGCTGCCGTCTCCCGCCCCCCGCCCGCCGAGTCGCCGGGCCGGCCTCCTCGCGGTCAGCCCTCCGCGCGGTCAGCCCTCCGCGCGGGCGGGCAGCCGCCATCCCGGGCGCGGGAAGTGGCAGGTGTAACCCTCCGGGTAACGCTCCAGGTAGTCCTGGTGCTCGGGCTCGGCCTCCCAGAAGGGGCCGACCGGCTCCACCTCGGTGACGACCTTGCCCGGCCACAGTCCGGAGGCGTCCACATCCGCGATCGTGTCCTCGGCGATCCGCTTCTGCTCGTCGTCCACGTAGTAGATCGCGGAGCGGTAGCTGAGGCCGATGTCGTTGCCCTGGCGGTTCCTGGTGCTCGGGTCGTGGATCTGGAAGAAGAATTCCAGGAGGGTGCGGAAATCGGTCCCCGCGGGATCAAAAAGGATCTCCAGGGCCTCCGCGTGCGTGCCGTGGTTGCGGTACGTCGCGTTCGGCACATCCCCGCCTGTGTATCCGACCCGGGTCGCCGTCACTCCGGGGAGTCGGCGGACCAGGCCCTCCATCCCCCAGAAGCATCCGCCCGCCAGCACGGCCCTCTGTGTCTGCGCAGCCATTGCGGCCCTCCAATTTCAGTCGGCTCGGTCATTCCCTCAACGCACGAAAGTTCCCGGCGATTCCGTGCCCGCCCCACCGGGCGCGGGTAGGTTCGGGCCCGGCAAGCTCGTCCAGGGATCAGTAGCAGATGAGTAGAGGGAGGGGTCATGGCAGCACTCGCAGGCAAGACCGCAGTCGTCACCGGTGGTTCGCGCGGCATCGGCCGGGCCATCGTGCTGCGGCTCGTGCGGGACGGGGCCTCGGTGGTCTTCAATTACGCACGGAGCAAGGAGGCCGCCGACGAGGTCGTACGGGAAGCGGAAGCGGCGGGCGGGACCGTCACCGCGCTCCAGCTCGACCTGGCCGAGCCAGGCGCCGCCGAGGCCCTGATGGAGGCCGCCGACCAGCAGCTCGGCGGGCTCGACATCCTCGTCAACAACGCCGCCGCCCCCATCGAGGTCGCTCCCATCGCCGAGACCGATGAGGCGGACTTCGACCGTACGATGGCGGTCAACGCCAAGTCCGTGTTCCTGACCGTGCGTTACGCGGCCCGACACCTGCGCGACGGCGGACGCATCGTGAACATCTCCAGTCTCAACACCGTCCGGCCCGCCCCGGGAAACGCTCCGTACGCGGCCAGCAAGGGCGCCGTGGAGCAGTTGACCCTGGTCGCCTCGCGCGAGCTGGGCGCCCGCGGGATCACCGTCAACACGGTCTCCCCGGGAGCCACCGACACGGACCTGCTCCGCGGCGCCAACCCGCCGGAGGCGCTGACCCGGGTCGCCGGTCTGACGCCGCTCGGCCGCCTGGGCACCCCCGAGGACGTGGCGGACGTGGTGGCCTTCCTGGCGGGCCCGGACGGCCGCTGGCTCACGGGCCAGAACCTCCGCGCCACCGGCGGCATTCTCTAGCGCCGGGCGCCCGGCGCCCGGACGCAGCGCGCCATGGCCTCCGCACCGGAGACCTGACCGCTCGGATGGCAGGATGAGCACAGGCCGCACGCGCTCAGGACTCGGGAAAGGTGCCACCGCATGGCAGTCATTCACCGCACCACGCTCACGCCCACCAAGCTGGAGCTCCTCGCCGGTTGGCTGCCCGCGCAGGCCTGGTACACCGGCGGCGGGAGCGAGCCCCTGCTCGCCAAGGCCGGAGGGTTTCGGCTCGACGATCCCGAGGGCGAGGTCGGCATCGAGTTCATGGCCGTCCGCGACTCCTCCGAGGGCCAAGTCGTCACCTACCACGTGCCGTTCACCTATCGCGCGGCTCCTCTGGCCGGCGCCGAGAAGGGGCTCATCGGCACCACCGAGCACGGCGTGCTCGGCAAGCGCTGGGTGTACGACGGCGCCCATGACCCCGTCCTCGTAAGGCAGTTGCTCGCCCTGCTCCTCGGCAGAGCCGAGCCGCAGGCGCAGAGCCTCAGCAACACCCCCGACCCGACGGTCGTCGCGCAGTTCGCGGCGGACAGCCGGCCCACGGGGGCGGTCCTCTCCGCCGACGCCACCGACGGGCCCGGGCGCACCGATCTTCTCGTACGGACCGAGGGTGCGGCCGGGGCACTGACCATCGGTGTGCGGCGCATCCTGGAAGTGGGCGAAGACGGGGGCGAGTCGGGGCACGTCAGCGGCGGGTGGGCACTGCCCGACGGGAGCACGGCGCGCGGAATGTACGTCGTCGTCAAGCCCTGAGCAGGCGAGACTGTACGGGTGATCACACCCATTGAACTCGTCATATTCGACTGCGACGGCGTCCTCGTCGACAGCGAGCACATCGCCGTACGCGTCCACGCCGCCGTCGGCGCCGAACTCGGCTGGCCGCTGACCGAGGACGACGTCATGGAGCGCTTCATCGGGCGCTCCGCCCTCTCCAACGGCGAGCAGATCGCCGCACGGCTCGGCGCCGACACCGCCGCCGCGTGGCAGCGGCGCTTCGACGAGCTGCACCATGAGGCCGTCGACCGCGATCTCGTCGCGGTCGACGGGATCCACGAGGCGCTCGACGAGATCGCGCTCCCCGTCTGCGTGGCATCCAGCGGCAGCCACGAGAAAATGCGCCACACGCTGGGGCGGACCAGCCTGTACGAGCGCTTCGACGGCCGGATCTTCAGCGCGACCCAGGTCGCCCACGGAAAGCCCGCGCCCGACCTCTTCCTGTACGCCGCCCGGCAGTTGGGCGTCGAGCCCGCCGCCTGCGTGGTCGTCGAGGACAGCAAATACGGCGTCCAGGCCGCCCGCGCCGCCGGAATGCGGGCTTTCGGTTACGCGGGCGGGCTGACCCCCGCCGCCTGGCTGGAGGGCCCCGGGACCGTCGTCCTCGAGGACATGCGGAAGCTGCCGCGGCTGCTGACGGAAGCCCGAGAAGGTGTCGGATCCGGGCCCGTCCGGCAGACTGCTCTGGAGGGACGAACGTGATCAATAGGGCATAGCGCCCTGTGCTGGGAGGCCGGAGCCTTGATATCCACGTCCACGCAGTCCGCCCATGGCCGGCGGAGTTGGGCCGCAATGCTGGCGGTGCCGGTCGCGGCGGTCATGGCGCTGGCCGGGTGTTCCGGCGGGTCGGGGGGCGGTGGGAGCGCCACCGCCGGCGTGACGAAATCGAGCGCGCCCAAGGCCGCCATCTCGCTCACCCCGAAGAACGGCGCCACCGGCATCGGCATCGGCGCCGGTGCGGTCAAGGCCTCCGTGGCGGAGGGGAAGCTCACCTCCGTCACCCTCTCCGACCCCGGTACCGGCCTTTCCGTACCGGGGACGACGGACGCCTCCAAGACCTCCTGGAAATCCTCGCGGGCCCTGGACCGCGGGACCAAGTACACCCTGACGGCGAAGGCCGAGGACTCCGACGGGAAGTCCGCGACCCGCGTATCGCGCTTCACCACCGTCTCGAAGGCGAATTCGGCGATCGCGTACTACACCCCCGAGAACAACAGCAACGTCGGCGTCGGCATGGAGGTCTCCTTCAAGCTCGACAAGCCCGTCACCGACAAGAAGGCCGTCGAGTCCGCCGTCACCATCACCTCGTCCACCGGGCAGCAGGCCGTCGGGCACTGGTTCGGGACGCAGCGGCTGGACTTCCGGCCGCAGGAGTACTGGACGGCGGGCTCCACCGTGAAGGTCGCCTTCGACCTGGACGGTGTCGAGGTCTCGCAGGGTGTGTACGGCGTCCAGAACAAGTCCTTCACCTTCACCGTGGACCGCAAGCAGGTCTCCACCGTCGACGCGGCCACCCATCAGATGACCGTCGTCAGGGACGGCGCGACGCTCAAGACCATTCCGGTGTCGACCGGCTCCCCGAAGTACCCGACCTGGAACGGCATCATGGCCATCGAGGAGCAGTTCGAGCAGACCAAGATGGATTCCACGACCGTCGGCCTCGGCGACGAGTACGACATCCCCGATGTCCCGCACGCCCAGCGGCTGACCACTTCCGGGACCTTCATCCACGGCAACTACTGGTCGGACCCGTCCATCTTCGGCTCGGAGAACACCAGCCACGGATGCATCGGTCTGCAGGACGTGCAGGGCGGCGGGGACAGTTCGGCCCCCGGCGCCTGGTTCTACAGCAATTCGCTGCTCGGCGACCTTGTCGTCGTCAAGAACTCCGCCGGCGGCGGGGACGTCGCCGCGGACAACGGCCTCAACGGCTGGAACCTCTCCTGGGCGACGTGGACCGCCGGGAGTGCCCTCAGCCAGCCGGGCACCCGGACGGGCACACAGTCCGGGACCACGTAACTCCGGCCCCCGTGCGGTTACTTGGCGCCGCAGCCCGTGGAGACGCGGACCTTGTTCGACCAGGTGTTGGTGGCGAGGTCGAGGACCATCAGCGTCGAGTTCTGCCGGTAGCCGTACGCGGTGCAGTCCAGCAGGCCCGTCGTGACGTCGAAGGCGCCGCCGGGGCGGCCCGAGACGTAGTGCGCGGTGGTGGTCGCGGTCCAGCTCGGCACTCCAGGGAAGCCGCCGTCCTTGAAGACGGCCAGCCGCACCTGGGCGTAGCTGAAACTCTGGCCGTGCAAGGTGATGCCGTAGATGCCGATCGTGCTCGACCTGCGGGTCGCCCAGGCGTAGGGGTTGAGACCGAACGCCTTGCCCTCCACAGCCGGCTTGCCGACCGTGGCCGCCGCCTTGGCCGGTGCGGCCGCCGCCTTGGCCGGTGCGGTGGTCGCCGCGGCCGACTTCGATCCGTGCGCCGCACACGAGGTGGTCGTGGCCACGGCCGCCGCCGCGAACAGCGTCGCGAGTCCGAGGGCCGCGGTGCGCCTTCCGCGCCCGGTGCGGGTTGGGTTTGCGTCGGTTCGTACGGTCTTGGCGTTCATGGTCTCCCCCGAGCCTGTCGGCCGCTCCCCCCGTGGGGCGGCCTTCGCGGTGAGGGACGGGGGCCGGGACCGGCTCGGTTGCGGGGCCCCCTGGGCGGGTCCGGCGCTCGGGCGCGAGGGGCCGGCGCGCGGCCGGCGGGGAGGTGCGCGGGCGCGTACCGGACCTTCCGTGCACGGATTTTGACGGTACGTCAGTCACGCGCGCCCTCAGCTGCGGAGCATCTCATCCCGCACCGGATTCCCGCCGTCCGCACCCGCTCTCCCGCCCCGGAAGGCGTACCTCCGGGGACAGCGGGACCAGGATCCCGTGCGTAGGCGCTGCGGGTCCGCGGCCGGACGACCGTACCGCCGTTGTCGGCACCGCGTCTCGGCCCCCTGCGGTAGTCCCGGCGGGGACCTTTAGGGTGCCTCTGTGGGGATGAGTCAGAGTGTGCGGCCGCGGGCCGTCGGAATCGCGCGGTCCGGGGAAGCCGTCGCCTGGTGGCGGGTGCCTGCCGTGGCGACGGCCGTTGCCCTGCCGCTGTACGTGGTGTGGGCCGCCGTCCTGGCCACCGGCGGCGGCGACCTCGCGGCGCAGCTCGCCTGGGCCGGGTTCACCGCGCGGCATCCGGGGGCCGCGTACAACCTCTCCTGGTACGGCGGAAGCCACACCGCCAACTACAGCCTCCTGACCCCCTACCTGATGGCCTGGTTCGGCGTGCGGGCCGTCTCCGTCGCGGCGGGACTCGGCGCGACCTGGGTGCTGGCCTGTCTGGCCGGGCGCTGGGGGTACGCACCCGCACTGCTCGGGGCCGCGGCGATCTGGTGCAACGTCGCGTCCGGACGTACGACCTTCGCGGTCGGCGTCGCGATCGGCCTGCTCGCGCTGCTGTACGTACGCAGGGCGGTCCCCGCCGTCCTGTGCGCCGCGCTCGCCACGATGGCCAGCCCGGTCGCCGGTCTTTTCCTCGTCGTGGCCGGGGCGGCGTATCTCCTCGACCGGCGGTGGGGACTCGCGGCGCGCCTGATCGTGGCGCCCGCCGTGGTCGTCGCGGCCACCACCGTCGTCTTCCCCTTCCACGGCGAACAGCCCATGGCCGTCGGCAAGCTCTGGATGCCGCTCACCGCCTGCGTGGCCCTGGGGGCGGCCGCACGGCCGCGGATCGTGCGATACGCCGCCGGGGTCTACGGGCTCGGTGTCGTACTGACCTATTTCATCGCCTCCCCCATCGGCACGAACGTCGAGCGGCTGGTGGGGCTCGCGGGGCCTGTGGTGCTGCTGATCGCCGTGCTCACCGCGTCGTCCGCCGCCCGGCGCCTGCTCCTGGTGGCCGCCCTCTGCGTCAACTGCTACTGGCTCGTCGACAAGACCCTGGACGATCTGCGCGTCTCCGACACCGTGCCCGCCTGGGCCTCGGACACCGGCGGTGTCGTCGCCGAGCTGAAGCGGCTGGACGCCGACCGGACCCGGGTCGAGGTGGTCCCCGCGCGCAACCACCGGGAGGCGACCGCGCTCGCGCCGCACGTGAACATGGCACGCGGCTGGAACCGGCAGCTCGACGTCGAGCGCGGCCGGCTGTTCTACGACGGGACGCTCACCCCCGCCACGTACCGCGCCTGGCTGAACCACTGGGCGGTCGGCTACGTCGTGCTGCCCGACGGCAGGCCGGACGGCCCCGCCGAGGGCGAGGCCGCGATCGTCGGCGCGGGGACGCCGTGGCTGGAGCCGGTCTGGCGCGATGCGCACTGGAGCGTCTACCGGGTGCGGGACGCGGTGCCGCTGGTGTCGGCTCCCGCGACCGTCGTGCGCGGGAGCGACGCGGAGCTGGTGGTACGGATGCCCGGCGCCGGGTCCACCACCGTGCGGATCGCGTACTCGCCGTGGCTGAAGGCGGAGGGTGCGCGGGTGGCGAAGGACGGGGAGTGGGTCAGGCTGACGGTGGACCGGGCGGGCACGTACCGGCTCGGTTCCGGCTACTGAGCCTGGGCCTGGGCCTCGCGGAACGCAGCCGCCGTCTTCCCCGCGTCGTAACCGAGCGGGACGCCCTCCACCAGCACGATGTCGCCGGGGATGTGGTCGGCGCGGAGCGGGACCAGCTCCTGGTAGGCCGGGGAGTCGTACCACTCGCGCGCCTCCTCGATGCCGGGGAAGCCGATGACCACCAGCGCCTCCCGCCAGGCGCCCTCGCGCACCTCCAGCGTCGCGTTGTGGACGAGGAAGCGGCCACCGAAGGGGTCCAGGGTCGACTGGATCTTCTCCATGTAGACGAAGACGTCCTCGTGGAGAGGGCTGGTGGGGCGCAGATTGCCTATCGCGTAAGCACTCATGAGAACGGGTCCTCCCCGGTCGGAATCGGTTGTCCCGATCCTCCCGGGGAGGGCGTCGTGCGTCGATTACCTCAGAGGTAAGGCGACCAGGGCGATCAGATCGTCGCCGTGTCGATCACGAAGCGGTAGCGCACATCGCTGTTGATGACGCGCTCGTACGCCTCGTTGATCTGGTCCGCGCGGATCACCTCGATCTCCGCGCCGAGACCGTGCAGCGCGCAGAAGTCCAGCATCGCCTGGGTCTCGGCGATGCCACCGATCATCGAACCGGCCAGCGTCTTGCGGCCGCCGATCAGCGAGAACAGGTTGAGCGAGATGGGCTCCTCGGGGGCGCCCACGTTGACCAGCGCGCCGTCCGTCTTGACGAGGGAGAGGTACGCGGAGAAGTCCAGCGGCGCCGAGACCGTCGAGATGATCAGGTCGAAGGTGCCCGCGAGGTCCTCGAAGGTCTTCGGGTCGCTCGTCGCGTAGAAGTGGTCGGCGCCGAGCTTCTTGCCGTCCTCCTGCTTGCGCAGCGACTGCGAGAGCACGGTCACCTCGGCGCCGAGCGCGTGCGCGATCTTGACGCCCATGTGACCGAGACCGCCGAGGCCGACGATGGCGACCTTCTTGCCCGGGCCCGCGTTCCAGTGGGCGAGCGGCGAGTAGAGGGTGATGCCGGCGCAGAGCAGCGGGGCGGCCTCGTCGAGCCCGACGCCCTCGGGGATGCGCAGGGTGTAGTTCTCGTCGACGACGATGTGCGTGGAGTAGCCGCCGTAGGTGGGCTCGCCGTCCTTGCCGAGCGAGTTGTACGTGCTGACGCCGGCGCCCGAGCAGTACTGCTCAAGACCCTGCTTGCAGTACTCGCACTCGCGGCAGGAGTCCACGAAACAGCCGACGCCCACCCGGTCGCCGACCTTGAACTTGGTCACTCCGTCGCCGACCTCGGCGACCAGGCCTGCGATCTCGTGGCCGGGGACCATCGGGTAGATGCCCTCGCCCCAGCCGTCGCGGGCCTGGTGGATGTCGGAGTGGCAGATACCCGCGTACTTGATGTCGATCAGGACGTCATGCTCGCCGACCGGCCGGCGCGGCACGGTGGTGCGCTCCAGCGGGGCCTTGGCCGAGGGGGCGGCGTAAGCAGCGACGGTGGTGATGCTCATGCGGAACGATCTCCTCAGGAGGGGGGTGTCTGAGTACAGCCTGCCTGAGCGACGAAGGATTACCCAGGTCACTGTCTTGCCTACGTCCAGTGGACGTACTACTGGCAGGGACAGGCTTCCGTACGTACGACCACGGATACTGGACGTCATGGACCAGCGCGCCGAACTCAGCGAATTCCTCCGTTCCCGCCGGGCCCGGCTCAAGCCCGGGGACGTGGGGCTGCCGGAGCACGGACGGGCCCGCCGCGTGCCCGGGCTGCGGCGCGAGGAGCTGGCGCAGCTGGCCGGTGTCTCGGTGGCGTACTACACACGTCTCGAACAGGGCAACGGCCGCAATGTCTCCGCCGAGGTCCTCGACGCCATCGCGCGGGCGCTGCGGCTGTCCGACGCCGAGCAGGCGCACCTCACCCACCTCGCCAAGCCGAAGACGAAGAAGAAGCGGCAGTCGGCCGCGCGCCCGCAGAAAGTGCGGGCGGACGTCCAGTACCTGATGGACGCGATGGACGGTGTGCCGGCGTACCTGCTGGGGCAGCGCCTGGACATCCTCGGCATGAACCGGCTCGCGCAGGCGCTCTTCGGCGACTTCACGGCGGTGGAGCCGGGCGACCGGAACGTGGCCAGGCAGGTCTTCCTCAACCCCGCGCAGCGCGACCTCTACCTCGACTGGGAGTGCAAGGCGACCGAGGTGGTGAGCATCCTGCGGCTGTACGCGGGCTGCTCGCCCGACGACCCCCAGCTCTCCGCCCTGGTGGGTGAACTCTCCGTCAAGAGCGACGAGTTCAGGACGCTGTGGGCGGCGCACACGGTGACCGAGAAGGGTCACGGAGTGAAGCGGCTGCACCATCCGGTGGTGGGCGATCTGACCCTCTCGTACGAGACCATGAAGTTCCCGGACGACCACGACCTGTCCCTGGTCACCTTCCACGCCGAGCCGGGGTCCGCGTCGGCGGAGTCGCTGCGGCTGCTCGCGAGCTGGGGCGTGGACACGCCCACGCCCACACCCCTGGCCCGCTGACCTTTTGCCCGCTAGCCCTGATACGGAGGGGCCACACCCCAGCCCCAGTGCGGTACGGGGGCGCGGGGCGGCGGGGTCGCACCCGGCTGCGAGTTGACCAGCGCGATCCTGGTGCCCCACTCGATGTACGCGGCGAACGCGGACCGGAACTCGGGGTCGTCGGGCAGCGCCACCTCATCGGCGGCATCCATCAGCAGCGAGGCCCAGCGGCGGCGCTGCGGTTCGGTGATGGCACGGCCGAGGTGGTGGGAGAGCATGGCGGGGTAACCGCCGTGCGCGGTCGTGTAGTCGGCCGGCCCGCCGAAGACCTCGCCGAGCCAGACGGCGACGTGCGCGGGGTGGTCGGACGACATCTCGGCGAAGACCGGGGCGAGGAGCTCGTCCTTGCGTACGTGGACGTAGAAGGCCTCGGTGAGCCGCGCGAGGGCTTCGGCGCCACCGGCCCACTCGAAGAGGGTGGGGACGGATCCGCCGGTGCCGCGGACGGCGGTCGGCGTGTAGTGGCGCATCTCCTCGATCTGCTCGATGTACGGCCTGATCTCGGCGAAGAAGGCCGGGAAGAGCTCACTGCGCCGGAACCCTTCGAGGTGGTCACGGGCGGAGGTCCAGGTGATCCGGAGGATGTAGGCGGCGGGCTCTTCGTCGCACCGGGTGAGCTCGTAGTCGACGCAGTGCGGGGACTGGGCGAGGGGGGCGGCGGCGCGGGCGTAGGCCGCCTCGAAGTCGGCGGCGCGGGCTTCGGGGATGCGGTAGCGGATGTACTCGACGGTTTCGCTGGCGCTGGCCACGAGGTCAACTCCCTTACGGAGGACGGTAATGGGGCCAAGGTATGCCGATGCGACGCGCCAGGGCCGGGACTTCGCTGTCAGCGTCACCCTGGGGGCTCCGCCCCCAGACCCCCGCTCCTCAATCGCCGG
>NZ_JAFLRJ010000191.1 GCF_017315755.1 Streptomyces beijiangensis
GGCTGTGGCGTGGGCCCGCCTTTGCGGAATTCGCGGACGAGGACTTCGTACGGGGGGCCGTGCGGCGTCTGGTCGAGGAGCGGCTAGCGGCGGTGGAGGAGCGGGCATCGGCGCGGCTGGAGGTCGGCGAATTCGCGGCCGTCGCAGGGGAGTTGGCCGAGGTGGTGGCGCTGCATCCGCTGCGGGAGCGGTTGCGGGGTGTGCAGATACGGGCGCTGTATCTGGCGGGGCGGCAGAGTGAGGCGCTGGCTTCGTACGGGGAGGTGCGGGGGCGGCTGGCGGATGAGCTGGGGGTCGATCCAGGGGCGGAGCTTGTTGCTCTGTACGAGGGGATTCTGCGGCAGGATCCGGGACTTGATGTGCAACGCGCTGTGCGGCAACAGACCACGCCGCGCGCGCAAAAAGATGCGGCCGGGGCCGGGTCGCTTGTTGTTGACGCGCAGCTTGCCGCGCCGCTCACCTCCCTCGTCGGGCGTGATCGGGTCCTCGACTCCGTCGGTCAACTGATCGGCGGCTCGCGGCTCGTCACCCTCACCGGGCCCGGTGGCGTCGGTAAGACCCGCGNNCGACAACTGCGAGCACGTCGTCGAGCAGGCCGCCGCCCTCGCCGCCCTCCTCCTGCGGACCGCGCCGGGGCTGCGCATTCTCGCCACCAGTCAGGAGCCGCTCGGGCTCGCGGGCGAGGCCGTGTTCCTGATCGAGCCGCTGCCCGTGGACGATGCGGTACGGCTCTTCACCGAGCGCGCCGCCGCCTCCGCCCCCGGCTTCTCCCTCGGTGGCGGCAACGACCTCGCCGTGGCGGAGATCGTGCGCCGCCTCGACGGCATCCCGCTCGCCCTGGAGCTCGCCGCGACCCGCGTACGCGCCCTGGGCGTAAAGGAGTTGGCGGCGCGACTCGGCGACCGGTTCCGCATCCTCACCTCCGGGCAGCGCGGCGCGCCCGCCCGCCAGCAGACCCTGCGCGCGATGATCGACTGGAGCTGGGAGCTGCTCGGCGCACCCGAGCGCATCGTGCTGCGCCGTCTCGCCGTGCACCGCGACGGCTGCTCCCTGCGCGCCGCCGAAGAGGTGTGCGCGGGCGACGGGGTGGAGCGCGACGAAGTGCTCGGCCTGGTGAGCCGGCTGGTCGAGCGATCCCTCGTCGTCATGACCGAGGGGCCGGAAGGCCCCCGCTACCGGCTCCTCGAATCCGTGGCCGCCTATGCGACGGACCGCCTGGAGGAGATGGAGGACCTCGACGGCGTACGGGAGCGGCACCTGCGCCACTATCTACAGCTCGCCGAACAGGCGTCGCCTCAACTCCACTGCCCCGCACAGGAGTTGTGGATGCAGCGCCTCGACATCGAGGCCGCCAACCTGCGCGCCGCGCTGGAGGAGACGGTACGGCGGTCCGCCGCCGACGAGGCCGTACGTCTCGCCACCGCACTCCCCTGGTGGTGGCTGCTGCGCGGCCGCCTCAACGAAGGCCGCCGCGCCCTGTCCGCGACGCTCGCCCTCGCCCCGCCGGGGTCCGCACCGCACGTGCTGCACCACGCGTTCGTGCTGCTGACCGGCGGCAACCCCGCCGATGCCGAGGTACGGACCGAAGACGGCCGCGCCACCTGGCTGCACGCGTACGCCCTCTTCAACGCCAATGAACTCGTCGCGGGCGAACAGCTCAACACCCGCGCCCTCACCCTCTTCACCGCCACCGACGACCGCTGGGGCGCCGCGGCCGCCCTCGGCCTGCGGGCGTCACTCGCGCTGGCCCGTGGCAGCCTCGGCACCGTCGAGGACTACGGGCTGCGCAGCACCGCGCTCTTCCGCGAACTGGGCGACCGCTGGGGCGAGTTGCAGACCGTGAACCCGCTCGCCTCCCTCGCCGAGATCAAGGGCGATTACGCCGCCGCCGAGCAACGCCAGCAGGAAGGCCTCCGCATCGCCCGCGAGCTCGGCCTGCAGCGGGAGATCGCCGCCCGCCTGTCCGGCCTCGGACGCCTCGCGCTGCTCGCCCAGGACTGGGAACGCGCCCGCGAACTGCACGAAGAAGCGCGCCAGTTGGCTGTCGAGCAGGGCTACGCCTCCGACATACTCCACTCCCTGATGGGCCTCGCCCTCGGCGCCCGCCGCTCCGGCGACCTCGACGCGGCCGATGCCCACCTCCGGCACATCCGCGACGACCACGTCTCCACCCTCATGGGCGAACACCTCCTCCACACGGAGTTCGGCTTCACCGCCGAACTGCGCGGGGACGCCGGCCGATCCGCCGCGCACCACCTCACCGCTCTGGCGACCGCCCGCTCCCTCGGGGACCCGCGCGCCCTGGCCCACTCCTTCGAGGGCCTGGCGGGAGCCGCGTCACTCACCGGCGATGCCGGCCGTGCGGCCCGGCTGCTCGGCGCGGCGGACGAGGCCCGCCGCAGTGTCGATGCCCCGCTGCCTCCGGCCGAACGAGGAGACGTCGACCGGATTTCGGCGCGCGCCGAGACCGCCCTGGGCCGGCCGGCCTTCGACGAAGCGTTCCTGCACGGCGCGGACCTGGGCCCCGAGGCGGCGTCGCGGCTGGCCCAGGAGGCACCGGCCGCACCTACACGGGCGCCGGATTCTCCGCGATGAAGCGCCGCAGCTCCGCCGTCAGGGCCTCGGGGTTGTCCAGCTGCACGAGCGTCGCGGCCCCCGGGATCTCCACGTACCGCCCCTGCGGCAGCAGTTCGGCGAGCCGGCGCCCGGTCGCGGGCGGCATCATCCGGTCCTCGGCGCCCCAGGCGACCAGGGCGGGCCGGTCGAAGGTCCTGAGGCGTTCGGCGGCCCTGAGGTAGACGTCCTTCTTACCGTCGCGCACGAACTTGCGCAGATCGCGGCGGATGTCGGCGCTGGTGTGCAGCGGCCGGTACCAGCGGCGGATCTGTTCCTGCGGGATCGGTCGTACGGCCATCCCGCCGAGCGAGGTCTTCATCCGCACCAGGAAGGGCACCTTGAAGGACTGCAGCAGCAGGAAGAGCCCGGCGGGGACGGCACTCGCCGCGTACAGGGCCTTGCCCTGGAAGCCCGGCGGGTAGTTCTCCAGGGCCTCGCAGGAGGTGAGGACGAGGCGGGCGACGCGCTTGTCGTCGACGCCGACCAGGAGTTGGGCCGTGCCCGCGTCGTTCTGGACGAGCGTGACGGCGTGCAGGTCGAGGCGTTCGAGGAACTCCCCCAGGAGCGCCGCGACCCCCTCGGCGGACAGGTCGGCGTCCGCGTTCATCGGGATGCGGTGGCCGCCGATCGGGAGTACGGGGACGATCACCCGGAAATCCGGGGCCAGTTGCTCCGACACAGCCGTCCAGACCGTCTCGTCGAAGCCGAGCCCGGGGACGAGGACGACCACCTCACCCGGACCACCGGTGTCGGTGAACTCCACGCTTCCTGCTGAGAGTTGTACCTGCCGCATGGCGCTTCCTCTCACTGGACGGACCGACCTGGTGAGAGCGTAACCGGCCCCTGTCAGCCGCCGACGCCCAGATCGCGGGCCCGTACACCCGCCTGGAAACGCGACGTGGCGTCCAGCGTCTCCATCAGCTCGGCGACCCTGCGGCGGTAGGTGCGCAGCGACATGCCGAGATGGCGGGACGCCGTCTCGTCGGTGTGGCCCGCGCCGAGCGTGCGCAGGATGCGGCGGGACTCCTCGGTGAGGTCGGGGCGGGGCCTGCCGGAGAAGGCGGCCAGTCCGTCGGCGGTCTCCCAGGTGGCGGCGATCAGCGAGCGGATGCTCGCCACGACCTCCGGGGTCCTCACCACGGTGTACGTACGGACGCCGCTCTCCGGCGCCCCGGCCAGGATCGCGGTCCGCCCGTCGAGGACGATCGCCTCGTGGGTGAGGGGTGCGGCGGCGATCCGTACCTCAGGGCCCGTGGCCGCGATCTTCAGCAGGCGCCGTACGGACTCGGCGTCGGCCACCGCCCGCGGGGTGTAGAGCTTGCGCATCACCATGCCGGGGGCCATGTGCGGGCGCTTGCCGCGCGCGAAGGCCGCGTTCACCCCGGGCGAGAAGGTCCACGGGTCCGTGGCGGCAACCAGGAACTCCTGCCGTGCCCCGGCGATCAGATCCCCTGCCCGGGCCACGAGCTCCTGGTCGCCCCGCAGGGTCACGATCCGGTCGGTACTCATCGTCCGGGCCATCTTGCCGTCCGCCGCCGCGTGGCAGCAAGGTGCCAGTTCCGCGCAGGCGGGGCGGCGCGCGCGCAGGATCTCCCCATGACGACGATCGAAGACAACCGTGCCCGTGGACCGCATGCCGACGACGCCGGACGCCGGGCGCTCGGTGAGGACCTCTCCGTGGCCCGTACGGGATTCGGGGCGATGCGGCTGCCCATGCGGGACTTCGGGATCCCCGGGGTCGACCCGCGGCAGGCGGTCTCCGTACTGCGGCGGGCCGTGGAGCTCGGCGTGGACCACATCGACACGGCCGCCTTCTACTTCCACCAGGACGTCACGGCCAACGCGCTGATCCGCACCGCCCTCCACCCGTACCGGGACGGCCTGGTCATCGCCACCAAGGTCGGCCCCGGGCGCAGTCGCCCCGACGGGGAGTGGCTGTCGCCCGCAGGGCCGGCAGAGCTGAAGACCGCCGTGCACGACAATCTGCGCGAGCTCGGCCTGGACCACTTCGACCTGGTCTATCTGCGGTTCCAGCCGCATGACGACGGGGACCTCGCCGAGCGCTTCGGCGCGCTGGCCGAGCTGCGGGACGAGGGGCTGATCCGGAACCTGGGGGTCAGCAACGCCACGGCCGTGCAGCTGGCGGAGGCGCAGCGGATCGCGCCGGTGGCCGCCGTGCAGAACCGGTTCAGCGTGGGGAGCCGTACCGACCGTGCCGTGCTGGAGGCGTGCACCGAGCAGTCCATCGCCTTCGTCCCGTACTACCCGCTGGTCGGCAAGGGCGGCGACGAGGCCGTGGCCGACGGCGCGGTGCTCGAGGAGATCGCGCGGCGGTACGAGGTGAGCCCGGCCCAGGTGAAACTGGCCTGGCTCCTCTCCCTCTCCCCCGCCGTACTGATCATCCCCGGCACGTCGTCGCCGGCCCATCTGGAGGAGAACGTGGCGGCGGGCTCGCTCAAGTTGGACCCGGCGGACCTGGCAGCCCTGGACGCGATCAGCTGAGTCAGGCGGTCAGGCCGCTGATCGCGTCGCCGACGTATTTGAAGCCGAGGATCACCAGGACGGTCGTCATGATCGCCGCGTTGTGCCGGGACATCCACGCCTTCCACCCGGCCAGCACCTCGGTCGCCTTCGCACCGCCGAAGAGAAAGACGGCCAGGGGCAGCGTCGCGCACAGGGACGCGATGACGACCATCAGGACGGCGGCGACCGTCTTGCCGCCGCCGTCCGCCGTACTGGAGGCGATGGAGACCGCGCCGCCGACCGCGAGAACGAGGTTCTTGGGGTTGGCGACGGCCAGCGCGGCGGCCATCCCCGCCGACTTTCCCGGGGTGAACTTGTCGATCGCCGCCATCCAGCCCGGCGTCTTGGCGTCCTGCCCCTCGCGCGGGCGCTCCCGCCACTGCTTGGCGCCCATCAGGAGGAAGAGGACGCCCAGCGCCAGCTTCAGCCAGAGCGTCCAGGTGGCGGGCCCTTCGTCGCCTGACGCGTCCGCACCCGATCCGGCCAGCACCACGACCGTCACCAGGACGGCCAGCGAGAGGGTCCAGCCGAGGGCGAAGGCGATGCCGTTGGAGCGGCCGCGCGGGGTGGCGAGCATGAGGATCACGGCGATCAGCGGGAGCGGGCTGATCGCGATGCCGACCGCGGAGGTCAGCATCTGGCCGATGGCATCACCCACGGCCGGCTCCTGCCATGAGTGCCGGGAGGGTCCAGCTGCCGTCGAGGACGGAGGGGTCGGGGCCGTAGACGCGGATGATGATGGTGAAGGGGCCGTCCGGCGCGGGCAGCCAATTGGCGGCCTGCTTCGGATCCTTGGGCTGCTGGTTCTGTACGTACAGCGTCAGGCCGCCGTCTTCGTCGTAGATGACGCCAGGGGTCCGGTCGCCGATCGAGTACCGGTCGATGGGGTTGTCCACGAAGAGCCTCTGCGGCAGCCCGTAGAGCGAGGCCGACCAGAAGAAGCGGGCGGGCGGCACCTGGCCGGCGGGGAAGTGCACGGTGTAGTCGCGCTGCGAGGCGTCCGCAGGGCTGTTGCCCTGGTCGTCCTTGAGCCAGCCGCCGTACCAGGCCTCCTCGGACGGCAGTCCGTACAGGCCCTTGTCGACCCCGACGGCGCGGGTCAGATACGCGTCGCCGTGCTGCTCCCGGGTGCCGAAGAGGTTCGTGGAGACGCCCGCGCCCTTCTTGGCCGTCTCCAGCCGCGCCTGTGCGTCCGCGATGCCCTGCTCGACAGCGGCGCGGATCTCCGGTTTCAGGGCGGCCGGTTCGAACTCCCCGCTGCCGGTCACGCCGAGTGCGGCGAGCCGGTCGCGCAGCTCGCGCTCGGTGTCCAGTACGGGAAAGAACTGGAGCAGGAAGTCGAGGTACGTGAAGAACTCGACGCCTCCCAGGGCCTCTTCGCGCCAGACCGGCCACGCGGGCTCGTCCGGCGGGTGCGGTGCCGCCCGGTCGAGGAACGCGGAGAGCGGGCGGAGTTTGTACTGCTCCTGGATGGCCCGGAGCGCGGGGACGTCGTCGGGTCCCGCCAGATACGTACGGCCGAGGACGCCCACCAGGAAGGTGTCGGCCCTGAGCACCCCGGCGAGACCGCCGGGGACCTCGCCGCGCCAGCCGGGTCCTGCGAGGAGGTAGTGGCCTGCCTCCTGGCCCGTGGTGCGGGCGCCGATGTAGCCGACGTAGGAGGTGTCCAGGTCGTGGAAGGGGAGGACGTAGTAGCGGTCGACGGCCGGGACGGTGACCACCCAGGGCTCGGCGCGCAGGTCAAACCAGGCCCAGGAGTAGGGGGTGTCGTTGTTCGGCGTGACGACGTCGGTGTTGGCCGGGGTGAAGGGCTCCGCGTAGTGCCGGAAGCGCCCGAAGCCCCCTACGGAGCGGGGGTCTTCGGGGTCGACGGCCTGCGGGTACATCGTGCGGTAGTTCTCCAGGAGCGGGTAACCCCAGATCCATCCGTCCGCTGCGGTCCTGCGGGCTTCCTCCGCTGTGGGCGGCGTGAACTGCGCCATTCCTGAACCTCCCGCTTTGCTGCGCCAAATGGCTTTTGCGACTCCTCCGGAGTGTAAGTTGCATCGGTTTGGGTCGCCCGCGCAGCAGTTGGGGCGGAGGCCCACCGGTGGCGCGCAGGAGGGGATGCCATACCCTCAGGGGGTAAGCGGATTCCCTGGGCGGAGGTACGGCTGTGGGCGCGAGGCGGTGGGTGCGGCTGCTGCTCGTCGTGGTGCTCGCCGTCGGCGTCTTCGTGATGCACACGGTGGGGCATCCGGCGGAGGCCTCACCCTCACACATGTCCGCCACCACCCACATGGCTTCTGCCGGGGCGCCGGCGCACGATGCCGCCGTACAGCTGCCTCCGCACACCATGGACATGGCCTCGCTGTGCGTCGCCGTGCTCGGCTTCTGGGCCTTCGCGGCGCTGTTGTACGCGGCGCTCGCGCGGCAACCGGAGTGGGCTGCCAGGGTTCCGGCGGGCGTGCTCGCCGTGGTGCGGGGCGAGCCGCCGCCGCGTACCCCTGATCTCACCGAGCTGTCAGTACTGCGGATATAGGCCGACGGGCGACCTCTCCCCATCGGTCTTTCTCTCCACGTACAACGACACGAGGTGTGTTCGGCATGACCAAGTGCAGGAAGTACAGCAAGCGCATCGCATTCGCCGCGACCGTTGCGGCCGGGGGTCTGCTGCTCGCGGGCTGCGGCGGCAGCGACAGCAAGCCGAAGGCGGCAGCGGCGACTGCCGCTGCGGCGGACTTCAACGATGCGGACGTGATGTTCGCGCAGATGATGATCCCCCACCACCAGCAGGCGCTGGAGATGGCGGAGCTCGCCGACGGGCGGGCGTCCGATCCTGAGATCACGTCCATGGCCGGGGCGATCGAGAAGGCCCAGGACCCGGAGATCAGGACGATGACGTCCTGGCTGAAGGGGTGGGGCAAGCCGGTCTCGGCTTCGGGGATGGACCACGGCATGAGCGGCATGAGCGGCATGATGTCCGCGCAGGACATGACGCGGCTGAAGGCGGCCAAGGGCACGGCCTTCGACCGGAAGTTCGCGGAGCTGATGATCGGCCACCACGAGGGGGCGGTCGCGATGGCGCGGACCGAGCAGAAGGACGGGCGTGACGCGGGGGCGGTGGCGATGGCCGGGGATGTGGTGACGGCGCAGTCGGCGGAGGTAGCGCGGCTCCGGACGATCCTCAACCGGCTGTAGGGCGACTCGGGGCGGGGCGGGGGTTTCCTCCCCC
>NZ_JAFLRJ010000192.1 GCF_017315755.1 Streptomyces beijiangensis
CTCGCCCTGGGCCGGTCCGCGGACGCACGGAGGGCGGGCGCCGGGAGAAGTCCCCGGTGCCCGCCCTCCGTGCGTCCGCGTACGGATCAGATCGTGATCAGAGCCTCCAGCGGCGCGCCCTGCAGGGCCTGCTCCAGACGGGCACGCCCGTCCAGGAAGCTCAGCTCCATGAGGACGGCCACGCCCGCGACCTGGGCGCCGGCCCGCCGGATCAGCTTCAGCGAGGCCTCCGCCGTGCCGCCGGTGGCGAGGACGTCGTCGATGACCATGACGCGGTCACCCGCGCTGAGGTCCTCGGCGTGCACCTCGATCTCGGCGCTGCCGTACTCCAGGTCGTACGCCTGCGAGAGCGTCGCCCCGGGGAGCTTGCCCGCCTTGCGTACGGGGATGAAACCGATCCCCGCGCGTACCGAGACCGGTGCGGCCAGGATGAACCCGCGTGCCTCCAGTCCGACGATCTTCGTTGCGCCGTGCTCGACGCACAGCTCGACGAGGGCGTCGGTGAGGGCCGTGAAGGCCTCCGGGTCCGCGAGCAGCGGCGTGATGTCCTTGAAGACGACGCCGGGCTTCGGATAGTCCCGCACATCCCGGATACGGCTGAGCAGGAGCTCCTGGGTGCTGGTCATCGGCGCTTCCCACGTCCCCGGACGGGCTGCTGGCGCTGGCCGACGACCGCGGTCTCCGGCTCGTCGTCGAACGGCTCGTCGTCACCGGCCGTCGAGGAGTCGTCCTCGACGGTCTCGCCCTTGGCGGCAGCGGCGGCCCGCTTGGCGAGCACCCGCTTCTTGAGGGCCTTCATCGCCGGCTCGCGCTCCTTGAAGTCGGCGACGAGAGGCGTGGCGATGAAGATCGAGGAGTACGCACCGGCCGCGAGGCCGACGAAGAGCGACAGCGAGATGTCGTTGATCATGCCGGCGCCGAGGACACCGCCACCGATGAAGAGCAGACCCGCCACCGGGAGAAGGGCGACGATCGTGGTGTTGATGGACCGCACCAGGGTGCCGTTGAGGGACCGGTTGGCCATCTCGCTGTAGGTCCAGCGGGTCTGCTTGGTGAGGTCTTTCCCGCCCTCCTTGAGACTGTCGAAGACGACGACGGTGTCGTAGAGGGAGTAACCGAGGATGGTCAGCAGACCGATCACGGTGCCCGGGGTGACCTCGAAGCCGACGAGTGCGTACACACCGACGGTGATGGTGAGGTCGTGGATCAGGGCGATCAGTGCGGCGATGGCCATGCGCCACTCGAAGGCGATCGCCAGATAGATCACCACGAGGACCATGAACACGGCGAGGCCGGTCCATGCCTTGTTGGCGACGGTCTCGCCCCAGCTGGGGCCGACGAGGTCGGCGTTGATCTTGTTCGCCGGGACGTTCAGGTCCTTGGCCAGTTCGGCCTGGATCTTGTCCGACTGCGTGGTGTCGATACCGGCGATCTGGATCCGGACCGATCCGTCGCCGAGCTTCTGGACGATCGCGTCGTGGCCGGAGGCCGCGACGGCGTCCTCCTGGATCTGCTGGACCGAGGCCGACACGTGGGTGGTCTTGTCGGTCGTGAAGACCGCACCGCCCTCGAACTCGATGCCCATCGTGAGACCACGCACCGCAAGGCCGACGATGGCCGTGATGGTGATCAGGATGGAGATGCCGTACCAGAGCTTCCGCTTGCCGACGAAGTCGTAGCCGATCTCACCGCGGTACAGCTTGGCGCCGATGGTGCCGAGTCGCGACATCTCACGCCTCCTTCGGGTCGGTGGGGGCGGAGGCCGCGCTGCGGGTACGCCGCAACGGAGGCTTGGCACCGAGGCGCTTGGGGTCGAGGCCGGACCACGGGTGGCCGCTGGAGAAGAACTTCGTGCGTGCCATCAGCGTCATGACGGGCTTGGTGAAGAGGAAGACCACCACGACGTCGAGCAGGGTCGTCAGGCCGAGCGTGAACGCGAAGCCCTGCACCTTGCCGACCGTCACGATGTAGAGCACCGCGGCGGCCAGGAACGACACGAAGTCGGAGACGAGGATGGTGCGCCGGGCACGGGGCCAGGCACGCTCGACGGCCGGGCGGAGCGTACGCCCGTGCCGGATCTCGTCACGGACCCGTTCGAAGTAGACGATGAACGAGTCCGCGGTGATACCGATCGCGACGATCGCACCACAGACCGCGGGCAGGTTCAGCGCGAAGCCGATGCCGGGGCCGAGCAGCGTCATGATCTCGTACGTGAGGATTCCGGAGACCGCGAGGCTGAGGATCGCGATGGCTGCCAGGCCTCGGTAGTACGCCACCAGGTAGATGATGACCAGCGCGAGGCCGATCGCACCGGCGATGAGGCCGGCTTCCAGCTGCTGACCGCCGAGGGCGGCCGACACGGTGGTGGCGGTCTCCTCGTGGAAGGTGAGCGGAAGCGCGCCGTAGGACAGGACGTTGGCGAGGCTCTGGGCCGACTTCTGGTCGAAGCTGCCGGAGATCTCGGCGCTGCCGCTGAGCGTCGTGGAGACGCTGGGGGCGGACTGGACCAGACCGTCGAGAACGATCGCGAACTGGTTCTGCGGGGACGTCGCCTTGGAGAGCTTGGTGGTGGTCGTCTGGAACTTCTTCGAGCCCTTGCCCGTGAAGTCCATGTTGACGACCCACGCGGCGGTCTGCTGCGAGATGGCGGCCTTGGCGCTGTCGACGTCGGTGCCGGAGAGCTCGGCCGGACCGAGGACGTACTTCGCGGAGCCGTCCTGGCTGCACGCCACGATCGGGTCGGTGGGCAGTGCGCCCTTGCCCGCCGCGGTGCGCGCGGCAGCGGAGGAGCAGTCGAGCGCCGTGAAGTCCTTCTGCAGCTTGGCGGCCGTGGCGGCGTCGGCCGCCGAGGCGCTGGAGCTGGCCGAAGGGGTCGGCGTGGCAGAGGGAGTGGGGGTGGCGTCCGCCTTGAGACCGTCGGTCACCGCACGGCCCTGAGGGGTCGAGGAACCGGTCGGGCTCGGCGTCGCCGACCCCGTGCTCTTGGCGGTGGACTTGCCGCTCGGCGTGGCGCTCGGCGAGGGCGTGGCGGACGGGTTGGCCGTCGGGGATCCGGCGGCCTCCGTCAGCACCTGCCGGAAGTACAGCTGGGCGGTGGTGCCAACCTGATCGCGAGCCTCTTTCGAGTTCGTCCCCTTGGGGATGTTCACGATGATGTTGTCGTTGCCCTGGGTCTGGACCTCGGCCTCGGAAACGCCCATGCCGTTGACGCGCCGGTCGATGATGCTGACCGCGGTGTCCATGTTCGTCTTGTTGATCGCGTTCTGCTTGCCCGGCTGCGGCACGGCCTTGAGCGTGATGCTCGTGCCACCTGCGAGGTCGATGCCCAGGCGGGGCGTGGTGTGCCCGCCGAGGAACATCCCGCCACCCAGTGCGACCATGGCGATCAGGATCAGGAGCAGGGAACGTCCCGGCTTGCCCGGAGCCCCCGCCGGCCTTCGGCCCTTGTTCGGTGCTGCCACCTTGTCGATTCTCCCTGTCCTACCGCCCTGCGCCGGGTATGCGCTGTGGGCGGCCACGAAGTGTAGAGGGGCCCAGCCCCCGCAGAAGTCGTACGGCCCGGGGACCGGATGCGCGGATGAGCGCTTCCCGGTCCCCGTACGCGACTACTTCGCGTCGCCCTCGCCGTCGGCCTTGTCGTCCTTCGGTGCGGGCGCGTCCTCGGTGTCGGCCGCGGCGTCCTTCTTGCCCAGGTCGATCTTGGCGTCGTCCGCCTTCTCGTCGGCCTCGGTGAGCGAGGAGGCATCGTCCGGGACGACCGCGCCGTCGACCTTGAGGTCGTCGCCGCTCTCGCCGTGGATGAGGCGGTTGTACTCCTCGTCGGGGAGGACGGCGCCGATGGAGTTCTTGGCGTAGATGGCGTGAACGCCGGGCGCGACCTCGAGGGTCACCGTCTCGTCGTCCATCTCCTTGACGGTGGCGTACATGCCCCCGATCGTGCGGACACCGGTGCCAGGCTGCATCTCATTGCGCATGGACGCGGCCGCCTGCTGCTTCTTCTTGGCGGAGCGGGTCATCAGGAACATGGCCCCGATAAGCACAATGAAGGGGAGAAGAGTGATCGGACTCACGGGACGGACTTCCTTCGCACGACCGCGCTGGTGAGCGGCCTGATCTACGGGGGTGGGCACGTCGGCCTGGAAGGGCGACGTCGGCGGAGTCTAAGCGAGTCCGCATCATTGGAACAACGCCCAGCATGGCACCGCCGTTCCTCACCGGGCGAGCCCCCGCGTCATTACGACCGAAATAGACCGGCTTGTCCGTTATTTGCCTCACCATGCCGGGGTGGTACGAGGCCGAGATGAGCCCAGGCGGCAGGCGTCGCCACCCGGCCGCGCGGAGTGCGCGCCAGCAGTCCTTCCCGTACCAGGAAGGGCTCGGCCACCTCCTCGACCGTCTCGCGCTCCTCCCCCACGGCCACCGCCAGGGTGGAGAGACCCACGGGGCCGCCGCCGAAGAGCTTCAGCAGCGCCTGCAGGACGGCCCGGTCCAGGCGGTCGAGGCCGCGGGCATCGACCTCGTAGACGGCGAGGGCCGTACCGGCGACCTCGCGGGTGATGTGGCCGTCCGCCTTGACCTGGGCGTAGTCGCGGACGCGGCGCAGCAGGCGGTTGGCGATACGGGGCGTGCCGCGGGAGCGCCCCGCGATCTCGGCCGCGCCCTCGATGTCGATCTCCACGTCGAGCAGCCGGGCGGAGCGGTGGATGACACGCTCCAGCTCGGCAGGCTCGTAGAAATCCATGTGCCCGGTGAAGCCGAAGCGGTCGCGCAGCGGGGGCGGCAGGAGCCCGGCGCGCGTGGTGGCGCCGACCAGGGTGAAGGGCGGCAGCTCCAGGGGGATGGCGGTGGCGCCTGGGCCTTTGCCGACGATGACGTCGACCCGGAAGTCCTCCATCGCCATGTAGAGCATCTCCTCGGCGGGACGCGACATCCGGTGGATCTCGTCCAGGAAGAGGACCTCGCCCTCCTGGAGGGAGGAGAGGATCGCGGCAAGGTCGCCCGCGTGCTGGATGGCGGGGCCCGATGTGATGCGGATGGGGGCGCCCATCTCGGCGGCGATGATCATCGAGAGGGTGGTCTTGCCGAGGCCGGGGGCTCCGGAGAGCAGGACGTGGTCGGCGGTGGCGCCGCGCGCACGGGCCGCGCGCAGCACCAGGTCGAGCTGTTCGCGGACGCGCTCCTGCCCGATGAACTCCTCAAGGTCCTTGGGCCGCAGCGCGGCTTCCACGGCCTGGTCCTCGCCGTCGGCTGCGGAGCCCACCAGTCGCTCTTCGGTGTCGGGGCCGGTCGTCTCGTCCCAGTTCATTTCGGCGGGTCTCTCGATCAGCGGGCGCGGTTGAGGGTCTGCAGGGCTGCCTTGAGGAGCGCGCCGACGTTCGGCTCGGCGGTGGCCTCTGCCTGCGGGGTGACGGCGGTGACCGCGTCCTCGGCGTCGCGGGGCGCGTATCCGAGGCCGACCAGGGCGGCGTGCAGCTGCTCGCTCCAGGGGGCCGGTCCCGGGGCCGAGCGCTGGGCGGCCAGATGGGCGCCGGTGCCCAGCGGGGAGCCGAGGCGGTCCTTGAGTTCCAGGAGGAGCTTCTGGGCGCCCTTCTTGCCGATGCCGGGGACCGCGGTCAGCGCCTTCTCGTCGGCGGTGGAGACCGCGAGGCGCAGGGCGTCCGGGGAGTGCACGGCGAGCATCGCCTGGGCGAGGCGCGGGCCGACGCCGCTGGCGGTCTGGAGGAGCTCGAAGACCTGGCGCTCGTCGTCGTCCACGAAGCCGTACAGGGTGAGCGAGTCCTCCCGTACGACCAGGGAGGTCGCGAGCTTGGCCTCCTGGCCGATACGGAGGGTCGCGAGGGTGCCGGGGGTGCACTGGACGGCCATACCGATGCCGCCGACCTCCAGGACGGCCGTGGTCGGGGCCAGGGCGGCCACCGGTCCTGAGACGAAGGCGATCATGCGGTACGGCCTTTCGTTGCCTGTGCCTGAGCTTGTGTTCGTGCCTGAGCCGTGCGGTGGGCGGCGACGGCCTGCTGGAGCCGGTTCTGGGCGGGGGCGCGCCAGATGTGGCAGATCGCGAGCGCCAGGGCGTCGGCGGCGTCGGCCGGCTTCGGCGGTGCGTCGAGCCGCAGGAGCCGGGTCACCATCGCCCCCACCTGGGCCTTGTCGGCGCGACCGCTGCCCGAGACGGCGGCCTTGACCTCGCTGGGGGTGTGCAGGGCGACGGGGATGGAGCGGCGGGACGCGCAGAGCATGGCCACGGCACTCGCCTGGGCCGTGCCCATGACCGTACTGACGTTGTGCTGGCTGAACACCCGCTCCACGGCGACGACTTCGGGCCGGTAGGTGTCCAGCCATTCCTCGATGCCGCGCTCGATGGCGACGAGGCGCATCCCCAACTCCTCGTCCGCCGGAGTGCGTACGACACCGACGCCCAGCATCGTCAGGGGCCGTCCCGCGACGCCTTCGACGACGCCGACCCCGCACCGGGTCAGCCCCGGGTCCACACCCAGCACCCGCATCCGCCGGCACCCGCCCCCCTGTTTTTGCGGCTGAACCGCCGCCGCTCTCGCGTACCTGGCTGATCGCCGTCGGGGTTCCTCGATTGATGGTTGCGGCCCGCGACACCGATCACTGATCTGTCGCCGCCAGGCTATCTCCGCCCACCGACAATGACTGCGGGCCGGGGGTCGTGTCCCCCGGCCCGCAGCGTGTGAGCGCGTGATTGCGTGATTGCGTGAGTGCCCGTCAGGCGTCTCAGGCGTCGACCGCGTCGACCTTCTCCATGACCTCGTCGGAGACGTCGAAGTTGGCGAAGACGTTCTGCACGTCGTCGCTGTCCTCGAGCGCGTCGATCAGCTTGAAGATCTTGCGCGCACCCTCTTCGTCCAGCTCGACCTGCATGGTCGGGACGAAGTTGGCGTCGGCCGAGTCGTAGTCGATGCCTGCGTCCTGGAGCGCGGTGCGGACGGCGACCATGTCCGTGGCCTCGCTGAGCACCTCGAAGGTCTCGCCCAGGTCGTTGACTTCCTCGGCTCCCGCGTCCAGGACCGCGCCGAGCACGTCGTCCTCGCCGAGCTCGCCCTTGGGGACGATGACGACGCCCTTGCGGTTGAAGAGGTACGAGACGGAGCCGGGGTCGGCCATCGAGCCGCCGTTGCGGGTCATCGCGACCCGCACGTCCGAGGCGGCGCGGTTGCGGTTGTCGGTGAGGCACTCGATGAGCACCGCGACACCGTTGGGTCCGTAGCCCTCGTACATGATCGTCTCGTAGTCGGCGCCGCCGGCTTCGAGACCGCCGCCGCGCTTGACCGCGGAGTCGATGTTCTTGTTCGGGACCGAGCTCTTCTTCGCCTTCTGGATGGCGTCGACGAGCGTCGGGTTGCCATCGAGGTCGACGCCGCCCGAGCGGGCCGCGACCTCGATGTTCTTGATCAGCTTCGCGAAGAGCTTGCCGCGCTTGGCGTCAACCACGGCCTTCTTGTGCTTCGTCGTAGCCCATTTAGAGTGGCCGGACATCTGCCTGTCTCCTTCGCGTAACCATCTTCTGTAGGAACGCCAGAGATCCTACCGGGAGTACGTCACAGGGTTCACAGGGTGGAGCGCACCATGTCCGCGAAATACTGGTGCAGCCGGTGGTCCCCGGTCAGTTCCGGATGGAAGGACGTCGCAAGGGCGTTCTTCTGCCGTACGGCCACGATATGGCCGCCGTGCTCGGCGAGCACCGAAACCTCGGCACCTACCGACTCCACCCACGGGGCGCGGATGAAGACGCCCTCGACCGGGCCGCCCTCGATCGCCCCGATGGCCACGGCCGCCTCGAAGGACTCGTTCTGCCGTCCGAAGGCGTTACGGCGCACGATCATGTCGATGCCGCCGATGGTCTCCTGGCCCGAGCGCGGGTCGAGGATCTTGTCGGCGAGCATGATCAGTCCGGCGCAGGTGCCGTAGACCGGCATTCCGGCGCGGACCCGCTCGCGGAGCGGTTCCAGCATGCCGAAGAGGACGGCCAGTTTGGACATCGTGGTGGACTCGCCGCCGGGAATGACCAGACCGTCGACCTCGGCGAGCTCCTCGGGACGCCTGACCGGCCTGGCCACGGCATCCGCGGTGGCCAGGGCGGTCAGGTGCTCCCGTACGTCGCCCTGGAGAGCCAGGACGCCGATCACGGGGGTGTTCGTCATGAGGGGGACTACCAGCCGCGGTTGGCGTAGCGCTCGGCCTCGGGGAGGGTGTCGCAGTTGATGCCGACCATGGCCTCGCCCAGGTTGCGCGACGCGTCCGCGATGATCTTGGGGTCGTCGTAGAAGGTGGTGGCCTTCACGATGGCGGCGGCGCGCTTGGCCGGGTCGCCCGACTTGAAGATGCCGGAGCCGACGAAGACGCCCTCGGCGCCGAGCTGGCGCATCAGCGCTGCGTCGGCGGGGGTGGCGACGCCGCCCGCGGAGAAGAGGACGACCGGCAGCTTCCCGAGCTCGGCGACCTCCTTGACCAGCTCGTACGGGGCGCGCAGGTCCTTGGCGGCCGCGTACAGCTCGTTGTTGTCGTAACCGCGCAGGCGGGCGATCTCGTTCTTGATCTGGCGCAGGTGGCGCACGGCCTCGACGACGTTGCCGGTGCCGGCCTCGCCCTTGGAGCGGATCATGGCCGCGCCCTCGGCGATGCGGCGCAGCGCCTCGCCCAGGTTGGTGGCGCCGCAGACGAAGGGGGTGGTGAAGGCGAACTTGTCGCTGTGGTTGACCTCGTCGGCCGGGGTGAGGACCTCGGACTCGTCGATGTAGTCCACACCGAGCGACTGCAGGATCTGGGCCTCGACGAAGTGACCGATACGGGACTTCGCCATGACCGGGATCGACACGGCCTCGATGATCTCTTCGATCATGTTCGGGTCGGACATCCGGGCGACGCCGCCGTCCTTGCGGATGTCGGCCGGAACCCGCTCCAGGGCCATGACGGCCACGGCGCCCGCGTCCTCTGCGATCTTCGCCTGCTCGGCGTTGACCACGTCCATGATCACGCCGCCCTTGAGCTGCTCGGCCATCCCGCGCTTGACGCGTGCGGTGCCGGTGGCAGTGCTCGTGCCGGTGGCCTGGGGGGTGCTGGGAAGCGTGCTCACGGAATTGACCTCACTCGGTGAAGAAGGTTCTTGCTCCTCCGAGGAAACGCCCTGCGACCAGTCCACTGCAAGGGCCAATGGGTAGCCGGTGGATCGTTTTGGCTCCCGGTACTCCCCCGGGGTTACGTTCCCGGGCGGTCGGCCAGCGCCACCGGCGGCTCGTCGTCCATCTCGAAGGCGAGGGGAAACGGCGCGTGCCCGGCCAGCCGGAACCAGCGGACCTTGCGGTGTCCTCGCAGGGCGCGTGCGGCCCGTACTTTGTCGTTGTGGAAGCGGCGGGCCATCGGCACGCGCCGTACGGCAGCGGCCAGTTCATCGGCGGCCTCCTCGCCGCCGGGCGCCTCGCGCACCACGTCGACCTGCGCCTGCTCGCCGAAGACGGCCCGCAGCGCCTGGCTCAACTCGCTCTCGGTGACCTCCCGGTGGTCCTCCTCGGCCTGCCGGGCTGCGTGCGCCGCCTGGTAGAGCACGATCGAGGCGGCAGGGTCGAGGACGCCGGAGGTGGCCAGCTCCTGGGTGACCGAGGCGCGGCGCAGAAGCTGGGCGTCGAGGGCGGCGCGGGCGGCGTCGATCCGGGTGTGCAGCCGGTCGAGCCGTCCCGCGGTCCAGCTCAGGTACAGGCCGATCGCGACGAGGGCGACGACGATCCAGATCAGGGTTACGGTCACGGGCGGCAAGGCTACCCGTGACCGCGCCCGCACCGGACCGCGCCCGCACCGGACCGCGACTGCGGCCGCGCTCACCCGCCGGTCAGTGAGCGGTGAGCGGGACTCAGTCCCTGGCGAGACCGAACCGCGCCCGCAGGCTGACCCGTTCGTCGGCGGCCACCGAGGCCGCCCCGTCGGTCACCGTCTCGTACACCGCGAGGATGTCGGCGGCCACCGTCGACCAGTCGAAGCGCCGTACGTGCGCACTCCCCCGCTCGCTCAGCTCCGTCCGCCGCTCCTCGTCCCCGAGGAGCCGTACCGCCGCCGTCGCCAGCGCGTCCGCGTCCTCGTTCGCGAAGAGCTCGCCCGCCGCGCCCTGGTCCAGGACCTGCGCGAAGGCGTCCAGATCGCTGGCGAGCACCGGGGCGCCCGCCGACAGCGCCTCGACCAGGATGATCCCGAAGCTCTCGCCGCCGGTGTTGGGCGCGATGTACACATCGACGCTGCGCAGCAGCCGCGCCTTGTCCTCGTCGCTCACCATGCCGAGGAACTCGACGCGGTCGCGCATCTCCTTCGGCAGCGCGGCGACCGCTTCCTCCTCGTCGCCGCGGCCCGCGACGAGCAGTCGCGTCTCCGGGCACTCGGCGAGGATCTTGGGGAGCGCCCGCATCAGGACGGGAAGTCCCTTGCGGGGCTCGTCGATCCGCCCGATGAAACCGATCGTGCCGCCCTGCCACTCGGCCTTGGGCTCGGCCTTGTCGAAGAAGCCGACGTCGACGCCATTGGGGATGACGACCGCGTCGCCGCCCAGGTGTTCGACCAGGGTGCGCCGCGCGTACTCGCTGACCGCGATGCGCGCGCTGATCTTCTCCAGGGCGGGCTGCAGGATCGGGTACGCGGCGATCATCGCCCGGGAGCGCGGGTTGGAGGTGTGGAAGGTCGCGACGATCGGCCCCTGCGCGGCCCAGCAGGCGAGCAGACCGAGCGAGGGCGAGGCCGGCTCGTGGATGTGGATCACGTCAAAGGTGCCGTCGTGGAGCCAGCGCCGTACCCGGGCGGCCGACAGGAAGCCGAAGTTGAGGCGGGCGACCGATCCGTTGTACGGCACGGGGACGGCCCGGCCCGCCGAGACGACGTACGGCGGAAGCGGCGTCTCGTCGTCCGCGGGGGCCAGCACCGAGACCTGGTGGCCGAGCCGGATCAGATGATCGGCGAGGTCACGGATATGGAACTGGACTCCCCCGGGGACGTCCCAGGAGTACGGGCAGACGATGCCGATCTTCACGAAGGCTCCTGACGGGGCTCTAGATCGGCGAGCCAGAGACGCTGCAGCATGTGCCAGTCCTCCGGGTGCTCGGCGATTCCGGTGGCGAAGGCATCAGCCAGCGCCTGCGTCATCGAAGACGTCTTCTCGGCCCGTGTACCTGTCTCGGGAACGTCAAGAGGCGCGTGGATACGGCCCTGCATTATGGCCGAGCCGTCGTACCAGAGCGTTACGGGAAGAAGCAGCGCCCCCGTCTGCAACGCCAGCATCGCGGGCCCCGCGGGCATCCGCGTCGCCTCGCCGAAGAACTTCACCTCGACGCCGTTGGCGGAGAGGTCGCGGTCGGCCACCAGGCAGACCAGACCGCCCGCGCGCAGCCGCCGCGCCAGAGTCCCGAAGGCCGAACCGCCGGTGTGCGGCAGGACCTCCATGCCCAGGCTCTCGCGGTACGCGACGAAACGGTCGTACAGCGTCTCCGGCTTGAGCCGCTCGGCGACCGTCGTGAAGGGGACCTCCAGCTTGGTGGTGACCCAGGCGCCCGCGAGGTCGTAATTGCCCATGTGGGGCAGGGCCAGGACCACACCCCGGCCGGTGGCGAGACCGTCCGTCAGATGGTGGGCGCCCTTGACGGCGAAACCGTTCTTCACACGCTCCGCGCTCCATGCGGGCAGCCGGAAGGACTCCATCCAGTACCGCATGTACGAGCGCATGCCCGCCTGGGACAGCTCCGCCAGCCGCGCAGGGGTGGCATCAGGCACGACCCGCGCCAGATTCGACTCCAGCCGCAGCACACTCTTGCCGCGCCGCTTCCAGACCATGTCGGCGATCCGCCGGCCGAGGCCCGCGGCGACCGGCTCGGGCAGCTTCTTGACGGTGGCCCAGCCCAGTCCGTACAGCGCGTCGGTCAGCTTCTCCTTCATGCCGTCTCGCTCTCCTGCGCCGCGGCTGCTGCTGCGGCGTCGGCCTCGGCGGACTCCCGGCGTACGGTCACCACCCGCTGCGCCAGGGTGATCGCACTGCCCACGGCCACGATCCACAGCGCGATCGGCAGCAGGATGCCGATACCGGGGACCCCGAAGGTCTCCAGTCCGGCGAGACCGGCGGCGACCAGCGAGATGACGAGCCGCTCGGCCCGTTCGATCAGGCCGTTGACGGCGACCGGCAGGCCGATCGATTCGCCGCGCGCCTTGGTGTACGAGACGACCTGGCCGCTCGCGAGGCAGAAGATCGCGACGGCGCACAGCATGTTGTTGTCGCCGGTGCCCGCGTACCAGAGCGCGAATCCACCGAAGATCGCCCCGTCGGCGACCCGGTCGAGGGTCGAGTCGAGGAACGCGCCCCAGCGGCTGGAGATCCCGGCCTGGCGTGCCATGTTGCCGTCGACGAGGTCGGAGAAGACGAAGAGGGTGATGACGATCGTGCCCCAGAAGAACTCTCCGCGGGGGAAGAAGACCAGTGCACCCGCCATCACTCCGGCCGTGCCGATGAGCGTGACCGCGTCGGGGCTGACCCCACGGCGGAGCAGAAATGCGGCGAACGGCGTGAGGACACGCGTGAAGAATGCACGCGCGTACTTGTTCAGCATGGCCTTCCCGAGGGGTCGGATGGCCGCGCGGCCCTTCTGGCCACCGGCTGGCCCATCGTAGCCAGGACCACCGGAGTCCACCGCCGGGCACCCCGGCTCGGTACGACGTATGGACGCAGCGTGACCGGAGTGGAAAGCTCGGAGGACCGCGGGCGTCACCGGTGCCGCCACGCACTGCGGCCCCTCTGTGCTCGCGCCCTCTCTCCTCACCGTGCAACAAACCGGGAGGCCAGAATCATGGGCGACAAGGCAAACGCACACCCCGGAGCCGCCGGCAGGGCAGCGACGGCCGACCATCCCGCATCCGTTCGGAATGTGGTGCTGGTCGGCCACAGCGGTTCGGGCAAGACCACGCTGGTCGAGGCCCTCGCGCTGACCGCGGGAGCGGTCAACAGGGCCGGCCGCGTCGAGGACGGACAGACCGTCTCCGACTACGACGAGATCGAGCACCGCCAGCAGCGCTCGGTCCAGCTCTCCCTCGTCCCCGTCGAATGGGGCGGGATCAAGATCAATCTCCTGGACACACCCGGCTACGCCGATTTCGTCGGTGAGCTGAGGGCCGGTCTGCGTGCGGCGGACGCGGCCCTCTTCGTCGTATCGGCCGCCCAGGAGGCCCACAGCGTCGCCGCGTCGACCCGCATGGTGTGGGACGAGTGCGCGGCCGTCGGGATGCCGCGGGCGATCGTGGTCACCCACCTCGACACCGCACGGACCGGCTACGACGAGATGACCAGGATCTGCGGCCGGATCTTCGGCGGCGACGACCCGGACGCCGTGCTCCCGCTCTATCTGCCGCTCCACGGGCCAACCGCGGCCGACGGGCACGCCCCGGTGACGGGACTGATCGGGCTGCTGACCCAGCGGCTCTTCGACTACACGGCGGGGGTACGGAGGGAATCGCCGCCCGCGGACGAGCAGTTGCCGCTGATCGAGGAGGCCCGTAACCGGCTCATCGAGGGGATCATCGCGGAGAGCGAGGACGAGTCCCTCATGGACCGCTATCTCGAAGGCGCCGAGATCGACGTCAAGACGCTGATCGAGGACCTGGAGCGGGCCGTCGCGCGCGGCACCTTCCACCCCGTCCTCGCGGCGGCCCCGGCCGCCGAGGGCGCCGCGCAGGGCCTCGGCACGGTCGAGCTGCTCGAACTGATCACCGGCGGCTTCCCCACTCCCCCCGAGCGCGAGACCCCGCGGGTCACCACCCCCCAGGGAGGCTCACGCCCCGCGGTGACCTGCGACCCCCGCGGGCCGCTGGTGGCCGAGGTGATCAAGACCGCGTCCGATCCCTATGTGGGGCGTGTGTCGCTGGTACGGGTCTTCTCCGGCACCCTGCGCCCCGACGAGACCGTGCACGTCTCCGGCCACGGGCTGCAGGACAGAGGCCAGGACAGTCATGACCTCGACGAGCGGATCGGCGCACTCTCCTCCCCCTTCGGCAAACAGCAGCGCGGCATGACGCAGGTCATCGCGGGAGACATCGCCTGCGTGGCCAAACTCACCCGCGCCGAGACCGGCGACACCCTCTCGGGGCGCAACGACCCCCTGCTGATGGAGCCCTGGGTGATGCCCGACCCGCTCCTCCCGCTCGCCATCGAGGCGCACAGCAAGGCGGACGAGGACAAGCTCTCCCAGGGCCTCTCCCGGCTGGTGGCCGAGGACCCGACGATGCGGCTCGAACAGAACCCGGACACCAGGCAGCTGGTGCTCTGGTGCCTCGGCGAGGCGCACAAGGACGTGGCCCTTGAGCGGCTGCGCAGCCGTTACGGGGTCCAGGTCGACGCCGTGCCCTACAAGGTGTCGCTCCGGGAGACGTTCGGGGCCACGTCGGCGGGGCGCGGGCGGCACGTCAAACAGTCCGGCGGCCACGGCCAGTTCGCGATCTGCGAGATCGAGGTGGCCCCGCTGCCCCCGGGCACCGGCATCGAGTTCGTCGACAAGGTGGTGGGAGGTTCGGTTCCCCGGCAGTTCATCCCGTCGGTCGAGAAGGGAGTACGCGCCCAGGCGGCACGCGGGGTCGCGGCGGGCCATCCGCTCGTGGACGTACGGATCACCCTCCTCGACGGGAAGGCGCACTCGGTGGACTCCTCCGACGCGGCCTTCCAGACGGCGGGCGCCCTCGCCCTGCGCGAGGCGGCGGTCGAGGCACGGATCGATCTCCTGGAGCCGGTGGCCGAGGTGCAGGTGCTGGTCGCCGACGACTACGTGGGCCCGGTGATGAGCGATCTCTCCGGGCGGCGCGGCCGGGTGGTCGGCACCGAACAGGCGGGGCCCGGCCGCACCCTGGTGCGGGCCGAGGTCCCCGAGATCGAGATCGGGCGGTACGCCGTCGATCTGAGATCGATCTCGCACGGCACGGGCCGCTTCAGCCGCTCGTACGCCCGCCATGAGCCGATGCCGCCCCAACTGGCCGACAAAATTCGCGAACAGGCGGAAACCGGAACGTAGTTGAAGGGACACCCAGGATGCCGTCCGCCCAAATCGCTTGCGGCGGGCGGCATTCCGCTGTCCCCTGACGGAGGACGGCCCTCGCGGATACGCTGTGATCTCCGTTCAGTGGAATGAGCCTCACGAGGGCGGCCCGGGTCGGCACGCCGGGCTGCTTGCTGTGCCTTCCCGGGGGTCGTCCCGCGGGAAGGCACAGCAGAAGGTGTGCCGGGGGCAGTAGTCGGGAAGAGGCCGCAGCAGCGGTTGCATGCGGCGATGGGGGCAGCGATGGCGGACCACAGCGTATTCGACTTCATTCCCGGGGCGCAGATCCCGCTCCAGGGATCGGCTGGCCAGACCGCGGCCACCCACGCCCTCGCCTCGGCGGCGTACCGCGACAGCGACGTCCAGGAGATCCTCAAGGCCAACAGCGAGTGGCACCAGTCGGCGGTGAAGCCGGGCAGGGCCAAGATATTCGAGCCGGACCTGGGCGAGGCCTTCGCGCGGGCCGTTCAGGTACGGATGCTCGGCGGTGCCCGCAAGGCGCTCATCCAGTCTTTCGGCACCGAGCCCCAGACCGTGGTCGAGCACTGCCTTGCGGCGACCCGTATCCGCAAGGAACGCGACACCAGGCTGACGGCCGTGATGGGCGTCTTCGGGCTGCTCTTCCTCCCCGGAATGCTGCTCTGGCTCGGCGTCTTCCAGTTGCGGCGTGCCCTCAAGGACTCCAAGGACCGGCGCACGGGCGTGCTCGGCACCGTCCTGCTGATAGCCGCCGGCGGACTGGCCGTCGTCTTCATGCTCAAGCTGCCCTTCACCGGCTTCCTCGGCCTCTATCTCAGGGCAATGCTCGTCGCGCCGGTCATCGGCTGGCTCTGGGCCAAGCAGATCTGCGAGAAGACCGCCCAGGACCTGCGCGCCCGCTGGACCGGTCTGCTGTCGGGCGGCGGCGTCGGCGCCAAGATCCCCGAGGCCGTACCCCGCAATCCGACCGAGACGGCCGCCGAGACGCTGCGCCAGAACCTCGCCAAGCTCACCGCCGAGCAGCAGTCCAACGCGGTCTTCTACGCGGGCCCCAAGGGAATCCTCGGCATGGGCACCCGCTGGGGCAGCTGGCAGCTCGCCGAGGAGCTGATCCCCCGCGACAAGGACTCCGAGATCCACGGCTTCCGCAGCTGGGACGTCATCCGCGCGATCCACGACCGGCTCAAGCTCCTCGAGCGCAGCTCCCTGCACACCAACGGCTTCCCCACTCCCGACGTCAAGCACTGGATCGTCTCCCCGGTCGGCGAGAACGCCAAGGAGGTCAGCCGTCCGAGCGGCACCGACGTGGACGCCTTCCAGATCAAGGGCCACGAGATACAGCGCATCTGCAACGAGCAGCAGTTCGGCAGCGGCAACCGCCACTACCTGGGCTGCCAGTTCACGCTCTGGGACGGCCAGCTGGTGATCACGATGCTGATCACCGTCACCGTGCTCCACGAGACCCTGCGCATCGAGGTCACCGGCCATGCGCTCGGCCCGGTGCACTCGCTCTTCACCAGCAAGCCGGCACCCAAGACCGTGATGGTCAGCGGGACGGTCAAGTTCTGGGAGACGCACGAGCGGCAACTGCCGCTGATGGGGGCCGACGACGTCGTACGTATCGCCGTGCGCGCGCCGCTGACCTGGTTCCCCAACGTGCTCGACTGGGCCGGCGGCAAACTCGTCCTGCCCGAGCCCTTCGGGGTGCGGCACGCCTGGGCCGAGAAGCCCTGGCGCCACCGCTTCATGGCCGACGACGCGATGCGCACGGCCACCCCCGTACTGCGCGCGGTGCACGCGGCCGCCATGCGCGTACTGGACGAGCACGGAGTGGACACCGAGCGCTTCGGCAACCGCTCGGTGATGCTGAGCGGCCTCGTACAGGATCCGGCCCCGAGGAAGGCGGACGTCTACGACGCGTGAGCGTCCGTCAGACCGGCCAGGCGTCGGCGAGCATCTTCCGCGTGTCGGCGAGGAGTTGGGGCAGCACCTTGGTGTGGCCGACGACCGGCATGAAGTTGGTGTCGCCGCCCCAGCGCGGCACGATGTGCTGGTGCAGATGGGCGGCGATGCCGGCGCCGGCGACCGCGCCCTGGTTCATGCCGATGTTGAAGCCGTGCGCGCCGGACGCCGTGCGCAGCGCGGTCATCGCGTGCTTGGTCAGCCCGGCCAGCTCGGCGGTCTCCGCCGCGTCCAGTTCCGTGTAGTCGGCGACGTGCCGGAAGGGCACGACCATCAGATGGCCGCCGTTGTACGGGTAGAGATTCAGCACCGCGTAGACGTGCTCGCCGCGCGCGACGATCAGACCGTCCTCGTCCGACTTCGCCGGGATCGAACAGAACGGACAGCCGTCGCCGGCTTCCGGCCCCACGGGCTTGTTCTCGCCCTGGATGTACGCCATCCGGTGGGGCGTCCACAGGCGCTGGAACGCGTCCTGGGTGCCCACTCCGATCTGCTGCTCCGGCTCACTCGTCATGCTGTGCAGCATATGGCTTCCCCCGTTCGCGACGTGTCGCCGGGGCGCACCCGGCCCCGCTGCGGCGATGCTGGCCCGATGGACGTCCCCGTATCCGGCCGGCCGGACCGACTGATCCGCTGGGAGCAGCGGATGGAGGCACCGCTCTTCGTGGCCTCCCTCCTCTTCCTCGCCTGTTACGCGGTCCGGGTACTGGCCCGGGGCATCGATCCGCTCTGGCGCGACCTGGCACTCGCCGTGACCCTGGCGACCTGGCTGGTCTTCGCTGCGGACTACGCGGTGCGGCTCGTACTGAGCGGGCAGCGGCTCCGCTTCGTCCGCACGCACTGGCTGGACACCGTGGTCCTGGCGCTGCCGCTGCTGCGCCCGCTGCGCATGGTGAAGGTCTACACCGCCGTACAGAAGCGGCACGACGAACCGCGGCTGAGCCTGCACGCCAGGGTGATGGCCTATGCCGGCCTCACCGCCGTACTGCTCGGCTTCTCCGGGGCGCTCACGGTCTACTCGTTCGAACGCACCGCGCCCGGCGCCACGATCCGTACCTTCGGGGACGCGGTGTGGTGGACCTGCTCCACCCTCACCACGGTCGGCTACGGCGATGTCGCACCGGTGACAGCGTGGGGGCGGCTGGTCGCGGCGGGAATGATGGCGTGCGGGCTCGCCCTGCTCGGCGCGGTGACGGGTTCCTTCTCGTCCTGGCTGCTGCAGGTGTTCGCCCGGGAGGGCGAGGACGCGGGAAGGCCCCCGGGGAGCTGATCGTTCCCCGGGGGCCTCCGCCGTCGCATCTCGGATGTGTCAGACCTGGACGCGGTCCTCGACGACCTGCACCAGCTTGGCGATGGCGTCCTCGACCGGGATGCCGTTCTCCTGCGAACCGTCGCGGTAGCGGAAGGAGACGGCGCCGGCCTCCATGTCCTCGTCACCCGCGATGATCATGAAAGGAACCTTGGCCTTCTGGTGGTTCCTGATCTTCTTCTGCATCCGGTCCGACGAGGCGTCCACATCCACCCGCAGCCCCTTGGCCTTCGCCTTCCCGGCGAACTCCTGGAGGTAGGGGATGTGCGCGTCGCCGATCGGGATGCCGACGGCCTGGACCGGGGCCAGCCACGCCGGGAAGGCGCCCGCGTAGTGCTCGAGGAGCACGCCGAAGAACCGCTCGATCGAACCGAACAGCGCACGGTGCAGCATGACGGGCTGCTGACGCGAACCGTCCGCCGAGGTGTACTCCAGACCGAACCGCTTGGGCTGGTTGAAGTCGACCTGGAGGGTCGACATCTGCCAGGACCGGCCGATCGCGTCGCGCACCTGCACGGAGATCTTCGGGCCGTAGTAGGCGGCGCCGCCCGGGTCCGCGACCAGGGGAAGACCCTGCTTCTCGGCGGCCAGGCGGAGCGCCTCGGTGGCCTCCACCCAGTCCTCGTCGGTGCCGATGAACTTGTCGGAGTCGTCGCGGGTGGACAGCTCCAGCTCGAACTCGTTCAGGCCGTAGTCGCGCAGCAGGTCGAGCACGAAGGTCAGGAGCGTGTCGAGCTCGTCCGCCATCTGCTCCTTGGTGCAGTAGATGTGCGCGTCGTCCTGGGTGAAACCGCGCGAGCGGGTCAGACCGTGCACGACGCCCGACTTCTCGTACCGGTAGACCGTGCCGAACTCGAAGAGCCGCAGCGGCAGTTCGCGGTAGGAGCGCCCGCGGGACTTGAAGATCAGGTTGTGCATCGGGCAGTTCATCGCCTTGAGGCGGTAGTTCTGTCCGTCGAACTCGATCGGCGGGAACATGCCGTCCGCGTAGTGCGGCAGGTGCCCCGAGGTCTCGAAGAGGTGCTCCTTCGAGATGTGCGGGGTGTTCACGAACTCGTAGCCGGCGTCCTCGTGACGCTTCCGCGAGTAGTTCTCCATCTCCTTGCGGACGACCCCGCCCTTGGGGTGGAAGACCGCGAGGCCGGGGCCCAGCTCGTCGGGGAAGGAGAACAGGTCCAGCTCGGCGCCGAGCTTGCGGTGGTCGCGCTTCTCGGCCTCGGCGAGGAACTCCAGGTGCGCCTTCAGCTCTTCCTTGGAGGGCCAGGCGGTGCCGTAGATGCGCTGCAGCATCGGGTTCTTCTCGCTGCCGCGCCAGTACGCCGCGGCGTTGCGCATCAGCTTGAAGGCCGGGATGTTACGGGTGGTGGGCAGGTGGGGGCCCCGGCAGAGGTCCTTCCAGCACAGCTCGCCGGTCTTGGCGTCGAGGTTGTCGTAGATGGTCAGCTCTCCGCCGCCCACCTCCGCGTCGGCGCCGTCGGCGGCCTGGGCGGCGTTGCCCTTGAGACCGATGAGCTCCAGCTTGTACGGCTCGCCCGCGAGCTCCTCGCGCGCCGCCTCGTCGGTGGTGACGCGGCGGGAGAAGCGCTGCCCGCGCTTCTGGATCTCCTGCATCTTCTTCTCGACGGCCTTGAGGTCCTCGGGAGTGAACGGCTTCTCGACGTCGAAGTCGTAGTAGAAGCCGTCCTTGATGGGCGGCCCGATGCCCAGCTTGGCGTCCGGGAAGAGCTCCTGCACGGCCTGGGCCATCACATGCGCGGTGGAGTGGCGCAGGATGCTGAGGCCGTCCTCGGAGGAGATCTCGACGGGCTCGACCTCGTCGCCCTCGGCGACCGCGTACGCCAGGTCCTTCAGCTCACCGGCCACCCGGGCCGCGACGATGGTGCGCTCGCCGGCGAAGAGTTCCGCTGCCGTAGTGCCCGTCGTCACCACGCGTTCTTCCCGCTCGGAATCGCGTTGGATGATCACGCGGACGTCTGACACCGGTCTCTCCTGACTGAGGGGGTCGCGCAGTGTTCACTGCGTACGCCTCGCAGCTTACCGAGCCCGCCGGGCCCGACGCGAAACGGTTTGCCTCGACCCAGCAGCCCCACGGGCCTCAGTCCTCGCCGCTGCACGCCTCCTCGAAGAAGTCGAGGTTCTCGTGGAGCGACTTCATCAGCCGGTCCCGCTCCGCCTCGTCCACCTGCACCGGCACGACGCCGTCGGCGCCGGTCAGCCTGCGGAAGCCGCCTCGGCTCTCCAAACGCCCGTGCACCCGGATCGGCAGCCCGACCAGATGGGCATGGCCCGCCGTCCGGTACGCCTCCTCGTCGAGCACCATCCGTACGTGCGGGACCTCCGCCCCGGCCAGCACCCGCAGCCGTACCGTCCCCGGGCCACGGGGTGCGGAGCGCCGCATCCGGACCACGGCGCCCGTGATCCGTACCGGAAGAGAGGGCTCGTCCTGCATGTACCTGACCCCCGCCTCCCGCAGGGCGGGCAGATCGCCTGGCGAGAACTCCACCGTCTCCGGCCTGGCCACGCAGTCCTCGGGGACTCCGGCGGCGGGCGCCCAGGCCAGCGTGACGGCGACCCCCTCCGATCCCCGTACCAGCGCGATGACCGCCTCGGTCAGCTCCCGGCTCACGCCCGCCTCGACCGCCGAGTCGAAGGCTTCCATGCCGCCGGTCGCCCGCTGGTAGTCGGCCGCCTCGCGGGCGGCGTGCAGTGCGTGGTGGAGCCGTACGACTGCGGTACGTCCACGCTCCACCGGTACGAAGGCCGTCAGCCCGCGCCCGCCGGGCGCCGTGGAGACCAGCACCCCCTCCAGGGCGGCCTGGGCCTGGCGCCGGTGCCGTGCGCCGTAGTAACCGGCCTGCCCGCGTGCGGCGAGCGAGCCGGCGATGAGCATCTGCCGTGCCGCGCCCCGCAGTTGCTCCTGCGCGGTCCACGAGGCCGCACCGGAAGGACCTTCGGGCACATCGCGCCACCAGCGGATCTCGTCGCTGGGCACGGCCAGCGAGACCAGTACCTCCCGGGCGGAGGGCGCCGCACAGCGCTGAAGCGCGGTCAGCGCCTCGCCGAGCAGCTCGTCGCTGTCGGGGAAGGCGCGGCTCTCGGGCACGAGCAGGCTGACGGAACCGCTGCCGGGCCCCGGCGGCGTCCAGCGCGCATAGCGCCCCGCCGCACCGCCGCGCCGCCGCCAGCCGTGCCGTTCCAGAAGAGCGCCCAGCACGGCGGGGTCGACCCGCGAAGGATCAGGCCCCTCGCCGCCGTTCCACACTCCGGGCAGCTCGCTCGGATGGGCACGTACGGGCTCGTCGATCGGGCGGTGCTGCATCAGGGTCTCCCTCCCGCCCCGACACGGGTCATGATCTCGCAGAGCGCTCGGTCGTCGAAAATCCGCGAGGTCGGGATCCGCACAGTGGTCCTGCGCCTGCCCGTCACCGGGTGGCCGGCCAGGTTGGTCCAGTAGCAGCAGTGCCGCAGGTCGAGCCGGTCATGGCCGGCGCGCAGCCATTCGTCCTGCGTACGCGGTACGAGCATCACCACCAGGATCTTGTGCACCGAGACCGGGGAGCGGGCCAGCTTCACCAGATGCGCGTTGTCGAGCGTGAAGGAGAAGGCTCCGCCCGGCGGGTGCGCCGGAATCTGGTACGTGCATTTGAGCTGCACCTTTATCGTCACTTCGTCGTCGACGGTGTGCCCGGGAGCCCCGTGGCTCACGTGCCAGTCGATTCCGTTGTCCGGAAAGGGCTGCGACAACGAGCATCCCGCCGCTGCCGCGACGGCATGGAGGTAACCCACCTGAAGGGTTTCCATACAGGCGGTGGTGGCGAGTGAGCCGCGCAGCGGTGCGATCCGCTCGGGCAGCAGCCCACCCGGATCGGGCTGCGCAAGCGCCATGGCCGTGGTGCGCCTTCCGGACTGTGCTGAATGGGTGTCCACACGACGGATGCTCGAATGCCAAGCCCGTCACCTGTGTTGTCTCCTTCCGGCGTATGTCGCAAACAGCCCGGGTATCACCGAATTGGGCAGGGGACGCACACCATCTGCCTTGTGAGTGCGAGGAGTTGGAACATGCCGTGCTGGTACGAAGGCCCCCTGGCCGCATTTGATACGGAAACGACAGGCGTGGACGTCGAGGAGGACCGCATCGTCTCGGCGGCCCTCGTCGTCCAGGACGGCGCGGGAACGAGGCCGCGGGTCACCCGCTGGCTCGTCAACCCGGGCATACCGGTGCCGTCCGGCGCCACCGAGATCCATGGGCTCACCGATCTGCATCTGCAGCGCAACGGGCGCTGGCCGGCACCGGTGGTGGAGGAGATGGCCAAGGCCCTGGCCGAGCAGTGCGCGGCGGGCCGGCCGCTCGTCGTGATGAACGCGCCCTTCGATCTGACGCTGCTCGACCGGGAGTTGGGGCGCCACCGCGCCTCGTCCCTGGGGCGGTATCTGGGCGACACCCCGATGCGCGTGCTGGACCCGCGGGTCCTGGACAAGCATCTGGACCGCTACCGCAAGGGCCGCCGTACGCTCACCGATCTCTGCTCGCAGTACGAGGTGGTGCTGGACGGCGCCCACGACGCGGCGGCGGACGCGGCGGCCTCACTGGAGGTCGTACGGTCGATCGGCCGCCGGTTCTCCGGCCGTCTGGAGCGGCTCTCGGCGGCCGAGCTGCACTCGCTGCAGACGGGCTGGCACGCGGCCCAGGCACGCGGGCTGCAGGCGTGGTTCGCACGGCAGGGCACGCCGGAGACGGTGGATCCCTCATGGCCGCTGCGCCCGCGTCCGGTCCTGAGCGCGGCGGCCTGAGCGCGGCAGCCTGAGCGCGGCAGCCGGCCTGCGGCGCACAGCAAGAAGGCCGGTCCGTCAGTGACGGACCGGCCATTTCCCGGTGGGCGATACTGGGTTCGAACCAGTGACCTCTTCGGTGTGAACGAAGCGCTCTCCCACTGAGCTAATCGCCCGGGAACGGACTGAACCATACAGGTCTTCGCGGGGTGCTTTCAAACTCCTTGCAGGAGGTCAGTCAGTCCGCGCCGCCCTCCGCGCATCATCAGCGCGTGATTGGCGAGGAAGACGGGACGCCCGGGGACGGCGAGGCGCCGCATCAGCGGACTGGTCACCTCGACCTCCTGCTCGTAGACGGCGCGTGTCCGACCGTCGCAGGCCTCGACGGTCCAGCGCGCCCAGCCCTCCAGATCCCCCGTCATCTCCACTTCGAGCACCCGGGCCTCGGGATCGCGCAGCTTCTCGTGGGCGGTCACGAGCAGGTCGTACGGGAGGAGGGAGCGGAAGCGGGCGGTGCCTGTGCGGTCGTCGAGCGGGGTCACGGCCCTGACCTGCGGCCACCACCGGGGGTACTCCCCGGCCTTTTCGAGTACGGCGTAGACCGTGTCGGGGTCGGCGGGCAGATCCCAGACACTGCGGAAGCGGTAATGGCACCAGTCCATGGGCCAAGTCTGCGCGTACTCACCCGGTATCTGAGTATCCGCGCGCATACCCGCTGACGTGTCCGCCGCCACACTCCTGCACATGGGACATGTTCCGCCGCCCTCCGAGGAGCTGGCTCTCCTCGACCGCGAGCTCGCACAACTCGACGCGCGCAGGCACCAGTTGCTCGGCCGCAGGGCCTGGCTGCTGAGTGTGCTGCAGCCGCCTCCGCCGCACCCCTGGGGCGCTCCGCAGCCGCGGTCGCACCCGGAGACCTCGCCGCCCAACGCCCAGAACGTGCTGCTCACGCTCGGCGCCGTGCTGCTGACGGTCGCCGCAATCGCCTTCACCCTGGTCAGCTGGGGTCATCTGGGCATCGGCGGGCGGGCGGCGGTGCTCGCCGCGGTGACCCTCGCGGCCCTGGGCGCCCCGGTCGTGCTGCTGCGCCGTTCGCTGGCGTCGACGGCGGAGTCGGTGGCCGGTCTGGGTCTCGTACTGACGGTGCTCGACGCGTACGCGCTGCATGAGGTGGCCGCCACGGACGTGGATCCGCTGGGTTACACGGCGGGAGCCACCGCCGTACTGGCGCTGCTCTGGGCCGCGTACGGGATGACGGTGGACCGGCTGCGGCTGCCGCTGCCCGTCGCCGCGGCGACCGCCCAACTCCCGCTGCTGCTCTGGGCGCTGGCTGCCGATGCGGGCGCCATGGCGACGGCCTGGGCGCTGCTGCTGACCGCCGTGCTCGATGTCGCACTGGCCCTGCGGGGGCCGGGCGGTGCGGTGCGCGTCGTCGCCTGGGCCGGTGCCTGCGCCGCCGGCGGAGCCGCGCTGCTGACGGCCGCCCGGCTGTCGGTGGTCGCCGGTACGCCGGCCGAGGCGGCAGCTCCCGGGGCGCTGCTCGCCGCCGGGGCCGCTCTCGCGCTCTTCATCGCCTGGCGCAGGCTCCTGCCGGTCCCCGCCGCGGTCGCGGGTCTCGCAGCGTTCGCCGCGGTCGCGGGTGTCGTAAGGACCGCACTGCCCGGCACCTGGGCCGTACCCGCCCAACTGCTCTGCGCCGCGCTCCTGCTGGTCGCACTCCGTACGTCGATGCCCGGCCCCGTGAAGCACGGTCTGGCTGCCGCTTCCGGTGCGGTGCACGCGGCGGCGGCGCTCTGGGCGCTGCCGGTGGCGGCACTCGCCCTGGTGACCCCGGGCGAGTGGGTGTTCAAGCCGTGGTCGGGTGCCCCGGGTTCCGCGGATCTGCCGTGGCCCGATCTCCCCGCGGTCCCGGTGACGCTCGCACTGCTCGCCGGAGTCCTCACGGCCGTGCACCGGGGGTCCGCCGCGCAGGCCCGCCTGCGACGCCCGGCCGCCTGCGGTGCGCTCGCCCTGGCCTGGGCCGCGCTCCTGGTGACGCCTGCGGCGCTCGGCCTGCCCTATCCCGGCGTGCTCTCGGCGCACGTCACCCTGACCGCTGCGGCGCTCGCGGCCTCGGTCGTCGCCCTGAGGCGCTCGGCAGCGCACGAGGCCTTCGCCTTCACCGCCTTCGGTCTCGCTCTCGCCGGGGCTGTGAGCGTCTCGCTCCTGGCCCTCGCGACGCAGGCGGCCACCTTCGCCGTCTTCGGCACGCTGTTCGTCCTGTTCGCGGTGGTCTGCGGCATCCCGGGCCCGATCCGTATGCCGGCGGCTCCTCCGTCCGTCGTGTACGCGTCCGCCCTGGCGGTGGCGGCAGGTGCCGCCCTCGAACTCCCGCCCCACCGGACGGCGTTGCTCGTCCTGATCGTCCCCGCCGCGGTCGCCGTGCTCGGCGCCCGGCTGCGCCGTCACCCTGTCGCGCTCCCGCTGGAGATCGTCGCCGCCTCGGCGGCCTTGCTCTCGGTCCTGCTGGCGACGACCGACCTCACCACCCTGGCCCTGGTGCTCGCCCTGTGCGGTGTCATCGCCGCGGGCACCGCCCTGCGGCCCGAGCGACGGGCCGTGGGCTATGCGGCGCCCGTGCTGTTCGTGCTGGCCTCGTGGGTGCGGCTGGCGGCCTGGGACGTGACGGTCCCCGAGGCGTACACACTGCCGGTGACCCTCCCCGCGCTGGTGATCGGTGTGGTGCGGCGGCGCCGTGACCCGGCGGCCTCGTCCTGGACCGCGTACGGCCCCGGGCTTGCCGCGACGATGCTGCCGAGCCTCGTCGCGGCCTGGGGCGACGCGCACTGGCTGCGCCCGCTGCTGCTCGGCTCGGCAGCGCTCGCCGTCACCCTGATCGGGGCCCGCTCCCGTCTGCAGGCGCTGCTCGTCGTCGGCGGGGGCGTCCTCGCCCTGGACGCGCTGCACGAGCTCGCCCCGTACCTCGTCCAGGTCGTGGACGCACTCCCCCGCTGGGTGGTGCCCGCCCTCGCCGGCCTTCTGCTGCTGGCCGTGGGGGCGACGTACGAACACCGGTTGCGCGATGCGCGCCGGCTGCGGGAGCGGCTGGCGCGCATGCACTGACCGCGCGCGTTCACTGACCGCTGGGATCAGCTGGGCATCTTGTCCCCCAGCAGCGCGAGGTTCTCGATCGCGGCGAGCCCGTAGAGCGAAGTGTCGTTGGTGTAGACCCAGTTGGCCTCACTGCCCGGCACCAGCGTGACGGGCCCGCTGAGCTTCTCGGTGGCCCAGGGCGAGGACTCCATGTAGCCGTCGCTCTTGTAGAACTTCTCCCAGGCACGCGCCGCGAGCTTCGCGTCGCCGGTCTGCACGGCGGCGTACGCGTCCAGGCGCGAGTGGCCCTGGAAGAGCAGCAGCGAGCCGAAGTTGGTGCCGTAACGGGCGGCCTGCTCGGTCTTGGTGGCGTTGAAGTAGCGGCAGTAGTCGAGGTACGCCGACTTGAAGGCGGGCATGTCGATGATGTCGATCAGCTCCGCGCAGAGCTCGTTGAGGCCGAAGACCGCCGAGAGGTGCGAGACCCCGACGACGGGCGTGGTGGCGACCGCGAACTTTCCGGTGTCGAGGTCGTAGAGCCCGCTGCCCTGGACGAATCCGTTGGGCTGGGCGGCGATGGTCTCCATGGTGGAGAGCACCCTGGCCTTGGCCTTCGCGGCCTTGGGACCGTTGCGCTCCCACTCCGTGAGCCAGGCGGAGACCAGTCCGCTCCAGTCGGTGCCGAAGCCGACGGACAGGGCGTGCCGGTCGGGGGTGTAGACGTCGGTACGTACCTTGCGCAGCGGGTCGAGCACCAGGAACGTCTCGTCGGAGTCGACGTTGGCGGCCATGAGGTCGCCGACGCGCTCGTCGGCGGTGAGGAAGTAGTAGAAGCGCCGGTAGGTGGTGTTGGCGATGCGCTGCTGCTTGGCGCTGTCGGCGAAGTGCTGGACACCGTGGCGGGTGCCGAGGCCGGCCCACTGGCCGAGGTGGTAGACGTCGACCTCGCCGGTGTGGCGGGTGAGGGCCTCGGAGAAGCGGAAGATGTCGGCGCGGCCGGAGCGCAGGTAGGCGTACCAGAGCCAGATGTCGGGCGAGAGCTCCGAGTTGTCCCAGGCGTAGCCGCCGACGTCGTAGCGCCACTGGTGTCGGGCCGGGTCGTAGGAGTGCATGAAGTCGCCGTAGTCCCAGAAGCCGTACCAGCGGCGCATCTCGACCTGGTCCTGGTAGTACGTGAAGAGGAAGTCCAGGTGGTCCTCGATCTTCGCCTTGGCGGGGGTGGAGCGGTCGGGTGCGGCGAAGAGGCCGCCGAAGACCTTGGCGCCGATGATCTGGGCGGGCGGGGCGACGAGCTGGGGCAGGACGCGGACGGCCTCGGTCTCCTGGGCGAGTACCTCGGCGGTGGGGGTGGACTCGTGGGCCCAGAAGAGGAGTTCGCTGGTGCGGGCGATGCCGTAGGGGGTGCCGAACTCGGGCTCGTAGTCCTCGTAGGTGATGTTGAGGCCTTCGAGCTGCTCGGCGTAGGTGTCCTGGCCCAGGCCGTCGTGGTAAAAGCGCAGGTCCATCGGCTGGGCCTCGGGCGACCAGAGCCAGAGGGTGACCTCGGCCTCGTCGGTGTGCGCGTCGCGGATGTCCAGCTGGGCGGGGTGCTTCTGCCAGAAGTCCCGCAGCCCGAAGGAGAGTCCGCCGCTCGCCCCGCCGACGTAACCGAATCCGGAGGCGCGCTTCCCGCCGCCCGCCGCGATCCAGCCGTGGCCGCCCTTGGTGCGCTTGCGCAGGGTGAAGCCGTCGGCGGAGAGCTGGCTGAGGGTGTAGTCGCCCCAGGTGGGGATGAGCGGGAGGCGGGTGGTGACGCGCTGGTCCCAGGTGGCGGGGTCGGGCAGCTTCTCGCCCGCGAACTGGGCGGCCTGGACGGCCGCTCCAGGGTCGCGGCGCAGTCCGGTGATGCCCTTGACGGCCTCGCGCAGGAGTCCGGTGCCGTCGCCGCCGATGCGGATGTGGCGGTCGTACGCTTCGTCGCGCATCGGGACCGTGAAGCGCACTCCGAGCCCGCGGATGAAGTCCTTCTCCTGATCGCCGTCGAAGGTGATCGTGTGGACCATGCGGAAGGACTCGGCGCCCGCGTAGAAGTAGAGCCGTACGGAGAAGGGCAGCCAGCGGCGGCTCCCCTTGCGGTGCTTGCCGTCGATCCGTACGACCGCGCGGACCGGCCCGTCCTGTTCCACGACGGCCCCGCTGATCTCCCCGTCGAACCGCTCCCACTTGGCGTTTCCGTGATCGCCGTCGTCGATGTCGCCCTGCCTCAGCAGCACCAGCCGCCCGTCCGTGGCGATCTTGCGCGAGCCGCGGGTGACGGACTGGATGAGCTTCCCGCCGTCCTTGCCGATGACAGCCTGGACGACCCCGGTGTCGACGGTGATGCGCCCGCCGCTCTCGCGGACGGTCACTTTCTTCTCGGGTACGGCGGCGGTCGCGCCCGGAGTGAGCCGGTAGCCCGTGCCCGCGGCCAGCCCCTCGCCGGCCGCGTGCGCGGTCCACTTCAGCGAGCCGTCGGGCCAGAATCCGGTGGCCCAGGTCTGTACGGGCACATCCTCGCCGTCGGCGGTGGCGAGCGCGAAGGTCTGGTCCTTGGCGTACTGCCCCTTGGGCCACGGCACGCCGACGGTGGACCCGGGAGCGGCGCCGAGCCCGCCGTCCTCCAGCCACTTGATCTCGACGGGGCCCTCCGCGGCGCCCTTCTCGTCGGCGGCGGCAGCCTGGGCACTGCCGCCGAGTGCCCAGGAGAACTGGGCGGCGGCACCGGCCATGGCAGCGGCCTTGAGCACGTTGCGACGGGGAATCGGGGACATCTGTACTCCACTTCACAGGGTCAGGGGCATGACAGACAGAGGTGTGCGGTCGTACGTAACGGGGGGGGCGGACCGGAGCCGCTCAGCGCAGAGCGGCGCGCCGTTCCAGGGCCACGGCGGCCGCGGCCAGACACCCCAGAGCGGGGGCGGCGAGCGGCGGCACCTGCCAGGCGGTGGCGGCGACCGCGGCGAATCCCCCCACGAGCAGCAGGGATCCGGCCGGGTCGGACGTACGGACAAGAACCCAGGAGCCGCCGGGCCGCCAGGCCGCGGCCGTACGCAGTCCGACGACGGCCAGCGCGAGCAGCCCGACGACGCTGACGGCGATCAGCAGCGGCCCGCCGGGCAGCAGCCCGGTGCGGGCCACACGCCAGTCGAAGACGAGCACGGCGATCCCCGCCCACCACAGCAGCGAGAAGCGCAGCCCGCTGCGGGTCGCCTCGCGCACATCGGAGACGAACTCCCGCCACCCGCACGGATCACTGTCCAGATGCCGCCGCAGATGGGCGCAGCCGGCGGCGAAGGCGGGCAGCAGGGTGAGCAGCGGCAGCGCGGCGACGGTCAGCCAGACTCCGGTGAGCAGGGACTCGGCGAGGATCGCGAACCGTGAATGGAGCACGGATTCGGCGGTGTTGGCGCGGCCGCGGGCCTTGCGCGTCTTCACGGGAGGTCAGCCCTTCAGCCCGGAGGTGGCCATTCCGTCGACCAGATAGCGCTGGAAGGCCATGAAGAAGGCGAGCACGGGGAGCAGCGCGACCAGCGACATGGCGATCATCCCGCCGTAGTCCGCGACCGCGTCCTGGTCGACGAACATCTTGAGGCCCAGCGCGACGGTGTACTTGTCCGGCTCGTTGAGATAGATCAGCGGCCCGAGGAAGTCGTTCCAGGAGTTGATGAAGGTGAAGATCGCGCTGGTGATCAGAGCCGGCCGGCAGAGCGGCAGGACGATCGACCAGTAGATCCGCAGGTGTCCGCAGCCGTCGAGGCGTGCCGCCTCGTCCAGCTCCCTGGGCAGGTTCCGCATGAACTGCATCATCAGGAAGACGAAGAACGCGTCCGTGGCGAGGTATTTGCCGAGCAGGAGCGGGGTGTAGGTGTTGATCAGGTCCAGCTTCTGGAACAGCACGTACTGCGGGATGAGCAGCACGTGGTACGGCAGCAGCAGGGTGCCGATCATCACCGCGAACAGCGCGTTCCGCCCGGCGAACCTGATCTTCGCGAAGGCGTAGGCGGCCAGTGAGCAGGAGATCAGCACGCCGATCACCGAACCGACCGCCAGGAAGAGCGAGTTGACGAAGAAGGTGGAGATCGGGATGTCCGCGATGCCCTCGGTCAGCCGGGTGTAGTTCTTCGTGATCGGGCTGGCGGGGAAGAGGTCCAGGCTGCCGACGATCTCGCTGCTGGGTTTGAGGGAGCCGCCGATCACCCAGAGCACGGGGTAGAGGACGACCGCCAGGACGGCCAGCGAACCGATGTGCCAGGCCAGCGAACCGGCGCTCTTCCTGCGGTAAGCGGTCAGCACGCTCATCGTGCGCCCTCCTCGTAGTGCACCCAGCGTTTCTGGGACCAGAACAGGACGGCCGTGACCAGGCCGACGGTGATCAGCAGCAGCCAGGCCATGGCCGAGGCGAAGCCCATACGGCCGTTGGCGAAGCCCTGGTCGTAGAGGTAACAGGTGTAGACGAGGACCGAGTCCGCGGGACCGCAGCTCGATCCCTGGCCGCCGAGGATGTAGGCGGAGCCGAAGACCTGGAAGGAGTGGATGGTCTCCAGCAGCAGGTTGAAGAAGAGCACGGGCGAGATCATCGGCAGGGTGATGTTCCAGAACCGCCTCCAGGTGCCCGCCCCGTCGACCTCGGCCGCCTCGTAGAGCTCGTTCGGCACCTGCTTCAGCCCGGCGAGGAAGATGACCATCGGGGCGCCGAACTGCCAGACGGTCAGCAGCACCAGCGAGTAGATCTTCATGTCCGGATTGCTGATCCAGCCGCCGGCCTCCATGCCGAACAGCTGCTGGGCGCGGTCGACGACGGCGTCGTCGGAGAAGAGCGAGCGCCAGACAATGGCGATGGAGACGCTCGCCCCGATCAGCGAGGGTGCGTAGAACGCCGCCCGGTAGAAGGCCTGTCCGCGCCGGTTCTGGTTGAGCAGCAGGGCCACGCCGAGCGCCAGCAGCAGCTTCAGCGGCGTGCCGATCACCACGTACTGCAGCGTCACCCGCACCGACTTCTGCCAGCGCGGGTCGCCGAACATGTCGGTGAAGTTCTGCAGCCCGATCCACTTCGGTGTGTCGAAGAGATTGTAGTCCGTGAAGGCCAGATAGAGCGAGGCGAGCATCGGCCCCGCGGTGAGGAGCAGCAGCCCCACGACCCATGGGGAGAGGAAGAGCAGACCGGCCAGGTTCTCCCGCCGTCCCCGCCGCTTGAGCGCGGCGGGGACGGCGAGCGGTCCCGGACCGTCCTGCGCACCGGAGCTCTTGACGAGCCTCTCGGGCGCAGCGTCCTGGATGTGCGTCACAGCTGATCCCCTCACGTACCGAGTGCGGTCTTCGCCTCGGAGAAGAACTGCTTGACGCCCTTGTCCACCGAACTCGTGCCCAGGCTCACGTCGTTGGCGATCCGCAGGAAGGCGGCCTCGCAGGTGTCGGCGCCCGCGGGGTGGGGAGTGATGGTCTGCAGTACGCCGGCCGTGGCGATCTGCGTCTCGTACGCGGAGATGCCCTGCGCGACCGTGTCGGACGGCTTGAAGGCGTCGAACTGCGCGGTGGTCGAGGGAACTCCGCGGTCGTAGCCCATGATCTTGGCGACCGCGGGCTCGTGCACCATGAAGTTGATGAACTGGGCGACTTCCTTGGGGTGCTTGGTCCGCGCCGAGCCGCTGAGCATCAGCGAGCCGAGGTACTGCCCGGTCGTCTTGCCGTCGGTGGACGGGATCGGCGCCAGGCCGTAGTTCCCCTTGCCCTCGGCGGTGTAGCGCACGGAGAAGTTGTCCCAGGTGAACTCACCGGCCGAAAGCCCGTCGGACAGGCCCGCCTTGGGCTTGATCTGCTCGACCTTCTTCGGGTCGGCGTAGATACCGGACTTGACGCCCTCGAAGCCCTTGTTCCACCACTCGGTCAGATCGGCCTCGGTGAAGCCGAGGTCCTTCTCGGTGAAGAACGCCTTGCCTGCCTGGCGCAGCACCAGGTCGTAGACGTACATGATCCCCATCGGACCGGTGTCACCGGCGATGTGCTGCCCGTCGTGGATCTTCTTGAGCCCGGCGTAGTAGTCGTCCCAGGTCCAGCCGAGCTTCGGTGTGATCCCGGCGCGCCGGTACGCGTCCTTGTCGATGACCAGGGACATCGAGTTGGAGCCGACGGGTATGCCGAGCAGCTTGCCGTCGACCTCGCCGAATGCGTCCAGACCGGCCCGGAAACCGTCCATGCTCAGATTCCCCGCCTTGACCTGGGCGTTGAGGTCCAGCAGGACGTGCTTGTCGTTGTACTTGCGCAGGAAGCCGATGGCGTTCTGGAAGACGTCCGGCGGGTTGCCGCCCGACGCCTGCGTCTGGAACTTGGTCCAGAAGTCCGCGTAGGGCTGGAAGTCCGTCTTGACCTTGATCTTCGGGTACTTCTTCTCGAAGAGAGCGATCGTCTGGTTGATCTTCTTCGCCCGGTCGTCGGCACCCCACCACGCGTACCGGATGGTGACGGTCCCGCCCCCCGAGCCACTGCCGCTCCCGCAGCCGGCGGCCGTCAGGCCGAGTGTGGCCAGCGAGGCCCCTGCCGCCTTGAGCAGGCTGCGCCGGTCAACACTCCCAGTCGTACCCACAGTCCGACCTCCACGTGCACATTGAAACGTTTTAGGAAAGCGCTTGCCGGGACAAGCTAGGGAGCGACGGCGGAACACGTCAACGGTTGGGACGGAATTCGTCGAAACGTTTCGATAACAGCGGGGAAACGCCGACGGCCCGGAGGCTTGAAGCCTCCGGGCCGTCGGTCCGGGTGGTGGGCGATACTGGTTTCGAACCAGTGACCTCTTCGGTGTGAACGAAGCGCTCTCCCGCTGAGCTAATCGCCCGGGCGCAAGGCAAACATTACCGCATGCCCGCCGGTCCCCCCGACCACCTTCAGGTCACTCGTTGATCTTCCACGGCATCACGATCCCGAACTTCCACACATAGATCCCGACCAGCACCGCGATGATCACCAGACCGATCACGGTGAGGATGATGTTCCGCCGGCGCACCTTGGGATCGAGCGCCTTCTGCGCCGCCTCGGTGACCTTCCGCTTCGTCCAGCGCAGCACCAGCTGCGCCCAGACGAACTCGGTCGCCCAGATCGCCATGCCGCCGAAGATCACCAGCCATCCCGGGCCCGGCAGCGGCAGCATGATGATGCCCGCGACCACGACCGCGAGCCCCACCACGAAGACAGCCACCTGCCAGCTCAGATGCAGGGCCCTGGACGCCTTGATGAACTGGGGCGCCTTGGAGCCGAGCTCCGGCTCCGACCCTGCCTGGTCCCCGGTCACGCCCCCGGCCACGCCCCCCGTCGCGGGGTCACGGGGCGTCGGTACGCCGGCCGTTTTCCGCTCGTCACTCTCCGCATTCATGAGGCTCAATCTACCGGACCGGTAGGAGTCACTCGAATGGGCGCATCGCGCAAAGTGAGACTCGCCCGTACGAGTGGCTCGAAGACGCACAAACCGGTCAGAGGGGTTTACAACGGCACCGTAGGTGGCATGTCGATTTCGCCGACGTGCGAATCCCCGAGCGCACACTGAGCGAAAGGCCCTGGCGCTTATGAACACCACGGTCAGCTGCGAGCTGCACCTGCGCCTCGTTGTGTCGAGCGAGTCATCACTGCCTGTACCCGCGGGCCTGCGGTACGACACGGCCGATCCGTATGCCGTGCACGCCACCTTCCACACCGGAGCCGAGGAGACCGTCGAGTGGGTATTCGCCCGCGATCTCCTCGCCGAGGGCCTGCACCGGCCCACGGGCACCGGAGACGTCCGAGTCTGGCCGTCCCGTAGCCACGGACAGGGCGTGGTCTGCATCGCCCTGAGCTCCCCGGAGGGAGAAGCCCTGCTCGAAGCCCCGGCGCGGGCTCTGGAGTCGTTCCTGAAGCGGACCGACGCCGCCGTGCCACCGGGCACCGAACACCGACATTTCGATCTCGACACGGAACTCTCGCACATCCTGGCCGAGAACTGAGCCAGCGCGCGAGAAGCCCGGTGCCGTCCGACTCGGGGCGACGGCACCGTACAGACAACCTCATATGGCAGTCGCCGGCGCCGTCCCACGGAATCCACCGTGCGGACGGCGCCGGTGCGCTCTCAGGGCGAGCCGCTAGAGTCGGCCAGCATCCGGGCGGGCAGACGCCCGTTGCAGCCCAGGGAGCGAATCGTGCTGATCCCCCACGACACCCGCATTGCCCTCGACGCAGTCGTCGGTCTGGTGAACACCGCACCGCTGAGCGACGAGCCGGACAGCCTGATGGACCTCCAGGCGCTGTACGGCTTCGTGCAGCGCTTCGACATCAGCGGCGTCGGTGACCTGGGCGAGCGGGACCTCAAGGCGGTGCTCGCGGTACGGGAGCGCTTCGCGGGGGTGTTCGCGGCGCCCGGACCACACGAGGCCGCCGAGCTGGTCAACCAGCTGGTCGCCTCCGCAGGCACCACCCCGCAGCTCACCGACCACGACGGCTACGAGTGGCATGTTCACTACTTCGCGCCCGGCGCCTCGATGGCGGACCACCTGGCCGCCGACGGCGGGATGGCGCTGGCCTTCTTCGTCGTGGCGGGCGAGCAGGAGCGGCTGCGCCGGTGCGAGGCACCGGACTGCGGGCACGCCTTCGTCGACCTCTCGCGCAATCGTTCGCGCCGCTACTGCTCCAGCCGCACCTGCGGGAACCGGCTCCATGTGGCGGCGTACCGGGCCCGGCGCAAGGCCGCGACCGGCTGACTCCGCCGTCCTGGGTGCCGGTCACAGCAGGAAGAGATCGTGCACGGCGGCCATGAGCAGCAGGCCGCCGACCACTCCGAGAAAGATCATCAAGGGTGGCTGGGAGAGGGCGTAGAGACAGCCGCGCGGCTCGGGTGCCGAGGTGTCAGGGGCTGAGGTGGGGGCGGTGACGTCGTCCCGCGATGTATCGAGCATCTCGGGGCGATGATGACGCAGTGCGAGCACTTTGCGCGACCAACACGCCTTGGGCCCCGGGGAGTTCGCCGGATCCCGTGGCTGTCCGGACGTGCGTGCGCACGCGTGTGCGTGCGGTTCGACTGCGTGCGGTTCAGCGGGGCAGGACGCTGGAGGCGCGGACGACCAGTTCGGGCTGGAGCAGCACATTGCGGTGCAGGTGCTCGCCGTCGCCGATGTGCCCCGACTCCTCCAGCAGGAGCTCAGCGGCCATGCGCCCCATGAGCGCGGCGGGCTGGCGTACCGAGGTCAGGGGCACGGCGGCCGCGGCGGCGAACTCGATGTCGTCGTATCCGACGATGGCCATGTCCTGCGGGACCTTGACGCCGGCCGCGTAGAGCGACTGCAGGACGCCGAGTGCCAGCAGGTCGTTGGCGCAGAAGACGGCGGTCGGGCGGGGCGACAGACCGACCAGGCGCGCGCCCGCGTCCCGTCCCGCCGCCACGTCCAGGCGGTGCGTGGCGATCTCCACCAGGGCTTCGGCCGGCAGGCCCGCGTCGGCGAGTGCGGTGAGGGCGCCCTCGCGGCGGTCCTGGATCTGCCGCAGTTCGGGCGGGCCGCTGACGTACGCGATCGACCGGTGGCCGGCGGCGACCAGGTGCCGTACGGCCAGCGCGCCGCCCTGTACGTCGTCGACCGAGACCGCACAGGAGGCCGCGCCCGATGCCACCCGGTCGACCAGGACGAACGGGATGGAGTGCCGGGCGAAGGCCTCCAGGCTGCGGCCGGTGGGGTCGGCGGGGGTGACGAGCACGCCGGCCACCCGCTGTTCGGCGAAGAGCGCGAGGTAGTCGGCCTCCTCGGCGGCGTTCTGGTCGCTGTTGCAGACCATCACGCCGAGTCCGGCCTTGCGGGCCGCGCGCTCGGCGCCGCGGGCGACGTCGACGAAGAAGGGGTTGCCCATGTCCAGCACGAGCAGCGCCACGATCCGGCTGCTGCCCGCACGGAGCTGACGGGCCGACTCGCTCCGTACGTAACCGAGTTCATCGATCGCGGCCTGGACCCTGCCCCGGGTCTCGGGCGAGACGGATCCCGGCCGGTTGATGACATTGGAGACAGTGCCGACCGAGACGCCCGCACGACGGGCCACGTCCTTGATTCCTGCCACCTTGTCCCACCTGAGTCACGGGTCCGGCGCAATGGTCGGACGTCGGGCCATCGTACGGTCGCCGGCGCTCAGGCGAGGTGAAAGACCTCGGTCAGCGGGCGCATCGCCTCGTCGGGGGCGCGTCCGTCGAGCGACTCGAAGAACTCGGCCATCTCGGCCTGCCAGCGGGCGTTGACCTCGGTGGCGTCCATGTCCGCGCGGGCGCGCTCGAAGTCCTCGGTCTCCAGATAGCCCACGAGGAGACCGTCGTCGCGCAGGAAGAGCGAGTAGTTGCCCCAGCCGGTGGCCGCGAGCGCCTCGCGCATCTCCGGCCAGATGTCCCGGTGGCGCAGCCGGTACTCGTCGAGCCGCTCGGGACGGACCCTCAGGACGAAGCAGATCCGTTGCACTTCCGGGCCTCTCGCTCGGTGAATTGTTTCACTCCAGTCTGCCGGGCGGACGGTTCCGCGGCCAAACCTGTGGGACGGCGGACCGTTGCGGACCGTACCCGCCGATGCGTCAAGGGTTGACGGCGCTTTGTGGCGCCGCTAGCTTCACCGCGGAATGAATCGATTCATCATTGTTCACCAAGGGGCTGCACATGTCTGACCTCCAGGCCGTGAAGGCCGCACTGGCCACGCAGACGATCGAGACTCCGTCCTGGGGTTACGGGAACTCCGGTACCCGCTTCAAGGTCTTCGCCCAGGCCGGCGTACCCCGCGATCCCTTCGAGAAGCTCGACGACGCCGCGCAGGTGCACGCGTTCACCGGCGTTGCGCCTCGGGTCTCGCTGCACATTCCGTGGGACAGGGTCGCCGACTATGCCGCGCTGGCGGCGTACGCCAGGGAGCGCGGGCTGACCCTGGGCGCGATCAACTCCAATGTCTTCCAGGACGACGACTTCAAGCTGGGCTCGGTGACCCATCCCGATCCCGCGGTACGGCGTAAGGCGGTGGCACACCTCCTGGACTGCGTCGACATCATGGACGCCACCGGGTCGGCCGATCTGAAGCTCTGGTTCTCCGACGGCACCAACTACCCGGGCCAGGACGACGTGGTGGCCCGTCAGGACCGGCTCGCCGAGGCCCTCGCGACGGTGTACGCACGCCTCGGCGACGACCAGCGGATGCTGCTCGAGTACAAGCTGTTCGAGCCCGCCTTCTACACGACCGACGTGCCGGACTGGGGCACGGCGTACGCCCACTGTCTGACGCTCGGCGAAAAGGCCAAGGTCGTCGTGGACACCGGGCACCACGCGCCGGGCACCAACATCGAGTTCATCGTCGCGCTGCTGCTGCGCGCGAAGCGGCTCGGGGCCTTCGACTTCAACTCGCGCTTCTACGCCGACGACGACCTGATGGTCGGGGCGGCCGACCCCTTCCAGCTGTTCNNGGTGATGAACGTCCAGGAGGCGACCGCCAAGGCGCTGCTCGTCGACGCCGATGACCTCGCCGCGGCGCAGCGCTCGGGTGACGTACTCGCCGCGAACGCCGTGCTGATGGACGCGTACAACACCGAT
>NZ_JAFLRJ010000193.1 GCF_017315755.1 Streptomyces beijiangensis
TCGATGCTCAGCGAGGCCCCGCCCGCCCGGTCGGCCGGCGCCTCGCTGAGCATCGATTCGTACGCACCGAAGAGCGTGGTCTGCAGCCCGAAACCGAGCAGCACAAAGGACGAGGTCAGCAGCCACGGCTTGTCGTGCTGCCCCATCGCGACCAGGCACAGCACGGCGGCGGCGGTCAGCACGAAGCCGTAACTCACCATCCGGCGCGGCCCGACACGGCGCAGCGTGTACGAGCCGGTGGCGCCCGCCGCCATCGCGGCGAAGGTCAGCGGCAGCAGTCGCAGACCGGTGGCGAGCGGGCTGAGGCCCAGCACCAGCTGGAGGTACTGGACCGCGATCAGCTCCAGCCCGACCAGCGCCAGCATCGCCAGGACGATGCAGCCCACGGCGGTGGTGAAGGTGGGCCGGGAGAACATCCGCATGTCGATGAGGGGATGCTCGCGCCGCTTCTGTCTGCGGACGAACACGATCAGCAGCGCGGCGCCGATGCACAGCGGCGCCAGCGTCCCTGGGCCGAACACGCCCTCGCCGGCGCCCAGCCGCTTCACACCCAGCACCACACCGAGCACGCCGGCCGCGGCCATCAGCGCACCGAGCACGTCCCAGGGCCCCTCGGCGCTGCCCTTGGACTCGGGCAGCAGCCAGCGTCCGAGCGGGAATATCACCGCCATCAGCGGGATGTTGATCAGGAAGACCGAGCCCCACCAGAAGTGCTCGACGAGGAAACCGCCGAGGACGGGCCCGATGGCCGCGCCCGCCGCGGCGACCGCGGTCCAGATGCCTATCGCGACGGCCCGCTCGCGCCGGTCGGGGAAGACGGCACGCAGCAGCGAGAGCGTCGCGGGCATGATCATCGCGCCGCCGACGCCGAGCAGGGCGCGGGCGCCGATCAGCATCTCCGGTGTGGTCGCCATCGCGGCGACGGCCGAGGCCACCCCGAAGAGCGCGTAGCCGAACAGCAGGACCCGGCGGCGTCCGACCCGGTCGCCGAGCGTGCCGAAGAGGATCAGGAGCGAGGCGCAGACCAGCGGATAGGCGTCGACGATCCAGAGCAGTTGGACGGCGCCGGGGCGCAGATCCTGGGTGACGGAGGGCACAGCGACATGCAGGACGGTCGCGTCGAGCGCGACCAGCAGCAGACTGACGCAGAGGACGACCAGGACGACCCAGCGGTTCGCACCGCCTGAGACGGCGCGCCATCGCGCACCGACCGTGGACGTCCTGGACATACGAGTACCTCCCGGTGGAAATCCCTCGCGCTCGGCGGGCCCGTGGGACGTACGTCCCCTGGTCCGGCATCGAAAGGCGAGTGCGCCGCCAGCGTACGCGAGTTCATGTGAGCGACAGGTGGTGTCGTGTCGTACGCCACACGCCGTCCGCACTCCCCTGCGCCCGGCACCCCGATAATCGAGGCCGTGACTGATCTTGTACAGCCCCTCGCCCCGGCCCGGTCCGCGCTGCGCCGCGCCGGTCCCGCCCTGCTCGCCTTCGCGGCGGTGCGGCTGACCGGGATCGCGGTGCTCGCCGTCTGGTCGGCGGCGAACGGCAAGAGCTGGCACACCCTGCTCTCGGCCCGCTGGGACTCGCTCTGGTACGCCCGTGTCGCGGACCTCGGCTACGGCTACGAGGTCCATCTGGCCAATGGCGACGTCCACTCCAATCTGGCCTTCTTCCCGCTGCTGCCCTGGCTGGAGCGGCTGGTCTCGGCCGTCAGCCCGCTCGGTCACGCGGACGCGGGGCTCGCTGTGAGCTGGATCGCCTCGCTCTTCGCCGCCTGGGGGATCTTCGCGGTCGGCGACCGGCTGTACGGACCGGCCGCCGGTACCGCCGCGGCCGTGCTCTGGGCGGTATTGCCGGTCGGCATCGTGGAGTCGATGGCGTACAGCGAGTCACTGTTCACGGCACTGGCCGCCTGGGCTCTGTACGCGGTGCTCGGCGAGCGCTGGATCGCCGCAGGCCTCCTCGCCTCGCTGGCGGGGCTGACCCGCCCCGTCGGGGCCGCGGTCGTCGCGGCGGTCTGGGTCTCCGTGGCGGTGGCGCTGCGCCGGGGCGAGGGGCCGCGCGCGCGGATGCTGCTCGGGGCGCTGATCGCTCCGCTCGGTGCGGCGGCATACGTCCTGTGGGTGGGAAGGCGGACGGGCGGCGGCCTCCTGGGCTATCTCGACGTGCAGGGCCAGTGGGGCAACGGTTTCGACGGCGGCCTGGCGTTCGCCCGCTTCATCGGGGAGAGGCTGGGCGGCCCGGCCTTCCTGGCCGGGATCGGGCTGATCGTCGGGGTCGCCCTGGTGATCTGGCTGTACGTGAAGGGCGTACGGCAGCGCCAGCCGCTGCCGCTGCTCGTCTACTGCGGGATCGTCGTCGCGCTGGCCCTCTGCGCCTCCGGATACTTCGGCTCCAAGCCGCGCCTGCTGCTGCCCGCCTTCCCTCTGCTGTTCCCCGTCGCCCTGGCGCTCGCCCGTCTGCGCAGGTCGCGGGCGGTGCTGGTGCTCGCCCCCGTGGCGCTGGCATCCGCCGTCTACGGGGCGTTCTGGCTCAACGGATCGGGACCGCCGTGATCCGGGGAAGCCGTACGGGATGAAAACACCGCACCGCATTTCGGTGAATGAATTCGGCGGCCGTAAGGCTCCGATAAAAACGATCAACAACACCAGGGCCGAAAGTCCTACATGGCGTCCGAATAAGCGGGAACAAACTCTCGTGTGAGACCAACTCCACATCACATCGTCATCACAAAGACACCAGTACGGCCTAGTACGCAGCTCACTCGCTGTAACGTCGATTGGGTGCGTACTGACCGATTCATCACCCGACTGGACCGGCTCTCCGCCCGTCTGGACAGGGAACCGGAGCCGCCGAAGATAGAGACCCCGCGGATGAGCCGTACCCGCGTGGTCCTCTTCGGCGCGACGCTGGCGTTCTATCTCGCCATCGTCGTCGCCGTGCTGACCTCTTCCTGGCTGGTCGACCTGGACTGGAAGGTCTTCATGTTCCGGCCCTTCCAGCAGTGGCCGGAACTGCACGCCTTCCTGGACTACTTCGTGGTCCTCGGCCAGCGCGGCCCCACCGCGGTGATGGTCGCCGCCTGGCTCGGCTGGCGCTCCTGGCGCCAGCACACACTGCGCCCGCTGCTCACGCTCGGCGCCGCACTTCTGCTGCTCAACATCACGGTCGGCGCGGTCAAGCTCGGCCTCGGCAGGCTCGGTCCGCACTACGCCACCACCATCGGCTCGGCCGAGCTCTACCAGGGCGGGGACATATTTCCGTCCGGGCACACCGCCAACGCGGTCGTGACCTGGGGAATCCTCGCCTATCTCGCCTCCACACCACGGACCAGGCGCTATCTGTCGGTGCTGTCGTCGGTGATCGCGCTCGGCGTGGGCGCGACCACGGTCTACCTCGGTACGCACTGGCTGAGCGATGTCCTGCTCGGCTGGGCCGCCGGTCTGCTGATCCTGCTGGCCCTGCCGTGGGCCGAGCCGATGATCGGCCGCGCCGAAGCCGTGATCTTCGCCGTACGGGAACGGTGGCGCGCCCGGCGCAGGTTCGCTCCCGCACTGCCCTCACCCGTTCCCACCAGCCCCGCGATGTTCCCGCCCCGCCGTCGGGCACAGGACGCGGACCAGCAGCGCGAACCGGTGGGAGCCGGCGCGGGCCGGTCCGCCACGGCGCTCAGGACCACCGTGCAGAGGCCGCACGGGACCCGCTCGGAACGTACGCCGGTCACTCCGGCGGGCAGCAGGCGACCGCCCCACGCGGACCGCTCGCCGCGTAACCCGCAGGCGCGTCCGGTCAACTAGCGAACCGGCTGTACGGCGAAGGCCCCCGACCACTGTGGTCGGGGGCCTTCACTGTGCGGTCAGCCCTTCCAGCAGCGGGCGACCCGGCCGTCTCTGACCTCGAAGTTGAGCCGCCCCGCCCGGTACTCCATGGTGATGATCGCGCCCGGCGGCAGCGACCTCACGGTGGACCAGCCGCGCTCGCGGGCCTGCAGTTCGGCGCCCGCCGCGTCCAGGCCCACATAGGAGTCGGGGGCGTCGTCGGGCTGTGCGGGAGGAGTCGGTACAGGTGCCATGACAGTCACCGTAGGCGGCGGGCCGCCCAGAGGGAAGGCCGTGTTCTGTACCCCGCCGGTCACACTTGTGTCACAAGATCACGACGATCGGCAGTATCGAACTCCGTCACCCGATCGTGCAGTCAAACGCCCCTTCGCCCATGAATTCCCGCACTTTTCGTGAGCACATCCATATCCACGGTGAATTCCCGGACAACGCCCGCCGAGCGGCTTCTGAATTCACACATCCGAGCGGCCGCACATGAGTTGGCGGCGCATAGGGGATTCACCGATTCCTTACATCATTCGCACCCTTGACCGAAGGTCCCGCGACCCGGTGCGCGGATCCCGTTGCGTACGCCCCCTGTTGGAGCGGGCACCAACGCGCGCATCATGTCTCCTGCCCGACACCCGGCCATCGAGGGGGCACATGATGGGGACGACGACCGCGGAGGCGCCGGCCGAAGGACCGGCACAGGTACGCCGTCCGGGCCGGATCCTGGTGGACTGGCTGACGACCACGGACCACAAGAAGATCGGGCATCTCTACCTGATCACGTCGTTCGTCTTCTTTCTGATCGCCGGCCTGATGGCCATGCTGATGCGGGCCGAACTGGCCCGCCCCGGTCTGCAGATCATGTCGAACACCGAGTACAACCAGATGTTCACGATGCACGGCACGATCATGCTGCTGCTCTTCGCGACCCCGACCTTCGCGGGTTTCGCCAACGAGATCATGCCGCTGCAGATCGGCTCGCCCGACGTCGCCTTCCCGCGGCTGAACATGTTCTCGTACTGGCTGTTCCTCTTCGGCGGGCTGATCGTGCTCGGCTCGGAGCTCACCCCGGAGGGGCCCGCCGACTTCGGCTGGTTCGCCTACGCCCCGCTCAACTCGATCAACCACTCCCCCGGCATCGGCGCCGACCTGTGGATCATGGGCCTGGCGCTGGCGGGCTTCGGCACCATCCTGGGTGCGGTCAACTTCCTGACCACCATCATCGGGATGCGCGCCCCCGGCATGACCATGTTCCGTATGCCGATCTTCACCTGGAACGTGCTCTTCACCTCGATCCTGGTGCTGATCGCGTTCCCCGTACTGGCCGCGGCGCTCCTGGTGCTTGAGGCGGACCGGCGGTTCGGCTCTGTGGTCTTCGAGCCGCAGTCGGGCGGTGCGCTGCTCTGGCAGCACCTCTTCTGGTTCTTCGGCCATCCCGAGGTCTACATCATCGCGCTGCCGTTCTTCGGGATCATCAGCGAGATCATCCCGGTCTTCGCGCGCAAGCCGATCTTCGGCTACACCACGCTGGTCGCCGCGACGATGTCGATCACCGGGCTGTCCGTGGTGGTGTGGGCGCACCACATGTTCGCCACCGGCGCGGTGCTGCTGCCCTTCTTCTCCTTCATGTCCTTCCTGATCGCGATCCCGACCGGGGTGAAGTTCTTCAACTGGACGGGGACGATGATCAAGGGCTCGCTCTCCTTCGAGACGCCGATGCTCTGGTCCGTCGGCTTCCTGGTGTCCTTCCTGTTCGGCGGGCTCACCGGCGTGCTCCTGGCGTCGCCCCCGCTCGACTTCCATGTCACCGACTCGTACTTCGTGGTCGCCCACTTCCACTACGTGGTCTTCGGCACGGTCGTCTTCGCCACCTTCGGCGGCTTCTACTTCTGGTGGCCCAAGCTGACGGGCAAGATGCTCGACGAGAAGCTCGGCAAGATCCATTTCTGGACGCTCTTCGTCGGCTTCCACATCACCTTCCTCGTCCAGCACTGGCTGGGCGCGGAGGGCATGCCACGGCGGTACGCGGACTATCTGGCGGCCGACGGCTTCACGCTGCTCAACACCATCTCGTCGATCGGCGCGTTCCTCCTCGGCCTCTCCACGCTGCCGTTCCTCTACAACGTCTGGAGGACGGCGAAGTACGGGAAGAAGGTCGACGTCGACGACCCCTGGGGGTACGGGCGTTCACTGGAGTGGGCGACGTCCTGCCCGCCGCCGCGCCACAACTTCCTCACCCTGCCCCGGATCCGCTCCGAGTCCCCCGCCTTCGATCTGCACCACCCGGAGTACGCGGCGCTCAGCAGCCCGGAACCCTCGGAAAAGAGCCCCGAGCCGTCCTGATCAGCCCGCCGCGGGGTCCAGCCGCACGCTGAGGTCGTTGCCGACGGTGTAGTACGGGACCGCCGTGGCACGCCCCCCGGTGTCTGCGGGGCCTGCCGGGTAGACGTAGATGCCCCTCCGGTCGGCGATGTCGTCGAGGATCCGGGCGATGCGTACCGCGGCCGTGCCCTCGCCCTCACCCTCACCCTCACCCTCACCCTCACCCTCACCCTCACCCGACGGCAGCAGCCACAGGTCCCAGATCGCCTGCTTCGTGATGCCGTCGGCGGCCAGCGGCGCGTAGGGCAGCGTGAAGGCGAAGGCCCCGGACCCACCGGTGGCGGGCTCCCTGTGCACCACGCCCGGCGTCCCGCGCAGCCGCGCCTCGACGACCGCGCCGGGGCCGAGCCCGGTGCCGTACAGCCGTCCCTCGACGGTCATCGCGTACGGGGCGAAGCCGATCGCCCCCGCCTCGGCGTGCGGAGCGCGCAGCCAGCTGCGGATGGCCAGGGTGCCGTCCTTGGCCGGGTACGGGATGCGGACGGCGACGGCCGCGGACGCCGGCTCCGGCAGGCGGTCGACCAGGGTGCGCAGGTCGCGGATGCCCGACTCGACGCTCCGCTCCCCGTCATCGCCGCAGTCGGCGAGGACGTCCCAGCGGCCCTCGGCGAGAGCGGTCTCCGCGCCCAGCACGGCGTCCGGGGCGAGCTCCAGACGGAGGCGGTCACCGGTCCTGCGGTGCTTGAGCACGAGCGCGGTGGCGCGGGTGTCCGGGAGAGCGAAGCTGAGCGAGCCGTCGGCGGCGGCCGTGCAGTGGACGCGCGGCGGTGCGGTGGTCCCCGTGGAACCGGAGGTGTCGGTGGTCATGAGGACTTGCCCTTCCTGAGCACGGCGGCGGCCCGGTAGCGGATCCCGTACACCCCGTCGAGAACGGTCGACCGGGTGCGGTGCACCGCGTCGCGCAGCGGGCTGCGGGAGCCGCCGGGTCCTCCGCGGGCCAGAAGCTCGGTGAAGAGGGCCTCGTGCCGCTCGGCGATACGGGCCGGATCGAAGCGTGCCGCGTTCTCCCGCGCCGACTGCCCCATCCTGCGCCGCAGTTCGTCGTCGGCGATCAGCGAGAGCAGGGCGTCTCCGATCGCGTCGACGTCACCGACCGGGACGAGCCGGCCGTCGACCCCGTCGGCGATGATCTCGCCGGGCCCGTGCGGGCAGTCGGTGGAGACGACGGGGAGTCCTGAGCGCATCGCCTCGACGATGGTCATGCCGAAGGACTCGAGGCGGGAGGTGACCGCGGCGATGGAGCCCTTGGTCCACTCGGGCTCGATGGGATGGGCCGAGCCCATCAGAAAGACATGGTTGTAGAGGCCGAGTTCATTGATGAGGGCGCGCAGGGCGCCTCGCTCGTTCCCGCTGGTGTCCCCGCTCCCGTAGATGCGCAGTCGCCAGTCGGGGCGGGCGGCGACGACCTTGGCGAAGGCCTGCACCAGGAGGTCGTAGCGCTTGACGTCGGTGAGACGGCCCGCCGCGATCACCCACTTGCCGGTGGAGTCGGCGGCCGGGATGAGGGGCGCGGGCACGCTGTTGGGGACGGCGTCGATCCGTACGCCGGGAAGCTTCAGCCGGGTGCGGTACGCCCGGGCGTCGGCCTCGGTGACGGTGGTGACCGCGTCGAGGAGCGGATAGCGGTGGGCGATCTCGCGGCGCAGCCGGTAGCTGTGGCTGTCCAGGGTGAGGTGTTCCTGGCCGACGCGTGCGGGGCCGCGCCTGGCCTGGCGGGTGATCTGCACGTTGAGTCCGGGCCGGGTGCCGACGACGACATCGGCCCGCAGGGACTTCAGATGGGCCCCTATCCGGGCGTCGGTCAGCCGGCTGTACTGCCGGTGCCGTCCGTCGCCGCGCGGGAAGATCCTGGCCGGACGGGCGTGCTCCGGTGCGTCCCCGTCGAACGTCGCGCTGGTCTTGCGCATGTCGACGAGGTGGCGCAGCGTCACACCGGCGGGAGTGCCGAGTACCGGCAGGTCACGGTGGCGGAACACCGAGACGATCTCCACGTCGTGGTGTTCGGCGAGTGTCTCGGCCAGATTGAACGTCGTGCGGATCGTGCCACCGATCCCGTACCCGTTATGAAGCAAAAATGAAATGTGCATGACGCCGTTCGGTCCCCCTGGTCTACATGCTGGTCAACATGTGAGTCTGCTGTGGACTGTACTAGGAGGGCCTACGGGCGGTATGGGAGCTGGGGCACGGTGAAGCAGTTCGCGGTCATCGGGGCGCTCTGGGTCACCCAGCCGTCGCCGTCCCTCCAGCGGGCCACCGAGAGACAGGTGCGCCGGACCGCCGGGGGCCGCGGCAGCTGTTCGTATACGACGGGGAGCAGGAGCCCGCGTGCGGTGTACGGCTGCGGGCGGCCGACGAAGCCCTCGACGCAGGCGCGGGTGAGGTCGGCGGTGCAGGCGCGGGCCGCGTCGGTGAACCACATGGCCGCCGCCCAGCCCTCCAGCTGCCACTGGGCGAGCGGCCTGCCGCCCATCGCGGTGCGGAAGGCGCGGACCTGAGGGTCGGCGGTGTCGTCGTAGTTGCGGCTCGAACCGGTCACCCACAGGGCGTTGCGGCAGCGCGGGGAGTTCTTGTAGTCCTGCGGGACCGCGTCGGTCCAGTTCTGGACGTTGGTGACCTTGGCGGTGACCCGGGCGCCGACCGCGTCCATCGCCTCGCACAGCTGCGCGTTGCCGTGGGTGTCCAGGGCGTCGAAGACCAGATCGGCGCCCTGGTTCTTGAGGTCGGCCGCTGCCGCACGGAAGTTGGGGAGGGCGAAGTCGACCTGCTCGGAAACGACCCCGTACCCCTCCTTGCGCAGGCCCTGGGTGATGAGCCTGGCGTACGCGGCCGACGAGGCCTGGTTGTAGGAGACGACGGCGGCGGTGCGGGCGCCCTGGGTGCGCTTGAAGTACCGGTAGGCCTCGGTGCCGCCGTAGAGCTCCCCGTGCCAGCCGGGGGTGCCGTCGCGGGGGGCCTGGCTGCCGTAGATCCCGTACAGATGCGGATAGGTGTCGTACGCGGCACCGATCGGCTGCCCGCCGATGTCGGGTACGCCGGCCCGGGAGACCAGTGGTGCTCCCGCGTAGACGAGGGCGGTCGTGGCGACCAGCGCGAAGACCTTCTTCTCGTCGACGAGGCGGTGCACGCACTCGGTGTTGCCGATGGAGCTGCCGCCGTCGTCGCACGTGAGGACCTCGACCCTGCGTCCCGCGATGCCGCCCGCCGCGTCGAGCTGCCGGAAGTAGGCCTGGGCGCCGTCGCGGGCGCCGGTGAACGCCGAGCCGCCGACGGGGCTGGTGGCGCTGGTGATGATGCCGACGCGGAGCGGAGCCGCGGCGGCCGTCGGTGAGGGGTCCTGTTCGAAGTCGCGCTCGGGCAGCCGGCTGCCGCAGGCGGCGCTCAGCAGGACGAGCGCCGCCAGGACGACCCGCTCAGCAGCCCGGTGCCGCCGCATTGCCGCTCAGCTCGACGAGCGCGCAGAGGGACTTCACCGAGACCTTCCACGTCTGGTCCTGCAGGACCGAGGTGCCCTTGCTGTTCGGGAGCGCGGTCGCGGTGCCGACGATCAGGTCGAACGTGACGTCCGCGGCCTTCGCGGAGGTGAACGAGACGGCGGTGACCTTCGCCCTGGACTGCGTGGCGTTCTTGTCACCGCTGAAGAGGGCGAGCAGGGGGCGGAGCGTGTCGCCGTTCTCCAGCACCTTGACCTTGTCGTCGGTGGCGGCCTTGGGATCGAAGAAGAGGGTCCAGTTCTTCTCGATCTGCTGCTTGGCGGCGGCCTGGTCGGCGGGGGCCCCGGCCGCGGGTGCGCTCGTGGTGGAAGCCGTACTCGGCTGCGAACTGCTCGTCTCCGGGGCGGGCTTGGACGGCGAACCGTCCGAGCACCCGGCGAGCAGCAGCACCAGTGCCGCGGCCGCCGTGCCCAGTCCGGCACGTGGGTACCTGATGAGGTCCATAGGCGGCATAGTGCAAGGGATCGGCACACTTGAACAGACCTCCAGACCTCCAGACCCACGGGGGCCCCATGCTCACCTCCCGACTTCTCTGGGCCGGCCTGGCGGCCGTCGGATGCGGCGCGCTGCTCTGCGCGGCCGGCTGGTACGGGGTCTCGGGCGAGCGGTTCACCGCCCGCCAGGTCCCCTATCTCGCCTCCTGTACGGTGCCGGGCGCGGCGCTGATCGTGGCGGGGGCGGTGCTGCTCGCACTGGCCGAGGTGTACGGGCTGCTCGTGGCGGACGACCCCGGCGACCCCGCACCCGTTCCCCCGGGGCCTGTTGAGGACACGGGCCCCCTGGTGTGCCTGCCGGGCGGGACGCTGGCCCACCGGCCCGGCTGTCTGCTCGTCGCGGGCAAACCCGATGCGGTGCCGGCGGCCGGCCGGGAGCTCGCGCCCTGTCCGGTGTGCGAGCCCTGACGCCGTGGACCCGCTGACGTACGACCTCGTCCTGGCGGGACTGACCGTCGGAAGTGCCGCCGCCCTCACGGGTATCGGGCTGATCGTCACCTACCGGGCCACGGGTGTGCTCAACCTCGCCCATGGCGCGATCGCGATGATCTGCGCCTTTCTGCTGCGCCAGCTGGCGGTCGGCTGGGGCTGGCCGCTCCCGCTCGCCGCCTGTCTGACGCTGCTGGTCGCCGCTCCGGGTCTCGGACTGCTGATGTCGTTCGTGGGCTCCGATCCCGCGCGCGCCCTGGCCGCGACGATCGGCGTTCTCGTGCTGCTGATCGGCGTCGCCGGGCTGGTGTGGGGCCCGGGGGCGCGGGCGGACGCACCGGCGATCCTCCCCGACACGCCGTGGATCCAGCTCGCGGCGGTGTGCGTACTGGCGGGCGCGGTGGCGGCGGTGACGCGCTGGACCCGCTTCGGGAAGGAGCTGCGGGCCGTGGTCGACAACCGCGCCCTGGCGGAGCTGGGCGGGATCGACGCGGGCCGGGTGGCCGCGGCGGGGTGGGCGTTCGGGGCGTTCACGGCCGGTCTTACGGGCGTGCTCCTGGCTCCGTACGTACGCCTCGATCCGTACGGGCTGCCGCTGCTCGTGATGGAGGTGATGGCGGTCGCGGTGGCGGCGCGCATGCGGAGCCTGCCGGTCGCGGTGGGGACGGCGCTCGTCCTCGGGGTGGCCCAGGCCCAGTTGACGCGCTTCCACCCGTCGGGGCGGCTCGACCCGCTGCTCCAGGCGCTCGGCTCGAACCTGTTCGTGGTGGCGCTGCTGATCGCGGCGCTGACGATGCGGGGCGTGGGGGTTCCGGAACCGGCCGCCGCCCTGCGGCCAACCGGCCCGGCACGGGGTGCGGTGACCGGAGCGGCGCGGCGGGCACCGGACACCGGGACCGCGCTGCGCGCCCTGGCCGCGACGCTGCGGCCCGGTCCCGTGGTGCGGATACGGCAGCTCACGTGGGTGCCCGTCGCCGTGCTGCTGGTGTTCCCCGTCGTCTCGACCCCGCACACCGCGGTCGCCGTTCCCGCGCTCGCCGTCGTCCTGCTCTCCCTGGTCATCGTCACGGGCCGCAGCGGCCAACTCGCCCTGGGGCAGGCCGCGTACGCCGGGCTCGGCGCCCTCTTCGCCGCCCGGCTCTCCGAGCGCCTGCCCGAACTGGTCGCGCTGCCCGTGGCCGTCGCCCTGGTCGCCCCGCTCGGTCTGCTCACCGGTTGGCCCGCCATCCGCCGCCGCGGTCTCGCGCTGGCGCTGACCACGTTCGCGGTGGGGACGGTGGTGAGCCGCTTCGTCCTCACCCAGCCGTACGCGACCTCGGGCGTGACGGTGTCACGGCCCGCCGGGTTCGGCTCCGACCGCGCCTTCTACACGCTCGAACTCGCCCTGCTCGGCTGCTCGTTGCTCGCTGTGGCGGCTCTCCGCCGCGGCCGCATGGGCAGGGCGCTGGCCGCGATGCGCGACCACGAACAGGGCGCGGCCGCCGCGGGCGTCCCGGTGCCGCGCCTCAAGCTCCTGGCCTTCGTCCTGGGCGCGGCCCTCGCGGCGCTCGGCGGCGGGCTGCTGTCGATGGGCGCGAGCGCCTTCGACGCGACGGCGTACGACCCGGTGCGCGGCCTGCTCTGGTTCGCGGCCCTGATGATCCTGGGCGCGGACACGCTGCTCGCCGCCCCGGCCGCTGCGGTGCTCCTGACCGTCCTGGACTCCGGGTCGCACACCGGCCTGGCGGCCACGGCGGTCGGCGCCCTGGCACTCCTGCTCACCCGGTTCCGCCCGGCCGCACGCCCGCCCCGCCGCCTGACTCGGACCCCGCTCGGCGAAAGGGCGCGGGCCAGGCTGCCCCGGCCACCCGTAGCACTCGCTCGATCCGGGACCGGAACGCGGGCGCCCCGGAGACCGGCACCCGACTGGGCCGAGGTCTCACCCCCCGGCCCCCTCACCGCCCGCGGACTCCGCCTCTCCTACGGCGCGTTCACCGTCCTGGACGGCGTCGACCTCACCGTGGAGCCCGGCCGCGTCACCGCCCTGGTCGGCCCCAACGGCGCGGGCAAGAGCACCCTCTTCCACTGCCTCTGCGGCACACTCCGCCCCGCCTCGGGCCGCGTCGCCCTCGCCGGGACGGACATCACCCGCCGAAGCGCCCATGCCCGCACCCGGCTCGGGGTGGCCAGGACGTTCCAGCAGCTCGCGGTCTTCCCGTCGTTGACGGTCGCCGAGCAGGTGCGGATCGGCGCCGAGCAGGGCCGGGTCCGCGACCCGGGCCGCACTGTCGAGTCCGTACTGCGCCTGCTGGACCTGGACGGGGCGTCCGTACGCGACCGGTACACGGCCGGCCTCCCCACCGGCCTCCTGCGCCGCGTCGAGCTGGCCAGGGCCC
>NZ_JAFLRJ010000194.1 GCF_017315755.1 Streptomyces beijiangensis
CGGCCGAAGGTCGCGTACGGGGGGTCCGGGGGCTCGCCCCCGCCACGCGGCGGAGCCGCAAATGTCAAGGCGGGAAGGGGCGGGATCGGGGAAGCCCGCCCGCCGCAGGCGACCCGTACCGCAACTGTCTTCGACCTCGACTGGCGGCCCATGTTCTGGAAGACCGCCGCTGGGGGCGGAGAAGACCCCCGCCCCCACTACGACACCGCCCTGCGCCACGCGACCGTCGCCGTAGGCAACATCGACGAGGTCGAGATCGCGACGGGCAAGCGCGACCCCCTCACCGCAGCCCACGCCCTCCTCGCGTACGGCCTCGAACTCGCCGTCGTCAAACAGGGCCCCAAGGGCGTCCTCGCCCTCCACCGGGACGGCACCACCGTCGAGGCCCCGCCCGTCCCCGTCGAAGTCCTCAACGGCCTCGGCGCAGGCGACGCCTTCGGCGGGGCGCTCTGCCACGGGCTGCTCTCCGGCTGGGACCTCGACCGCACCATCCGTTACGCGAACGCCGCCGGCGCCATCGTCGCCTCCCGCCTCGCCTGTTCCTCCGCGATGCCCTACCCGCCCGAGGTAGAGGCGCTCCTGGACGGGACGACCGGGCCGTGACCCCTCTGACCCCCGTCTCCATCGCCGACCTCGTCACCATCCGTGCCCACCACCCGGAGGCCGTCGCCGAGGCCGCCGCCCGCCGCACCCGCCGCCCGCTGCTGGACGACCGCGGCCGGCTGATGATCGTCGCCGCGGACCACCCGGCCCGCGGCTCCCTCGCCGTCGGCGCCAGCCCTCACGCCATGGCCAACCGCGTCACCCTCCTCGAACGCCTCTGCCTCGCCCTCTCCAGGCCCGGTGTCGACGGCGTACTCGCCACCGCCGACATCCTCGACGACCTGCTCCTCCTGGGCGCCCTGGAGGGGAAGGTGGTCATGGGCTCCATGAACCGCGGCGGCCTGGCAGGGGCCTCCTTCGAGCTCGACGACCGTTTCACCGGCCACCGGCCCGAGGACCTCTCCCGGCTCGGCTTCGACGCGGGCAAGCTCCTGCTCCGTATCGACTACGACGACCCCGGATCTCTCGACACGCTGCACTCCGCGGCCCGCGCCATCGACGCCATGGCGGCACGCCGGCTCCCGGTCTTCGTCGAGCCGTTCATCTGCGACCGGACGGGCGGGAGCCGGCGCAACAACCTCAGCGCCGACGCCGTCACCCTCTCCATCGCCATCGCGTCGGGGCTGGCAGGGACCTCCGCGTACACCTGGCTGAAGGTTCCCGTCACCGACGACCCCGACGACATGGCGCGCGTCATGGAGACGTCCACGCTGCCCGCCGTGCTGCTGGGCGGCGAGAGCGGCGGGGACGAGGACGGTACGTACGAGAAATGGCGCAAGGCGCTGCAACTCCCCACCGTCCAGGGGCTGGTGGCGGGCCGTTCGCTGCTCTATCCGGGCGACGGGGATGTGGCAGCGGCCGTCGACACCGCCGTAGGACTGCTCTAGGAGCCAGGAGGAGATCGTGAAGGACGAGCATCTCGTCGTACGGGCAGGATCCACCGCCCACGGCCCGTACGCCCTCGACATCGACCCCGAACGGGCCGGCTGGGGCTACTCCTCGCTGCGCGTACTCACCCTGGACGCCGGTGGTTCACACCTACTTTCCGCAGGTGAGAGCGAATGGATCGTGCTGCCGTTGAACGGCGGCTGTACCGTCCTCGTCGACGGAGAGATCTTCGAACTACGGGGAAGAAACGGTGTGTTCGACGGAGTCAGCGACTTCGTGTACGTACCGCGCGACGCCCACGCCCAGATCGCCTCCGGCGCGGGAGGCCGCTTCGCCCTGGCAGGAGCGAAGTGCGAGCGACGACTCCCCGCCCGCTACGGCCCCGCGCCGGAGGTACCCGTCGAGCAGCGCGGCAGCGGCACCTGCGCGCGCGAGGTCCACAACTTCGCCGCTGCCGACGCCTTCGCGTGCGACCGGCTCATCGCCGTCGAGGTGCTCACCCCCGGCGGAAACTGGTCGTCCTACCCGCTGCACAAGCACGACGAGCGCCGCGAGGGCGCGGATCCTGAGTCCGAGCTGGAGGAGATCTACTACTACGAGTTCGAGCGCGGCGGCCTCGGCTACCAGCGGGTCTCCCCGTCCAGGGAGGGCGGCGCCGACCTGGTCGCCGAAGTCGCCACCGGGGACGCGGTGCTGATCCCCGACGGCTGGCACGGCCCGTCCATCGCCCCGCCTGGCCGCACCATGTACTACCTCAATGTGATGGCCGGCCCCGGCGCCGAGCGCGCGTGGCAGATCAGCTTCCACCCCGACCACACCACGGAGGGATACCGGTGAGGCTCACCACCGCACAGGCGCTGATCGCCTTTCTCGCCGCGCAGTACACCGAGCGGGACGGCGTACGGCACCGGCTGATCGGCGCCACCTGGGGCATCTTCGGCCACGGAAATGTGGCGGGCGTCGGGCAGGCGCTGGTCGAGGCAGGGCCCGCGCTCATGCCGTACCACCAGGGACGCAACGAGCAGGCCATGGTGCACGCGGCCGTCGGCTACGCCCGCCAGTGCGGGCGTCTCTCCGCGCACGCCGTCACCACCTCGATCGGGCCCGGCGCGACGAACCTGGTCACGGGCGCGGCTCTCGCCACGGTCAACCACCTCCCCGTGCTGCTCCTGCCCGGCGACACCTTCGCGGGCCGCCCCGCCGACCCGGTGCTGCAGCAGCTCGAAGTCCCTTACGCGGGCGATGTGTCGGTCAACGACTGCCTGCGCCCGGTCTCGAAGTACTTCGACCGGATCACCCGCCCCGAGGCCCTGATCCCCGCCGCGCTCGCCGCGGCGCGGGTGCTGTCCGACCCGGCGGAGACGGGCGCGGTGACGCTCGCGCTGCCGCAGGACGTGCAGGTGGAGGCGTACGACTGGCCGGCGGAGTTCTTCGAGGACCGGGTGTGGCATGTACGCAGGCCGGCCCCGGAATCGTACGAAATCGACCGCGCGGTCCGTGCCGTCCGCAATGCCCGCCGCCCCCTGCTGATCGCGGGCGGCGGCGTCCATCACAGCGCGGCCGAGGACGCCCTGCGCGACTTCGCCGACGCCACCGGCATCCCGGTCGCATCGACCCAGGCGGGCAAGGGCTCGCTGCGCCACGACCACCCGGCCGACGTCGGCGGGATCGGCCACACGGGAACGGCTCCCGCCAACCAACTCGCGCGCGCCGCCGACCTGGTGATCGGCGTCGGCACCCGCTACTCCGACTTCACCACCGCGTCCGCGACCCTCTTCTCCGGCCCCGGCGTCCGCTTCCTGAACCTCAACATCGCGTCCTTCGACGCCCACAAGATGGCGGGGCTTCCGCTGGTCGCGGACGCGCGCGCGGGCCTGGAGGCACTGACGTCGGCGCTGGAAGGGCACCGCGTCGACTCCGCACACCACGAGGCGAAGGCGGCCTGGGAGACACGGGTCGGCGAGGCGTACGCGGGGAGCGAAGACGCCCGTCCCACCCAGACCCAAGTCTTGGGCGTACTCGATGAGTTGGTGACGTCCGACGACATCCTCATCAACGCGGCGGGCTCCCTCCCGGGCGACCTGCACAAGCTGTGGCGCACGCGCTCCCGCGACCAGTACCACGTGGAGTACGGCTACTCCTGCATGGGCTACGAGATCCCTGCCGCGATCGGCGTCCAGCTCGCCGCGCCCGGGCGGCCGGTGTGGGCGCTGGTCGGCGACGGTACGTATCTGATGAACCCGACCGAAATCGTCACGGCCGTCCAGGAGGGCCTGCCCATCAAGATCGTCATCCTTCAGAACCACGGTTACGCCTCGATCGGAGGCCTCTCCGAGTCGGTCGGCGCGGAACGCCTCGGCACGGCCTACCGCTTCCCGTCCGGCGAGCCGCTGCCCGTCGACCTCGCGGCCAACGCGGCTTCGCTCGGCATGTCCGTACTACGCGCGAAGACCCGCCACGACCTGCGTGAAGCCCTGACCAGGGCGCGGGCGGCCGACGTCCCCACATGTGTCTACGTGGAGACCGAAACGGCAGACACAGTGTCGGGCCCGCCCCCTGCCCAGGCGTGGTGGGATGTGCCCGTGGCCGAGACTGCGACCCGCCCGTCGGCGGTCAAGGCCCGGGAGGAGTACGACAGGCAAGTCGCCGCCCGACGCCGCCATCTGTAGAGCCGCAGAGCTTCGAAGGAGCAAGTCAACATGACGAAGACCGTCAACCACTGGATCGGTGGCAAGGCCGTCGAGGGCACGTCGGGCAACTGGGGCCCGGTCACCGACCCGGCGACCGGTGAGGTGACCACACAGGTCGCGCTCGCCTCGGTCGAGGAGGTCGACGCCGCGGTCGCTTCGGCGAAGGCCGCGTACGCGACCTGGGGCACGGCATCGCTTGCGGCCCGCACCGCGGTCCTCTTCAGGTACCGCGCGCTGCTCGACGCCAACCGCGACGCGATCGCCGCGCTGATCACCGCCGAGCACGGCAAGGTCCACTCGGACGCGCTCGGCGAGGTGGCCCGCGGTCTGGAGATCGTCGAGCTGGCGTGCGGCATCACCACCCAGCTCAAGGGCGAGCTGTCCACCCAGGTCTCCAACCGGGTCGACGTGTCCTCCATCCGCCAGTCGCTGGGTGTCGTCGCGGGCATCACGCCCTTCAACTTCCCCGCGATGGTGCCGATGTGGATGTTCCCCATCGCCATCGCGTGCGGCAACACCTTCGTGCTCAAGCCGAGCGAGAAGGACCCCTCTGCTGCCGTGAAGCTGGCCGAGCTGGCGTCCGAGGCGGGCCTCCCTGACGGCGTCCTGAACGTCCTGCACGGCGACAAGGTCGCGGTCGACGCGCTCCTCGCCCACCCGGACGTGTCCGCGGTCTCCTTCGTGGGCTCGACGCCGATCGCCCGCCACATCCACACCACCGCCACGGCGAACGGCAAGCGCGTCCAGGCACTGGGCGGGGCCAAGAACCACATGCTGGTCCTCCCGGACGCGGACCTGGACGCGGCGGCCGACGCCGCGGTCTCGGCTGCGTACGGCTCCGCGGGCGAGCGCTGCATGGCGATCTCGGCGGTCGTCGCGGTCGGCGCGATCGCCGACGAGCTCGTCGCCAAGATCAAGGAGCGCGCCGAGAAGATCAAGATCGGCCCCGGCAACGACCCGGCCTCCGAGATGGGCCCGCTGATCACGGCCGCGCACCGCGACAAGGTGGCTTCGTACGTGAAGGGCGCGGCGGCCCAGGGCTCCGAAGTCGTCCTGGACGGCTCGGACTTCACGGTCGATGGCCACGAGAAGGGCCACTGGATCGGTCTCTCGCTGCTGGACCACGTCCCGACGGACTCGGACGCGTACCGCGACGAGATCTTCGGCCCGGTGCTGTGCGTGCTGCGTACGGAGACCTACGAGGAGGGCGTCGCCCTCATCAACGCCTCGCCGTTCGGCAACGGCACCGCGATCTTCACGCGTGACGGCGGCGCGGCCCGCCGCTTCCAGCTGGAGGTCGAGGCCGGCATGGTCGGCGTGAACGTCCCGATCCCGGTCCCCGTCGGCTACCACTCCTTCGGCGGCTGGAAGGACTCGCTCTTCGGCGACCACCACATCTACGGTAACGACGGCGTGCACTTCTACACGCGCGGCAAGGTCGTCACGACGCGCTGGCCGGACCCGTCGGAGGCGGCGGCCGGGGTGGACCTGGGGTTCCCGCGCAACCACTGACGGAAGCGGACTGCGCCTGCTCGGGCCCGTACAGACAGCATCACGTCCGTGCGGGCCTTCCGGCGGTGTGGACCCGTAACCGCGTGGAATGATGCGGCGCATGGGGTCAAAGGTGCCGTACGGAGACGAATTGCGGTCTGCGCTGGGCCCATTGGGGAAGGTCAGGAAGTTCGGCAGCAGTCCGCGTTCGCGGGTGTGGCGGGTGGAACTGGACGCCGGCCCTGCGGTGGTGAAGCAGTTTGTGGCGGGCCCGGACGCCGCCGACCGGTACGCGCGCGAGGTCACGGCGCTGCGGCTCGCGGCCCGCGCCGAGCGCCCCGTGGCGCCCGCACTGCTGGGCACGGACGACGAGGAGCGGGTGCTCGTACTGGAACGCCTGGATCACGGCCGCCGCCCGACCGACTGGATCGTGCACTACGCGACGGCGCTGGCGGGCCTGCATGCGGCCACGGGGCCGGAGGACGCGGGCGTGCTGCCGGAGTGGCCGGGCCCGAGCATGACGGACGTGTCGGCCTTCGCCGCGCTGGCCGACTCTCTCGAAGTCCCAGTCTCCGCAACGGTTTTGGGTGATCTGGAGGCGGTGGTGGAGCGCCTGCCGCAGGCGCCGGGAGGTGCCCTGCTCCACGGCGACCCGTGCCCCACCAACGACCTGCACACCCCCACCGGAGTCAGATTCGTCGACTTCGAACAGGCCGCGCTGGGCAACGGCATGGTGGAACTCGCGTACCTGCGCATCGGCTTCCCGACGTGCTGGTGCGTCACCGCACCCCCGGAGCACCTGCTCGACAAGGCGGAGGCGGCCTACCGTACGGCGTGGCGAGAGGCGACCGGCGGGGAGGCGGAGGGCGACCTCACGGACGCTTGCGTGGGCTGGCTGATCAGGGGAGACGCCCTGGTGGAGCGGGCGCTGAGGGAGACCGGGGACCATCTGTCCGAACTCCCGGACCGCGACTGGGAATGGGGCACGGTCACGGCCAGGGAGCGCTTGGCGTACCGGCTGGGGGTGGTGGCGCGGCTGACGGAGGACCGTACCGACCTCGCGGGCTTCAGCCGCCTCACAGGGGACCTGCACGAGCGCGTACAGACGCGCTGGCCGAAGCTGAAGCCGCCACCGGAACAGCCCGCGAGACGGGGCAGGTTGTCCGCGTGAACAGGGACCGCCCGGCGCTCTCGGTGAGCCCGGCGCTCACGGACGAGGAGCTGAACGAGCTCTTCACCGCCGCGTGGCCCGACCACCAGCCGACTTCTTTCGCACCGGTGATGGCCAGGAGCCTTGCCTGGATCGCGGCGCGCCGGGGTGACCGGCTGGTGGGTTACGTCAATGTGGCGGGCGACGGCGGGGCGCACGCCTTCATCCTCGACACGACGGTCCATCCGGACGAGGGTCGGCAGGGGCTCGGGGTCAGGTTGGTGCGCGCGGCCGCCGAGGAGGCGCGGGCCCTCGGCGCGGAGTGGTTGCA
>NZ_JAFLRJ010000195.1 GCF_017315755.1 Streptomyces beijiangensis
AGCAGGCCCCGCCCCCGCCGCAGGCCCCGCAGGCCTACCCGGCCGCGCCCGCGCCCGCCTGGGGCGCCCCGCAGCAGCACGGCGGCGGCCACTACGGCGGTCACCACGGCGGCCACCACCGCAACAAGGGCTTCGGCCACATGCTGTTCTCCTCCTGACGGGGAGAGGCAACGACGAAGCCCCGGCCGTCTGTGACGGCCGGGGCTTCGGTGCTGATGTGCGCGATACTGGGATTGAACCAGTGACCTCTTCCGTGTCAGGGAAGCGCTCTCCCGCTGAGCTAATCGCGCGGGTGACCTGCGGAAAATACCAGGCTTTCTGCTGTACTGCGTGCGCGATACTGGGATTGAACCAGTGACCTCTTCCGTGTCAGGGAAGCGCTCTCCCGCTGAGCTAATCGCGCGGGAAGATCCTTGCGGACCCGTGATCCTTGCGGACCGGTACTGCATCCTACTGCGTGCGCGATACTGGGATTGAACCAGTGACCTCTTCCGTGTCAGGGAAGCGCTCTCCCGCTGAGCTAATCGCGCGTAGAGGTGGAGACGGGATTTGAACCCGTGTAGACGGCTTTGCAGGCCGTTGCCTCGCCTCTCGGCCACTCCACCAGGAGTGAATGCGGGGGTTCGGGAAGATCCCTCACATCGAGCGGACGACGAGACTCGAACTCGCGACATCCACCTTGGCAAGGTGGTGCTCTACCAACTGAGCTACGTCCGCTTGTCGTTTCCGTTTCGCTTGCGCGTCGCGGCGACGTGTTGAACTCTAGCGGATTCCGGGGCCAGTACAAAAACGCGTTTGTGCAGCGTGCTGCGGTGCGTTCACTCCGGAGCGGCCGATTGGCAGCCGTCCTAGACTCTCGTCTGTGCACGACCTCGCTCCTTTGGCCCGCTTCGGCGGCCGTGTCGCCCGTGACCTGCGTGATGTCACCAGTGACCCCACAGCTCTCGACTCCTCCGGCCTCTGGGCCGTCGCCGCGGACTTCGAGGGGACTCTGGTCTGCGCCCGTTTCGGAGACGTCCGTACGGAGCCCGTGCCCGCTCCCGTACCGGGCCGGTGGCACGGCCCCGCCGCCGGTGACTGGACCTCGTCCCTGGACAGGGACGCATATATCGCCGGCGTACGCACCATCCGCGCGCACATCGCGGCGGGCGAGGTCTACCAGGCCAATCTCTGCCGTGTGCTGACCGCGCCGCTCCCCGACCCTGACCGTGCCGACGTCGACGCCCTGACCGCGTTGCTGGCCAGGGGAAACCCGGCGCCGTACGCGGGGACGATCCGGCTGCCCGCGCACGGCGTGGAGATAGCCACCGCTTCCCCCGAACTCTTTCTCCGCCGCGACGGCCGGACCGTCGAGTCCGGTCCGATCAAGGGCACGGGCCGTACCGCCGGCGACCTGCTCGAAAAGGATTTCGCCGAGAACGTGATGATCGTGGACCTCGTCCGCAACGACCTGGGTCGCGTCTGCGCCACCGGTTCCGTCACCGTCCCGGCACTCTGCGCGATCGAACCCCACCCCGGCCTCGTCCACCTCGTCTCCACCGTCCGCGGCGAGCTCACGGAGAAGGCCGGCTGGCAGGACATCCTCGCCGCGACCTTCCCGCCTGGCTCGGTGACCGGGGCGCCCAAGTCCAGCGCGCTGCGGATCATCGAAGCCCTGGAGACCTCGCCGCGCGGACCGTACTGCGGGGCGGTCGGCTGGGTCGACGCCGACCGGGGCACGGCGGAGCTGGCCGTCGGGATCCGTACCTTCTGGATCGACCGCACCGAGGACCGCGGCCCTGTCCTCCGCTTCGGTACGGGCGCGGGCATCACCTGGGGCTCCGACCCCGGGCGGGAGTGGGAGGAGACCGAGCTGAAGGCCTCCAGACTGCTCGCGGTAGCGTCGGGCGCGTACGCAGCGAGTGGGAGGACCACGGCATGAAGATCTGGGTCAATGGCGGGCTGCACGACGCGGCCGCCGCGACGGTGTCCGTCCTCGATCACGGGCTGACCGTGGGCGACGGCATCTTCGAGACGGTGAAGTCGACCGAGGGGCGGACCTTCGCCCTCACCCGCCACCTGGACCGGCTTACCCGCTCGGCCCGCGGCCTCGGACTGCCCGATCCGGATCTGGACGAGGTGCGGCGCGCCTGCGCCGCGGTGCTCGAAGCCAACCCGCTGCCGCTCGGCCGCCTGCGCATCACCTACACCGGCGGGCTCTCCCCGCTCGGCTCCGACCGCGGCGACGCGGGCCCGACCCTGGTGGTCGCGGTCGGCGACACCGCGCGCAGACCCGACACCACCGCCGTGATCACCGTCCCCTGGACGCGCAACGAGCGCAGCGCGCTCGCCGGGCTCAAGACGACGTCGTACGCGGAGAACGTCGTCGCGCTCGCCAAGGCGCATGAACAGGGCGCGTCCGAGGCGCTGTTCGGGAACACGGTGGGGCAGCTCTGCGAGGGCACCGGCTCCAACGTCTTCGTCGTACTCGACGGCGAACTGCACACCCCGCCCGTCGCCTCCGGCTGCCTGGCCGGGATCACCCGCGCCCTGGCCGTCGAGTGGGCGGGCGCCAGGGAGACCGATCTGCCGCTGGACGTCCTGGACCGCGCCGAGGAGATCTTCCTGACCTCGACCCTGCGCGACGTCCAGGCGGTCGTCCGGGTCGACGGACGCCTGCTGGAGGACGAGCCGGGTCCTGTGACCGCCAAGGCCATGCGCATCTGGGACGAGCGCGCCGCGGACGACCTGGATCCGTAAGCCGGGACGCGGGATCGGCATATCGGGATGACGCCTGGTTTTCGGGCGGGTACAACTCCACTGATGACCACTACCCTGCGGCCGATCGGGCCGCTCCAGCAGGGCGCGGACGGTGCGAAGGCGCGTGCGTTCGACGTCTGCGTGAACAGCCGGCCCGTCGGCGCCGTCGAGCTCGCCACCGACACGGACTTCGGCGCCGCCTGGGCCCGCATCAGCGGTCTGCGGATCCATGAGCCGGACCGCAGGCGCGGACGCGGCACGGTCGCCGCGCTCGCCGCCGAGGAGGTGCTGCGCGGCTGGCGCTGCACCCACGTGCGGGCGGCCGTCCCGGCCGGCGCGGACGCGGCGCTGCGGATGGCGGACTCCCTCGGCTACACGGAGACCAATCGCACGATGCTCAAGCGGCTGCCGGCGCGGCCGCCCGTACTCCCCGAAGGGGCGGAGAGCCGGGCGATGACCGATGAGGAGTTCCGTGCCTGGAACGAGAGGGCGATCGTCGCGTACGCACAGACCTGGATCGACCGGGGCGTGCCGGAGGCGCAGGCCAGGGTGAAGGCGGCGGCCGACCACAACGGAATACTCCCCGAGGGGCGCCACACCCCGGGAGTCTCCATCAAGGTGCTGGTCAGCGGCGGTGAGGTGGTGGGGCACATCTGGACGTCCCGGGCTCCCGGCCGTGCGGGGCGTTTCGTGTACGACGTCGAGGTCGGCGAGCAGCATCGGGGCCACGGCCACGGCCGCACCCTGATGCTGGTCGCCGAGCGCGACGCGGTGGCCGCAGGGGAGCGCGAGCTGGGACTGAACGTCTTCGCGGGCAACACCCCGGCCGTACGCCTCTACACCTCACTCGGCTACGAGCCGACCGTGCACCACTTCCACAAACAGCTGCTCTAGACGCCTGCGGCGAGCACGCGGTCGGCGATCTCCTCGATCCGCTGCCGCAGACCGTCCTGGCTCTTGCCGCCGTCCAGCCGCTCCCCGTCGATGATGTACGTCGGGGTGCCGGTGACGCCGATCGCCTTGCCCTCCGCCTGGTCCGCGTCGACGATCAGCAGATGGCGGCCGTCGATCAGCGCGGTGTCGAACTCCTCGGCGTCCAGGCCGAGTTCACGTGCGATCTCCAGCAGGAGGGGCTCGCCCTTCGACGCGAGCTCCTCGGTGCGGGCGAGCACCGCCTCCACGTAGGGCCAGCCCTGACCCTGCTCGAACGCCTCCTCCGCGGCCTGGGCCGCCGCGTACGCGTGCCGGTGCTTCTCCAGCGGGAAGTGGCGCAGCCGCAGGTCGATGCGGTCGCCGTAACGGGCACGCAGGGCGCGGACGTCGTCCAGGGC
>NZ_JAFLRJ010000196.1 GCF_017315755.1 Streptomyces beijiangensis
GGGACGGTGACGGGGACGGGGGTGGCCGGCTCGCCGACACTGGTGCTCCGCTCCTGGTGACGGCGGCGCTTGCCTGGGCCGCGATCCTGATCGCCGCCGGCCTGATGATCCGGCGTAACAGGACCCGCCGCCACTGACGAGGGCCCGCGGCCACCGACAAGGACGGGCCCCGCCGTGTGGCGGGGCCCGTCTCCTGTGATCCGGCGCCGAGGGTCAGTTGCGTACGACGGCAGCCATCGCCGGCCGCTGGGCGCGGGCCGCGTACGTCCCGTACAGCGTGATCGACGCGACCCCCAGGACCGCGAGCAGTCCGAGGGCCACCGTGCCGCCCCAGCCCCCCGCGTGGAAGGCGATGGCGCCGAGGGTGCCGCCCGCGCTGGAGCCCAGGTAGTACGCGGACTGGTAGAGCGCGGAGGCCTGGGCGCGGCCTGTCTTCGCCGTACGGCTGACCGAGGACGACGCGACCGCGTGGCCCGCGAAGAAGCCCGCCGTGATGAGGACGAGTCCCAGCAGTACGGCGGCGATCGCGTCGGAGAGCGAGAGGAGGAGCCCTGCCGCAGTCGTCGAGACCGCCAGGTAGAGCGCGCCCCTGCGGCCCGTACGGGCGACGAGCTTGCCGGCGCCCGCGGAGGAGACCGTGCCGACCAGGTAGACGAGGAAGATCGAACCGACAAGACCCTGCGGGAGGTTGAACGGCTCGGCGACCAGGCGGTAGCCGATGACCGTGTAGACCGCGCCGAAGACCGTCATGAAGAGCGCGCCGATCGCGTACAGACGGCGCAGCAGGGGGTCGGCGAGGTGGGTGGTGACGGTGCGGCCGAGTGCGCGCGGGTTCAGCGAACCGGGCGTGAAGTTACGGGCCTTGGGGAGCAGGATCCGGAAGGCGACCGCGCACACGACGGCGAGCAGCCCGATGACTCCGAGCGCCACGCGCCAGCCCCACGCCTGGGCGGCCCAGCCGGCGATGATGCGCCCGCTCATGCCGCCGATGGAGTTGCCCGCGACGAAGAGGCCGATCGCGGCGACCAGCGCCTTGGGCCGTACTTCCTCCGCGAGGTACGCCATCGCCGATGCGGGAAGGCCCGCCAGCGCCGCGCCCTGTACGGCGCGCAGGGCGATCAGCCAGCCCAGGTTCGGCGCGAAGGGGACGAGCATGCCGACGCCCACGGCGACGGAGAGGGACGCCGTCATCATCGTGCGCCGCCCGAAGCGCTCAGAGAGCGCGCTGAGCGGCAGTACGCAGAGGGCCAGTGCGCCGGTCGCCGCCGAGACCGTCCAGCTGGCCTGGCTCGCCGTGACGCCGAAACCGGCGGTGATGGCGGGCAGCAGGGCCTGCGTGGAGTAGAGGAGGGCGAAGGTGGCGATACCCGCGGTGAAGAGCGCGAAGCTCATACGGCGGTATCCGGGAAGCCCCGGAGTGAGCTGCAGGGACTGCGGCTGGGACGACGGCGCGGCGGAGGCACTCACGGTGGTGAGCGCCCCGGTACTGGCAGGAGGCATGGGACCGAAATTAGCCCCGCCCCTTTCATGCGTCCAATGCACGAAGAGCCCATAATCAATCCCATGGCGCATAAGAGCAGCTCAGAGAGTCGGCTGTCACCGAGTAGTTACGAACAAGACATCACGCATCTCCTCGCGCCGCGCCTCGCGTACTTCGAGGCGGTCGCCCGCCACGAGCACGTGACCCGGGCCGCGCACGAGCTCGCCGTACCCCAGTCGACGCTCTCGCGCGCCATGGTCCGCCTCGAAGCGGACCTGGGCGTCGCCCTCTTCGCCCGCAACGGCCGCACCGTCGCCCTCACACCGGCAGGACGCACCTTCCTCACCACGGTCGAGCGGGCGCTCGCGGAGGTGGAGCGTGCGGCGGACTCGGTACGGGCGGACGCGGACCCGACCTCGGGCAAGGTGAACTTCGGCTTCCTGCACACGATGGGCTCCGAAACGGTCCCCGCCCTGATCCGCGCCTTCCGCGCCGACCACCCCAGGGTCCGCTTCCAACTGGTCCAGAACTACGGCGAGGCGATGCTGGCACGCCTGCGCTCGGGCGAGCTGGACCTCTGCCTGACGTCCCCCGTCCCGGACGCGCCCGACCTGGTGGCCCGCCGTCTGGACGAGCAGCGCCTGCGCCTGGTGGTCCCTGACGACCACCGCCTGGCGTCCCGCAAGAGGGTGCGCCTGTCGGAGGCGGCGGACGAAACCTTCGTCACGCTGGAGCCGGGTTACGGCCTGCGCCGCATCACCGACGACCTCTGTGAGGAGGCGGGCTTCAAGCCCCGTATCGCCTTCGAGGGAGAAGAGGCGGAAACCCTGCGGGGCCTGGTCGCGGCGGGCCTGGGCGTGGCCCTGCTCCCGCCCCCTGCGGTGGCGCGCCCCGGCGTCGTGGAACTGTCGGTGACGGGTCAGCGCGCGGTGCGCGAGATCGGCGTGGCCTGGCTGGACGGCCACCCGGACACGCCTCCGGTGGCAGCGTTCAAGGAGTTTCTGCTGTCACGGCGGGGGCATCTCCTGCCGGACTGACGACCGGCGTGCGGTGCGCGAAGCGGTCCGAGGCGCGCCTGCCGCGGCGCTCCAGGGGGAGCACTCCGTGGGCCGCGGCCAGGCCGAAGGGCGGCATGTCGCCGTAGATCGACTCGTAGGAACCCTCGGCGGCGATGTACGTCTCGTGCCAGAGCCCCACGTGCTGGCGCCGTTTGCCCTTGCGCTCCTTCTTGTTGAGGGTCGCCCAGGCCTCGCGGTGGAACATGTCGGGCGCGGAGGCGTACGCGTAGAGCTTCTCCTTCGACTCCCAGTACTGGACCACGTAGTACGTACGCGGTGATGCGGTCAGCAGGACGTGGCCGAGCAGTCCCCGGCTCTTGTCCTTCCCCAGCTCTCTGAGCATGCGAGGCATCGCCAGGAGCACCGGGCCCCAGTGGTGCACCGCCCAGAAGTGGTTGATGCGCATCCCGATCAGCAGGACCACCGCGTCCCCCTCGACAGCTGCGGTGGTGTTGCCCGGGATCGGCTTGGCGAACATCCTGCCTCCAGAGAACGTGTTGGATAATGGCGTTATCCATGCGTGGTCTCTTGGATAATGACGTTGTCCGACGAAGGGCGCAAGGGATGCGGCTGGCAGAGTTGAGCGAGCGGAGCGGCGTCTCCACCGCGACGATCAAGTACTACCTGCGGCAAGGGATGTTGGCGCCCGGCCGCCGTATCGGCGCGACCACCGCCGACTACGACGAGACCCATCTGCGGCGGCTGCGTCTGGTGCGCGCGCTGATCGAGGTCGGCCGGCTGCCGGTGGCCACGGCCAAGGAGGTCATCGGGTACGTCGACGACGACTCCCTGGACCGGACGATGCGCCTGGGCGCGGCGCTCTGGGCCCTGCCGCACGGCCCGGAACCCGACGAATCCGATGCCTCGGTCATCGCCGCCCACCACGAGGTGGACCGGCTGCTCGAAGTGCTGGGCTGGTCGACCACCCGCGAGATCGGCAGGCTCTCGCCCGACCTCCGCGAGCTGGTCGTCGCGGTGGCCACACTCAACCGGCTCGGCTACCCGTACGACGCCGAACTGATGGCTCCGTACGCCCGGTTGATGCACCAGGCCGCCGTCATCGACCTGGACTTCGTCGAGACCCACCCCTCCGAGGAGGAGAAAGTCGAGACGGTCGTCGCGGCCACCGTCCTCTTCGAGCCGGTGCTGCGGGCCCTGCGCCGGCTGGCCCAGGCGGAGGAGTCGGCGCGCCGGTACGGACTGTAGGCCATTCCTGTCGTCGGGAAATGCCGTCGACCGAATGTGATGAAGAGCCTGTGAATCGTATTTCCACCGCACCCGGCAGGGGCAATGGAAGTCCTGTTGGTACAAATGGTTGAAACCGGGAAACCCCCTGGTTGGTGAGACGTTTTTCCATCTGAATTCCTGCAAGCTGCAGGGCGTCACGTTCTCACGATCAATCAATGGAGACACAGGATGATTCGGAAGGTTCTCACCGGCGCCGCGCTGGTGTCCGCCGCTGTCGGCGCGTCGGTCGGTGCCACCGGTGTGGCTGCTGCCGCCGACGGCCCGCAGGCCGAGACCATGACCACCGCGCACGAGGCGAGCCAGGGCGCGCGTGCCTCCTACGGCGAGACGATGTCCGGCACGGGGGTGGCCCAGTTCGGCACCGAGAACGGTGACGTCGCGATCGCCGGCGACCCGGGCGGCATCGCCAACAGCTACGGCGCCCCGTTCGTCAACGTGGACCTGCGCTGCGCCGTTCCGGCCACGCAGGGTGTGGGCGGCAATGTCCTCGGTGGCCCCGTCGCCGCCTGCGACGACGCCCCGATCGACCAGTTCGACGCTCCTGAGCGCATCATCTGATACTGCGGCCATTCATTCTTGCTGAATGTCGCATCCATTCCCTCTTCGGCCGCGTTCCCTCCTGGTGCGGCCGAAGGGGGAATTGCATTTCCATCGGGCGGACGTGCAATTGACGGCAGGTGTGAAGGATTTGTCGTCACTTTCGCAATGAGCGTCCGAAACCCGCCGCCAGCGGCATCCGCAGCCCCAGTGGCGGAGGAGCAGCCAGGGCGTCCGCGACCGGGCGGCTGTACGACCGCGAGAACAGCGCCCCCGTCACGAAGTCCGCGGCCAGCGCGAGCACTTCGTCGCGGTGCTGGCGCAGCGCGTGGCCGTCCGAGTGCACCTCGAAGCGGCAGGTGTCGCGGTTCACCTTCTTGATCCGCTCCGCCAGCCGGAAGGAGAGCTCGGGGTCCGTGCGCGCGTCGTTCGTGCCGTGCACGATCAGCACCTGCCGGCCCACCAGCTGCTTCACCGGCTCCGGTGCCGCGGCCATGTCGTCCTCCGGCAGCCAAGGGGCCAGCGCCAGCACGGAGTTGACCGCCGGGTGGGCCGCCGCGTACAGCGCCGCCCTGCCCCCCATCCCGTGCCCGGCCAGGCAGACGGGGACGTCCCCGTACCTCCGTACGACCTCCTCCACCGCCCACCCGGCGTCCCGCGCGAGATGTGCGTCGGTGCCGTTCCAGCCGCGGCAGCGGTAGTGGACGACATGTGCGGCCAGGCCCTCATCCGCGCCCGCGCGCGCCAGGCGGCGGGCGAGCGGCTGTACGGCGGCGTGCGCGAGCCGGGACGGGCGGCGCTTCGAGTGGGGTTCGCCGTCGGGCAGCAGCAGGGCGACCCCGCTGACTCCGCCCGTCCTGCTGATCGCGAGGCCCGTGCCAACTGCCCGTCCCAGCCTGGCTTCCGGCGACCGAAGTGCTTGGTGTGGCATAACAGAACAGTCTCAGAAGCAGAGGTGTACTCCACCCGTCCGCACGGTCTCTGTTACGTATCGACCGGCGGATGCACTGCGCGATCTACGCGCGTAGGACTAGAGTACGGAAATGACGAACGAACCCAGCGGAGATCAGATCCGGCGCGCGCCCAAGGTGCTTCTGCACGACCACCTCGACGGCGGCCTGCGGCCCGGGACCATCATCGAGCTCGCCCGCGAGACCGGTTACGAGGGTCTGCCCGAGACCGAGGCCGACAAGCTCGGGATCTGGTTCCAGGAGGCCGCCGACTCCGGCTCGCTGGAGCGGTACCTGGAGACCTTCGCGCACACCTGCGCCGTCATGCAGACCCGCGACGCGCTCTTCCGCGTCGCCGCCGAGTGCGCCGAGGACCTCGCCGAGGACGGCGTCGTGTACGCGGAGATCCGGTACGCCCCCGAGCAGCACCTGGAGGCGGGCCTCACCCTCGAAGAGGTCGTCGAGACCGTCAACGAGGGGTTCAGGGAAGGGGAGCGGCGCGCCCGCGATGTCGAATCCGACAACACCGCCGCCCGGGAGGTCGCGGTAGCGGTTGGCGAGCTCGGCGATCTCCAGCGCGCGGGCCGCGTGCCGCATGGCGGTGAGCAGTGCTCCCACCCGGATGCGGTGGCCGTTGGCGCGGGCGCGCCGCTCCCCTT
>NZ_JAFLRJ010000197.1 GCF_017315755.1 Streptomyces beijiangensis
AATCGCCGGAGGGGCTTGATCAAGCCCGGTCGTTACGCCAACTGTGGGGCGTATCTGGGGTTTTGGCCCCTGGTGTGGTGTGGTGCGGGAGCATCGGAGGGTGTTGAGCACTGGTGCGCTGCGCGCGCATTTACTGGCCGCCCGGTTGGCCGGGCCCGTGGCTACCTCCCGCGAGGAGAGCCTGCGGAGCTATCGGCTGTTCGCGGCCCGCGATCCCCGGGTGACCCTCGGGCTCGATCCCGAATGGGGGTGGGGCGAGCGGGATTTGTTGCGTCTGATGGCTGACAAGTGCGGGGTTTCCGACGATCCTGACCATCGGGCCGGGCCCGATGTCATTGATCCGGAGCTGACCCTGGCTGCGCTCGATGCCTTCGCCGCGCGATTAGCGGAAGCTGTCGGGCAGGAGGTCCCGGTACTGTTCGGGACCGGGCATCCGCATCGACTTCTCGGGTTCTACGCCGAGTTGGCAGACGCTTTGTCGGCGGCAGGATGTGAGATCCTCACCCCCGCGCAGGGTCGGAGTGTCGACATAACGACCCGGTTCGGCGTACGCACGTACAACCTTGACTACGTACGGGGAGTCGCGCTGGTGCGTGAAGCAGGCGCGCGAGCCCCCGGTGGTGAGCCGGGCGTGCATACCCATTCTCCGCTCCCGGTTCGGGTCGCGCTGGAGGGTGCGGCAGGGGCTGGAGGCAGGCTTCCCGGGCTAGTTGTGGGGGATCACGGGTGGGTCTGCGGTGCAGGTCAGCTGGGTATTGAGGCCATCGGTCTTGCGGACACGGACGACCCCGCGCTGTTCGTCGGAGAGGCCGAGGGGCGGGTGTCCGTAGCCGTTCCGCTTGATGACGCTGTGCGGTCTGATTACTACCGACCGCTTACTCGCTATGTACTCAATCGAGCGTGTCTGTCACGGTAGGCGTCCGATGGCTGCTCCTCTTCCCCACTCGCACCACCCGCCCCTAGTCTGGGGAGTGAGCGCACAACGACGAAGAGTCACCGGAAGGGGAAGCCGGTGCCCGTCGTGTGCGGAAGGTTCAGGTGGGTCATGGCTGCTGGCAGTGAGAGGCCTCTCAACGAGGTCAAGTTCCTGACCGTGGCGGAAGTCGCTTCGGTAATGCGCGTGTCCAAGATGACCGTGTACCGACTGGTGCACAGTGGTCATCTGCCGGCGATCCGGGTGGGCAGGTCCTTCCGGGTTCCGGAGCAAGCAGTGCACGAGTACCTTCGCGAGTCGTTTGTGGGGGTCGAAACAGCCTAGAAAAGTCCTAGGGGGGCCTGGGGTCTTCCCTCGGATTACGTCCCTCACTCGGCGGCAGGTAGGCTAGGCCGACGTAGGTCGTGTGGGCCCAGACGCCCCGCACCGAGTAAAGAGAAGTGAGCGAGGGTAGTCGTGGGCTCTGTTATCAAGAAGCGGCGCAAGCGGATGGCTAAGAAGAAGCACCGCAAGCTGCTCAAGCGCACCCGCGTTCAGCGTCGCAACAAGAAGTAAGCGGCAGCTGTACGTGTTTTCCGAAGCCCTCCCACCATCATGGTGGGAGGGCTTCGGTGCGTTCCGGGGTCCGTTGTGACGGGTGGGCTTGGTGACTTCATGCATCGTGTGGTCATCACAGCGCAACAACGAACCGATACGGTGGCCCCTACGGCAGACCGAAAGGGGAGGCGCTGATCTTGGGGAAGATCGTGCTCGTCACCGGAGTGGCCCGGCAGCTCGGGGGCCGGCTTGTGCGGCGTATTCAGCGCGATCCCGAGGTCGACCGGGTGATCGGGGTGGACGTGGTGCCGCCCGGGGACCGTGCGGCCGGCGCCCTGTTCGTCCAGGCCGACATCAGGCAGCCGACGATCGCGCGCGTACTCGCCGAACACAATGTCGACACCGTCGTGCACATGGATGTCACCGGGACCCCCTTGGGCACGGGCGGCAGCCGGGCGACGGTCAAGGAGACCAATGTCATCGGCACCATGCAGCTGCTCGGTGCCTGCCAGAAGTCGCCGACGGTCAAGCGGCTGGTGATCAAGTCCAGTACGAGCGTGTACGGGGCGGCGCCGCGGGACCCCGCCGTCTTCACGGAGACCACACCGCCCAAGTCGCTGCCCAGCGGCGGCTTCGCCAAGGATGCGGTGGAGGTCGAGGGGTACGTACGCGGCTTCGCCCGGCGGCGGCCCGACGTGGCCGTGTGTGTGCTGCGGTTCGCCAACATCCTCGGGCCCCGCGCCGATTCACCGCTCGCCGAGTATCTGTCGCTCCCGGTGCTGCCGACGGTTTTCGGGTACGACCCGCGGCTGCAGTTCGTCCATGAGGACGATGTGATCGATGTGCTGCGGATCGCGCTGCACGAGCCCCGGCGGGGCACTCTGAACAGCGGGACCTTCAACGTCACGGGCGAGGGCGTACTGCTGCTCTCGCAGTGTTCACGGCGGCTGGGGCGGCCCACCGTGCCCGTACTGCTGCCCGCGGTCAACTGGGTCGGTTCGGCACTGCGTACGGTGGGCGTGACCGATTTCTCGCCCGAGCAGATCCGGCTGCTGACGCACGGCCGGGTCGTCTCCACGGTTCAGATGCGGGAGACACTCGGGTTCGTACCGCAGTACTCGACCGCGGATACTTTCGAGGATTTCGCGCGCAGCCGGGGGGTTGGGCTGCTGCCTCCCGAGGTACTCGCGCGTACGGTCGACCGGGTCTCCGGATTTGTCTCTTCTGCCGGCAAGGAGCGCAGCTGACATGGCCGATGCCAAGGTCATCCCCTTCGGTGACGAGCCGAGGACCAGGCGGGCCAGGAACACCAAGGCCAAGCGGGCGTCGGTGCGCAGTACGGCGACGCCGGCCGCGCTCGCGTCCGTACCGGAGCGCGAGCAGGCCGCCGAGCCGGTGCCTGTGGAGGCGCCGGCCGAGAGCGGTGGGTGGGACCGGCGGATCGCCGGGGGGCTGTCCTTCCTGCGGAGGCGGATCACCGGCGACTACGAGGTCGACGAGTTCGGTTATGACAAGGAGCTCACCGACCAGGTCCTGATGTCGATGGTGCGGCCCCTGTACGAGAAGTACTTCCGGGTGGAAGTGAAGGGGATCGAGAACATCCCGTCCGAGGGCGGGGCGCTGATCGTCGCCAACCACTCGGGGACGCTGCCCCTGGACGGGCTGATGCTCCAGGTCGCGGTGCACGACAACCATCCGGCCGAGCGCCATCTGCGGCTGCTCGCGGCCGATCTTGTCTTTATGCTGCCGGTCATCAATGAGCTCGCCAGGAAGGCCGGGCACACCCTGGCCTGCGCGGAGGACGCCGAGCGTCTGCTGCAGCGGGGCGAGGTCGTCGGGGTGATGCCGGAGGGGTTCAAGGGCATCGGGAAGCCGTTCGGTGACCGGTACAAGCTGCAGCGGTTCGGGCGGGGCGGGTTCGTGTCGACCGCGCTGCGGGCCGGGGCGCCGATCGTGCCGTGCTCGATCGTGGGGGCGGAGGAGATCTACCCGATGATCGGGAACGCGAAGACCGTGGCGCGGATCCTCGGCTTCCCGTACTTCCCGATCACGCCCACGTTCCCGTGGCTCGGGCCGCTGGGGATGGTGCCGCTGCCGACGAAGTGGACGATCCAGTTCGGTGAGCCGATTCCGACCGACGGGTATCCGCCGGAGGCGGCGGAGGATCCGATGCTGATGTTCAATCTGACCGATCAGGTGCGGGAGCAGATCCAGCACACGCTCTACAAACTGCTGGTGCAGCGGCGGTCGGTCTTTTTCTAGCCGGTGTTCTTCGTGTAAGCGGTGTCTTCGTACGGAAAAGTGCCGGGTCCCCTCAGCGGGGGCCCGGCACTTTTCTGTGCG
>NZ_JAFLRJ010000198.1:0-11521 GCF_017315755.1 Streptomyces beijiangensis
GCCCCCCGCAGCGAGCACACCCCCGCCTCCTACGTCCTGCGCGTGAACGGCGCCGACCGGCCCGTCACCGACGCCTGGATCGGCGAGTCGCTGCTCTACGTCCTGCGCGAGCGCCTCGGCCTCGCCGGGGCCAAGGACGGCTGCTCGCAGGGCGAGTGCGGGGCCTGCAACGTCCAGGTCGACGGACGCCTCGTCGCCTCCTGCCTGGTGCCCGCGGCCACCGCCGCGGGATCCGAGGTCCGTACGGTCGAAGGACTCGCCACCGACGACGAACCCTCCGACGTCCAGCGCGCCCTGGCCAAGTGCGGTGCCGTGCAGTGCGGCTTCTGCATCCCCGGCATGGCCATGACCGTCCACGACCTCCTGGAGGGCAACCACGCCCCCACCGAGCTCGAGACCCGCCAGGCGCTCTGCGGCAACCTCTGCCGCTGCTCCGGGTACCGGGGCGTGCTCGACGCCGTCGCCGAGGTCGTCGCCGGGCGCGAGGCGGCCGCCGCAGGTGCGGAGGAAGCCCGTATCCCGCGCCAGGCGCCCCCCGGCGCCGGCAGCGTTCAGCAGCAACCGCAGCAGCGTGACGGAGGCATGGCGTGAGCAACGACGCGGCCACGGCGACGACCCCCGAGACGATCGGCACCGAGCAGGAGCCGCCCGCCCACGGGCTCGGCGCGTCGCTCCCGCCCGCCGACGCGCGCGCCAAGGCGGAGGGCACCTTCCCGTACGCCTCCGACCTGTGGGCCGAGGGCCTCCTCTGGGCGTCGATCCTGCGCTCCCCGCACGCCCACGCCCGGATCACCGCGATCGACACCTCGGCCGCCGAGGCGATGGCGGGTGTACGGGCCGTGGTCACGCACGCCGACATCCCCGGCGACACGGCCCACGGACGCACCGTCGCCGACCGCCCGGTCTTCGCCTCCGACCTCGTACGCCACCACGGCGAGCCCATCGCCGCGGTCGCCGCCGACCACCCGGACACCGCACGCCTGGCCGTCGCCGCCATCGCGGTCGAGTACGAGCTCCTGGAGCCCGTCACCGACCCCGAGAAGGCCTTCGCCGCCGAGCCGCTGCACCCCGACGGCAACCTCATCCGCCACATCCCGCTGCGGTACGGCGACCCCGACATCACCGGCGACATCGTCGTCGAGGGGCTCTACCGCATCGGCCGCCAGGACCCCGCCCCCATCGGAGCCGAGGCCGGCCTCGCCGTGCCGCGCCCCGACGGCGGCGTCGAGATCTACATCGCCTCCACCGACCCGCACACCGACCGCGATCTGGCCGCAGCCTGCTTCGGTCTGGATCCCGACCGGGTCAAGGTCGTCGTCACCGGCGTGCCGGGCGCGACCGGCGACCGGGAGGACAGCGGCTTCCAGATCCCGCTGGGACTGCTCGCGCTGAAGACCGGCTGCCCGGTCAAGCTCGCCGCGACCCGCGAGGAGTCCTTCCTCGGCCACGGCCACCGCCACCCGACCCTGCTGCGCTACCGCCACCACGCGGACGCCGAGGGCCGCCTGGTCAAGGTCGAGGCGCAGATCCTCCTGGACGCGGGCGCGTACGCCGACTCCTCGTCGGAGTCCCTCGCCGCCGCTGTCGCCTTCGCCTGCGGCCCCTATGTCGTCCCGCACGCCTTCATCGAAGGCTGGGCGGTACGCACCAACAACCCGCCGTCCGGCCATGTCAGGGGCGAGGGCGCCCTTCAGGTCTGTGCCGCGTACGAGGGCCAGATGGACAAGCTGGCCGCCAGGCTCTCGATCGACCCGGCCGAACTCAGGCTCCGCAACGTACTGGCGACCGGTGATCTGCTGCCTACCGGCCAGACCGTCACCTGCCCGGCCCCCGTGGCCGAACTCCTGCGCGCGGTACGGGACTTCCCGCTGCCCGCGCTGCCCAAGGACACCCCGCAGGAGGACTGGCTGCTGCCCGGCGGCCCCGAGGGCGCGGGTGAGCCCGGTGCCGTACGCAGAGGTGTCGGCTACGGCGTCGGCATGGTCCATATGCTCGGCGCCGAGGGCAAGGACGAGGTCTCCACCGCCACGGTGAAGGTCCACGACGGGGTGGCGACCGTGATCTGCGCGGCGGTCGAGACCGGCCAGGGCTTCTCGACGCTCGCCCGGCAGATCGTCCAGGAGACCCTGGGCATCGAGGAGGTGCACGTCGCCTCCGTCGACACCGACCAGCCCCCGGCGGGTCCCGCGACGCACGGCAGGCACACCTGGGTCTCGGGCGGCGCGGTCGAGCGGGCCGCCAAGATGGTCCGCACCCAGCTCCTCCAGCCCCTCGCGCACAAGTTCGGGATGTCGACGGAGCTGCTGCAGATCGCGGACGGCAAGATCACCTCGTACGACGGTGTGCTGTCGACCACCGTCACCGAGGCCATGGACGGCAAGGAGCTCTGGGCGACCGCCCAGTGCCGCCCCCACCCGACCGAGCCGCTCGACGAGAACGGCCAGGGCGACGCCTTCGTCGGGCTAGCGTTCTGCGCGATCCGCGCGGTCGTGGACGTGGACATCGAGATCGGTTCGATCCGGGTCGTGGAGCTGGCCGTCGCCCAGGACGTGGGCCGCATCCTCAACCCCCGCCAGCTCGTGGCCCGTATCGAGGCCGGGGTCACCCTCGGCGTCGGCGCGGCGCTCACCGAGAATCTGCGCACCACGCGCGGTGTCGTCCGCCACCCCGACCTCACCGGTTACGCCCTGCCGACCGCGCTGGACGCCCCGGACATCCGTATCGTCAAGCTGGTCGAGGAGCGCGACGTGGTCGCCCCCTTCGGCGCGAAGCCGGTGAGCGCGGCCCCCGTGGTCGCGTCCCCGGCAGCCGTGGCTTCCGCGGTACGGGCGGCCACCGGGCGCCCGGTCAGCCGGCTGCCGATCCGGCCGCAGGCCGCCGTGGTGGCAGCCCAGTGAGCGACCCCGAACTCGTAGGCGCGGCAACGGAGTTGGCGGCCGCCGGATGCCGAGGCGGGAACCACTCGATGGCGTCCGCGGTGCGGGCGGCCGACGGCCGGATCATCACAGGCCTGAACGTCTACCACTTCACCGGCGGCCCCTGCGCGGAGCTCGTCGCCATCGGGGCGGCCGCGGCGCAGGGCGCGTACGACCTCACCGCGATCGTCGCGGTGGGCGACGGGGGCCGGGGCATCGTGCCGCCGTGCGGCCGCTGCCGCCAGGTCCTGCTCGACTACTTCCCCGGGATCCGTGTCCTCCTCGGCAGCGGTGAGCACGTACGGGCGGTCCCTGTCAGGGATTTGCTGCCCGAGTCATACGTTTGGGCGGACCACCAGAGCTGAGCGGATGGCCGCGCAGGGCCACGGGTAGGGCTGACCGAGATCAGTGACCCCGCGGGAAAGGCCCCAGCGCAGTGGCGAAGAGTTTTGTCATGCCGGAGTTCTATCTGCCTCATCCGGCACGGCTCAATCCCCATCTGGAAGAAGCCAGGACCCACACCAAGGCGTGGGCCAGGAAGATGGGAATGCTGGAGGGCTCGGGGGTCTGGGAGGAGAAGGACCTCGACTCCCACGACTACGCGCTCCTCTGCGCCTACACCCATCCGGACTGCACCGCCGAGGAGTTGGCGACGGTCACCGACTGGTACGTCTGGGTCTTCTTCTTCGACGACCACTTCCTGAAGCTCTTCAAGTACTCGCACGACCGCGAGGGCGGCAAGGCGTACCTGGACCGCCTGCCGGCGTTCATGCCCATGGCGGACCCCGCCGACGGCTTCCCGGAGCCGCAGAACCCGGTCGAGGCGGGCCTGGCCGACCTCTGGGCCCGTACGGTCCCCGCCATGTCGATGGAGTGGCGCGCACGGTTCGCGGAGTCCACCGAGCACCTCCTCAACGAATCCCTCTGGGAACTCTCCAACATCAACGCGGGCCGTATCTCCAACCCCGTCGAGTACATCGAGATGCGGCGCAAGGTGGGCGGCGCGCCCTGGTCGGCGGGTCTCGTCGAGTACGTCACCGCCGAGATCCCCGCCGCCGTCGCCGGATCGCGCCCCCTGCGGGTCCTCAAGGACGCCTTCTCGGACGGTGTGCACCTGCGCAACGACCTCTTCTCGTACGACCGGGAGATCCATGAAGAGGGTGAACTCTCCAACGGGGTACTGGTGTTGGAGACCTTCCTGGGCTGTACGACACAGGAGGCGGCGGACGCGGTGAACGACCTGATCACCTCACGCCTCCAGCAGTTCGAGCACACCTTCCTCACCGAACTGGCCCCGGTCCTCGCGGAGGAGGGCGTGGACCCGAAGGGCGCGGCGGACACGCTGCTGTACGTGAAGGGGCTGCAGGACTGGCAGTCGGGCGGCCACGAGTGGCATGCGGCCTCGGGGCGCTACCCGGAAGGGCGGGGCGAGCGCGGCCTCGCGCCCTTCGGCCCCTCGGGGCCCGGCACTTCGGCCGCGGACATCAGGCGGCTGATCGGCGCGAGCGGTCTGGGCCGCCTGCGGCAGCACGCCCACCTGCCCTTCCAGCGGACCGGGCCCTCCCAACTCCTCGACTTCGACGTGCCGTTCCCCCTCACCCTCAGCCCGCACCTCGACGGCGCGAGGACCGCGCTGGTCGACTGGGCACACCGGATGGGGATGCTCGACGACATCTGGGACGAGCACAAACTCATCGGCTACGACTTCGCGCTCTGCTCGGCGGGCATCGACCCGGACGCCACCCCGGCGGAGCTGGAGCTGTCGGCGGAGTGGCTGACCTGGGGGACGTACGCGGACGACTTCTATCCGCTCGTCCTCGGACAGTCCCGCAACCTGCTCGCGGCCAAGGCCTCCAAGGACCGGCTGGCGGCGCTGATGACGGTGGAGGGCGAGTCGGCGGTCGTCCCCATGGACGCCATGGAGCGCGGTCTCGCCGATCTGTGGGCGCGTACGGCGGCTCCGCTGGACGCCGAGGGGCGGGCGTTCTTCCGGTCCACCGTCGACGAGATGCTGGACAGCTGGCTCTGGGAGCTGGCCAACCAGGCGTACCACCGGGTCCCCGACCCCGTCGACTACATCGAGATGCGCCGCAAGACCTTCGGCTCGGACCTCACGATGGCGCTGGCCCGCCTGCGCCACGGCCATGTGATCCCGCCCGCCCTCTACAACAGCGGTCCGATGCGCTCCCTGGAGGGCGCGGCCGCGGACTACGCGGCGCTGGTCAACGACGTCTTCTCGTACCAGAAGGAGGTCGAGTTCGAGGGCGAGCTGCACAACGCCCTGCTGGTGGTGCAGACGTTCTTCGGCTGCGACTACCCGGCGGCGCTCGCCGTCGTCGACGATCTGATGCGGGAGCGGATGCGGCAGTTCCAGCATGTCGCCGAGCATGAACTGCCGCTCCTGTACGAGGACTTCGGCCTGGATGCGGAGGGGCGGAAGGCGCTGGCCGACCATGTGCGCGAACTGGAGGACTGGATCGTGGCGATCCTGAACTGGCACCGGGGTACGCGCCGTTACGGCGAGGCGGAGCTGCTGGCCGACCGCCCCGGCATCCGCCCGCTGCCCTCGGCCCCGACGGGCATCGGCACGTCGGCGGCGCGGGTCTTCGTGGGCGGCTGAGGGCCCGCCGGGCCGGGGGAGCGCCCGCCGGGCCCGGGGCGGTCGCGTCAGTCGGTCACGGGTTCGCGGAGTTTCCGGCCCGGCAGGAGGAACAGGCCCGCCCAGATGGAGGCCCGTACGACGGCCGCCGCGGCGATCACCGTCCCGTACCCCTCCAGGTGCAGGCCCGTGTCCAGCTGCTTCGCCAACTGCCCCACCAGCAGCCAGATCAGCACGTCCTGGAGGAGCCCGCCGAGGGCCAGGAACGCCAGCACCTGGAGGGGTGCGGCGGGCTTCTCCGAGGTCGGGGCGATCAGGATGACCTTGGTCAGGATCCCGAAGGCGATGAGGGCCAGCAGGGCCGAGAGGTAGACGTCGCCGCCGTCCCCGACCGTCACCCCGGGCAGCAGCCCCATGGCCAGTAACACTCCGGCGAATACGCCGAGCCCGCGCCGTCCTTGATCTGTCATGGACGCGATGATCGCAGAAGCCGGGGCAGTTGTGGAGGCCCCGTGAAGGGATGCTTATGTGCCGCATGTGCCCTAATTGAGCATTTATTCCTATAGTGGGTGCCGTCGTACCGCATCCCGATGAGGAGTCAGCCGCATGAGCAATCTGTTCGTCGTCGCCTACAACGACCTCGCCACCGCAAACCAGGTGCGCGACAAGCTCTTCTCCATGAACCGTGAACACCTCGTCGAGCTGGAGGACGCGGTCGTCGTCGAGCGCCGCGAGTCCGACGGCAAGATCAAGCTGCACCAGTCCGTCAACCACACCGCCACGGGTGCCGCGGGAGGCGCGCTGTGGGGCGGCGTCATCGGCCTGCTCTTCTTCGTCCCGTTCCTCGGCGCGGCCGTGGGTGCGGCGGCGGGAGCGGCGGGTGGTGCCGTCACCGACACCGGTGTGAACGACAACTTCATGAAGGAGATCAGCGAGAACCTCAAGCCCGGCGCCGCCGCCCTCTTCGTGCTGGTCAAGCAGGCCGCGCGCGACAAGGTCGTCCCGGAGCTCGCACAGTTCGGCGGCCAGCTGGTGCAGACCTCGCTCTCCACGGAGGACGAGGAGCAGATCAAGGAGCTGGCTGCCGCGGCACGGGCCGGGAAGCAGTAGCGGCAAACAGAGTGGCCGCCCTCGCACCATGAGGGCGGCCACTCCGTCGTCTCTTCATTCCTTGAGGCCGTGACGGGAATCGAACCCGTGTGCTTCGCTTTGCAGGCGAATCCCTCAACCACTCGGGCACACGGCCACGTGAACTCGAATACCCCGACCGTAGGCGGCCGGGGCCAGGGCCTCAAGAGGGCGGGCGCGCCCGCAACGCGACTGCCATGCGCCGTTCATGGTCGTACGACCAAAGGCCGAGGCGGGCCCCTCCTCGCGACAGGGGTCAATGGGTATCGCGCCCCTTACGCTGAGCCCATGAACGTCCTGGAACCGCGCGACGCCGAGGTCGCGCCCACCTCCGTGATGCCCGCCGGGATTCCACCGGAGCCCGGGATCCTCGGCAGGACCCACCGCGCGCTCTCCCTCGGCATCATCACCGTCGTGCTGCTGATCGCCTTCGAGGCGACGGCGGTCGGCACGGCGATGCCGGTCGCCGCGCGCGAACTGGACGGCATCTCGCTCTACGCCTTCGCGTTCTCCGCGTACTTCACGACCTCGCTCTTCTCCATGGTCCTGTCCGGCCAGTGGGCCGACCGGCGCGGCCCCCTCGCCCCGCTGGCCACCGGGATCGCCGCCTTCGGAGCCGGGCTGCTGCTCTCCGGGACGGCGTCCTCGATGTGGCTGTTCATCGGGGGCCGCGCGGTGCAGGGGCTCGGCGGCGGCCTGGTGATCGTCGCCCTGTACGTCGTCGTCAGCCGCGCCTACTCCGAGCGGCTGCGCCCGGCGATCATGGCGGGGTTCGCGGCGAGCTGGGTGGTCCCTTCGGTGGTCGGGCCGCTGATCGCCGGCGCGGTGACCGAACATCTGGGCTGGCGCTGGGTGTTCATCGGCATCCCGGCGCTGGTCGTCTTCCCGCTCGCCCTCGCGCTCCCGGCGATCCGGCGCATGGCATCGGGCCCGGCGGACCCCGCGGCCCCCGTCCCGCCCTTCGACCGCCGCCGCATCCGGCTGGCGCTCGCGGTCTCGCTGGGTGCGGCGCTCCTCCAGTACGCGGGCGAAGACCTGCGCTGGCTGTCCCTGATCCCGGCCGCGGCGGGGGCGGCGCTGCTGATCCCTTCCGTACTCGGCCTGCTCCCGCGCGGCACCTACCGCGCGGCCCGGGGCCTGCCATCGGTGGTCCTCCTGCGGGGCATCGCGGCCGGCTCCTTCATCGCGGCGGAGAGCTTCGTGCCGCTGATGCTGGTGACGCAGCGGGGCCTGTCACCGACGATGGCGGGCCTCTCGCTCGCGGTCGGCGGTGCGACCTGGGCGCTGGGCTCCTGGGTCCAGTCCCGGCCGCGCCTGGAGCCGTACCGCCGGAGCCTGCTGGTCTTCGGGATGCTGTGCGTGGCGGTGGCCATCGCGCTGGCCCCCAGCGTGCTGATCCACTCCGTCCCGGTGTGGACGGTCGCGGTGGCCTGGGCCATCGGCTGCTTCGGCATGGGCATGGTGATCGCCTCGACGAGCGTCCTGCTGCTGAAGCTGTCGGCACCGGAGGAGGCGGGCGAGAACTCGGCGGCCCTCCAGATCTCCGACGGCCTGTCGAACGTGATCCTGCTGGCGGTGGGCGGCGCGACGTTCGCGGCGCTGGGCGGGGGAGCGGTGGGGGCGCTGCACGACACGGCGTCGGCCTCGCACCCGGCCGCCTTCGCGGCGGTGTTCCTGCCGATGGCGGGGGTGGCGCTGGTGGGGATGTGGGTGGCGACCCGGCTGGGCGGGCAGTCTAAGTAGTACCACTCTGACCCCACATAGTGGTACCATTTTGGTATGGCTATGAACCTGCGTCTTCGCGACGACCAGACCGAGGCTCTCAAGCAGCGCGCCGAGGAGGAGGGCACGAGCATGCACGCCATACTGCTCCGGGCGGTGGACGACTACCTGGCCCGTACCGCGCACCAGGCGATCGTCCGCAAGACGGGCAAGGAGCAGGTCGCCAAGTGGGCCGAGCTGATGGACCGGCTCAAGTGACCTGTGTCTACCTCGATTCCGAGGACGTGCTGGGCCTCGCGGCATTGGCCTGTCCCGAGATGCAGATCGTGGTCCGGGACGCGGGGCTGCTGGAGTCGGCGGTCCACCGTCCATCCGCAGCCATGTTCGGTGAAGAGGCGTACCCGGACCTGATCGACAAGGCTGCCGCGCTCCTTCAGTCCCTGGCGATCAACCGCCCGTTCTTCGACGGGAACAAGCGCACGGCGTGGGTGTCCTGCGTGTCGTTCCTCGCGATGAACGACATCCAGCTGCGGCCGGACATCGACGCCGCAGAACGCCTGGTCATCGAGGTGGCCACCGGGCGAATGGACGAGGTGAAGGTCATCGGGCAAGGTCTGCGCGACCTTGTCGACCCCGCCATGTGACACGGGTCGCACCTACGGATCCTCCGGCTCGTTCGCACGGGTTCACAACCGGGCCACCGGTAAGGTGGCCCGGTTGTCGTATCCCCGAGAGCCTGCGATCTGGAGACCGTGACTACTACCGCCTCCCACCACCTCTCACCCGCCTTCCCCGGCCGCGCCCCCTGGGGCACCGCCAGCAAGCTGCGTGCCTGGCAGGAGGGTGCCCTGGAGCGGTACCTCCAGGAGCAGCCCAGGGACTTCCTCGCCGTGGCGACGCCCGGCGCAGGGAAGACCACCTTCGCGCTGACGCTCGCCTCGTGGCTGCTGCACCACCATGTCGTGCAGCAGATCACCGTGGTCGCGCCGACCGAGCACCTGAAGAAGCAGTGGGCCGAGGCGGCCGCGCGCATAGGGATCAGGCTCGATCCCGACTACAGCGCGGGGCCGCTGAGCAAGGATTACCACGGGGTCGCCGTGACCTACGCGGGCGTCGGCGTACGCCCCATGCTCCACCGCAACCGCTGCGAGCAGCGCAAGACCCTCGTCATCCTCGACGAGATCCACCACGCAGGTGACTCCAAGACCTGGGGCGAGGCCTGCCAGGAGGCGTTCGATCCGGCCACCCGCCGGCTCGCGCTCACCGGCACACCGTTCCGCTCGGACACCAACCCGATCCCCTTCGTCGCGTACGAAGAAGGGAACGACGGCATCCGGCGCTCGTCTGCCGACTACACCTACGGCTACGGCAACGCCCTCGCCGACGGAGTCGTCCGGCCCGTCATCTTCCTCTCCTACAGCGGCAACATGCGCTGGCGCACCAAGGCCGGCGACGAGATCGCCGCCCGCCTCGGCGAGCCCATGACCAAGGACGCCATCGGCCAGGCCTGGCGTACCGCACTCGCCCCCACCGGCGACTGGATCCCCAACGTCCTCAAGGCCGCCGACACCCGTCTCACCGAGGTCCGCAAGGGCATCCCGGACGCCGGGGGCCTGGTGATCGCCACCGACCAGGAGTCGGCCCGCGAGTACGCCAAGATCCTGAAGAAGGTCACCGGCGAGAAGCCCGCCATCGTCCTCTCCGACGAGAAGGCCGCCTCCAAGAAGATCGACCAGTTCGCCGCGGACGAGTCGCGCTGGATGGTCGCGGTCCGCATGGTGTCGGAGGGCGTCGACATCCCGCGTCTGGCGGTCGGCGTGTACGCGACGACCATCTCGACCCCGCTGTTCTTCGCCCAGGCGGTCGGCCGTTTCGTACGGTCCAGGCGCCGCGGCGAGACCGCGTCCGTCTTCGTCCCCACCATCCCGATGCTCCTCGACTTCGCCAACGAGATGGAGCTCGAGCGCGACCACGTACTCGACAAGCCCAAGAAGGCGAGCGACGAGGAGAACCCCTTCTCGGAGGAGGACAAGCTCCTCGCCGACGCCGAGAAGCTGGAGGACGAGGAGACCGAGGAGCAACTCCCCTTCGAGGCACTGGAGTCGGACGCGGTCTTCGACCGGGTCCTGTACGACGGCGCCGAGTTCGGGATGCAGGCGCACCCCGGCAGCGAGGAGGAGCAGGACTACCTCGGCATCCCCGGCCTCCTGGAACCCGACCAGGTGCAGATACTGCTCCAGAAGCGGCAGACGCGGCAGATCGCGCACAGCCGCCAGAGGCCGGCCTCGGAGGCCGACCTCCTGGAGAAGCCGGCCGAGGCGCGCCCGGTCGTCACCCACAAGAAGCTCCTCGAACTGCGCAAGCAGCTCAACACGATCGTCTCCGCCTACACCCACCAGAGCGGCAAACCGCACGGCGTGATCCACACCGAGCTGCGGCGGGCGTGCGGCGGTCCGCCGAGTGCGGAGGCGACGGCGCATCAGATCCAGACGCGTATCGCGAAGGTCCAGGAGTGGGCCACGCGTATGCGCTGACGCAGATGCGGTGACGCGGGTGCTGGGGGTCGAGGGGGTGGCCCCCTGCTGGGGGTGCGGGGGTCGTCCCCCGCATGGCAGCAGCATCCACACGGAGCTGCGGCGGGCGTGCGGCGGTCCGCCGGGTGCGGAGGCGACGGCGCATCAGATCCAGGCGCGTATCGCGAAGGTCCAGGAGTGGGCCACGCGTATGCGATGACCTGCCACGCGTACGAACGAACGGCACCCAAAAGGAACGGCATCCCGGACAATCTGGATGCCGTTCTTCCGTAACTGCCCGGATTCTGGACTGCGTCTTCCGCTGAGCGGACCAGCTCGCTACTGTCCCCGGAACGCACACGCCCCGTGGCAGCGCCGCCTCGGAGCGCAGCCGGTGCCATGGCATGCCGGCGGCCTCTGCGCGCGACGCCGATGGGACCGGCGCCGCGATTCCGCGGATGTGCCGCCGCGACTCACCACTAAGGAGTGGGCGTCGTGACCGCGGAGACCTCTCAGACGCTCGACCGGGGACTTCGTGTCCTCAAGTTGCTCGCCGACACCGACCACGGCCTGACCGTCACAGAGCTGTCCACCAAACTCGGTGTCAACCGCACCGTGGTCTACCGGCTGCTCGCCACCCTCGA
>NZ_JAFLRJ010000198.1:11610-11900 GCF_017315755.1 Streptomyces beijiangensis
CGGCTTCCGTCACGCGCTGGACCGGGGAGCCGCGGGCAAGGCGATTCTCACCGCCCGTGCGGGCGGCCTCGCGGAGGGCCCCGGCTACACCCTCACCCACGGCGAACTGGAGGCGGGCGCGTGCGGAGCCGCCGCACCGCTGGTCGGGGTGTCGGGTCTGGAGGGCAGCGTGGGAGTGGTGATGCTGGCGGAGGCGGTGCCCGAGCGGGTGGGCCCGCGCGTAGTGGCAGCAGCCCAGGAGGTAGCGGACGCACTGCGCTGACAAGGACACCGGGCGGGGCAAATAAGCC
>NZ_JAFLRJ010000199.1 GCF_017315755.1 Streptomyces beijiangensis
CCGGCTGCTCGCCACCCTCGAACAGCACGCCCTCGTACGCAGGGACCTCGGGGGCCGCGCCCGTGTGGGCCTGGGCGTCCTGCGCCTGGGCCGCCAGGTGCACCCTCTCGTACGGGAAGCAGCCCTGCCCGCGCTCCGCTCCCTCGCCGAGGACATCGGCGCCACCGCCCACCTCACCCTCGTCGACGGTACGGACGCGCTCGCCGTCGCGGTCGTCGAGCCC
>NZ_JAFLRJ010000002.1 GCF_017315755.1 Streptomyces beijiangensis
CAGATGTATATGAGAGACAGGGCCAGCACCAGGGCGGGCCCCTCGAGCCGGAGCTGCTCCAGGAGTACATGACCGGGCGCCAGCATGCCGTCGAGCAGGCCGCGGACCAGCGAGCGGCGCTGGGCGCGCTGTTCGGCCTCCAGCGCCGAGCGCTCGTCGAGGTAGGTCTCGGCGACGGCGCCCACGATGGTGTGGTGTGAACGAAGGAGCAGGTCGACGAGTTCCAGCAGGGCCGCCTCGTCACCCGGCCCCGCGGCTTCGCGCAGGGCCTGCCACAGCACGTACATCCCCAGCGCGTGGGTGCGCAGCAGCAGATGGAGCGGCATGCCCTCCTCGGCGCGCTGGGCGGCGCGCTCACGGAAGAGGCGATGGCTGCCGGGGCTGAGGTGCGGCTCGGCGACGCGGCGCAGGAAGAGGCGTACGCCGTGCCGTGCGGTGGCGGCGACCTCCAGGTCCTTGACGTCGTCGGGGAGTTCGGCGTACCCGGGGAGTTCCTCGAAGGACTCGCGGGCCATGCGCCGCGCCAGTTCGTTCACCCGGGGCTCGCAGCGCAGGGCGAGGGCACGGGCCGCGGGGGACAGATCCATGGCCTCTCCCTCTCCGTCCGTGACCGGGGTTGTGACGCGTCACATTACGCAGGCGGGGCGCATGTGACGAGAGCGGGTGTCCGAGGTCACTCCCCCGTCCGAGACTCGTGGTGGCAGTGACCCGTCGCGCTCTGCCGCGATCTGCCGCACAGCACCGAAGGAGCCGCTGATATGACCGAGCACATACCGCACCCCTACCTCGGATACATCGACCGCGTGTGGCGCGGCGAGGAGACTCTGCTGGCCCACCACACAGGCGCGTTCACGGGAGGCGAACTCGTCCCCGTCCGCGACCGGGTGGGCTTCTTCCCTGCCTTCGCCAACGTCGCGGCCTTCGACACCGGGGACGGGGTGGTGCTGGTGGACTCGGGCGACTTCCGTACGGCCGAGCAACTGCACACCGCGGTACGGGCCTTCAGCGACCGGCCGGTTCACTCGATCGTTTACACGCACGGCCATGTCGACCACGTCTTCGGCGTATGGCCCTTCGACCGGCAGGCGCAGGAGTCGGGCGGCGCGCGGCCCGAGGTGATCGCGCACCAGGCGGTCACGGCCCGCTTCGACCGCTACATCCAGACTTCGGGCTACAACACCTGGATCAACCGCAGGCAGTTCGGCGTCCCTTCGATCAAGTGGCCCACGTCCTACCGCTACCCGGACACCACCTATCAGGAGCGTCTGACCGTCGAGCGCGGCGACCTCACCTTCGAACTGGTCCACGCACGCGGCGAGACCGACGACCACACCTATGTGTGGATCCCCGAGCTCAGAACACTCTGCACGGGTGACCTGTTCATCTGGAACTCCCCCAACGCCGGCAACCCGCAGAAGGTGCAGCGCTACCCGGAGGACTGGGCCCGCGCGCTGCGTGCGATGCAGGAGCTGGGCGCGGAGCTGCTGCTGCCCGGGCACGGCGTGCCGATCGTGGGCGCGAGCCGCATCCACCAGGCGCTCGACGACACGGCACGCCTCCTGGAGTCGCTCTGCGAGCAGACGCGCGCACTGATGAACGCGGGACACCGGCTGGACGCCGTACTGCACGGCGTGAAGGTTCCGCGGGAGCTGCTCGACAAGCCCTACCTGCATCCCGCCTACGACGAGCCGGAGTTCGTCGTACGGAACCTGTGGCGCCTCTGGGGCGGCTGGTACGACCAGAACCCCGCCAACCTCAAGCCGGCCCCCGACGCTGCGGTCGCGGCCGAGTTCGCGACGGCTGCGGGCGGTGCGCTCGTGCTGGCTCGGCGGGCGGCGGACCTGCTGGCCGACGGCGAGCTGCGGCTGGCCTCGCACCTGGCGGAGACGGCGGCGCTGGCCGCGCCTGCCGACGCCGAAGTGGCCCGGATACGCGCCGACGTATACGCGCGGCGGGCACAGGCCGAGACGTCCACGATGGCGCGCGGGATCTTCCACTGGGCATCCGCCGAATCGGCCGCGGTGGCCGAGGGAACGGACGTCGAGACGGAGCTGACGCGCACCGAGGCGGGCCGCAAGCGGGCCGCCGGAGTGATCAGCGTGGGCGTCGTCGACGACGACTCGTGCGACTGCGGTGACGGCGGCAGCGAAGTGCGGTCGTGATGGGCACCACGACCACGACGGCACACCCGCCGGACGAGGACGATGCAGCTTCCGTGCGGCGCAGAGCCTGGCGCACCACCTGGCTGCTGCTCGCCTTCATGCTGGTGAACTTCGCCGACAAGACGGTCATGGGGCTCGCAGCCGATCCGATCCGCGCGGAACTGGGGCTGACGCGCGGCGAGTTCGGTACCGCCCAGTCGGCGTTCTTCGCGCTGTTCAGCCTGGCGGCGCTCGGGGTGTCCTTCCTGACGCGCCGGATCCGCACCACGGTGCTGCTCCTGGGGATGGCCCTGCTGTGGTCCGTGGCTCAGCTCCCGATGCTGATCGGCGCCGCAGGATTCGGCACGCTGATCGTGACCCGGGTACTGCTCGGCGCCGCCGAGGGACCCGCCATGCCCGTGGCCGTACACCATCTGCACGGCTGGTTCGGGCAGAAGGAGCGCACTCTTCCGACCGCTGTGCTGATGGTGGGCGCCGCTGCCGGGGTCGCGGTCTCCGCGCCCCTGCTGACCCTAGTCGTCGACGGCTGGGGCTGGCGCTGGGCGTTCGGGATCGTGGGCTTCGCGGGCCTGGTCTGGGCGGGTTTCTGGATCGTACGGTCGAAGGAGGGGCCGCTCGCGCCGCCCCTCTTTAAGAGGGCTTCGCCCGTGGCGGACCCGTCCGCCGTTCCGTACCGGAAGATCCTGCTGTCGGGCACCTGGCTGGCCGCCGCCTTCGGGGCCTTCGCCGCGTACTGGATGCTGTCGGCAGGCCTGACCTGGGCGCCCGACTACCTGCAGAAGGTCACCGGCCTGACCCTGAAGCAGTCGGGCGCGGTGGTGACGGGTGTGGCCATCGGCAACGGTGTCGTCCTGCTCACCCACGGTCTGCTCGCAAGGCGCGCGGCACAGCGCGGCACCGCCCGCCCTGGGCTCATGGGCGGCGCGGGCGGCGGACTGGTGATGTGTGTGGCGGCCTTGTCGATCGCCGCGTTCGCCGAGGTCGACTCGGTCGGCGTGAAGATCGCGCTGATGATCGGCCCGATGGCGCTGACCAATGTGATCCTGACGATCTCGCAGACCGCGTGCGCCCGGATCACTCCGCCCTCGCAGCGGGGCGTGGCGCTGGGCGCGCTTGCCTTCGTGTACGCGCTGGCCGGCATCCTCTCGCCGATGGTCACGGGCCTTCTGGTGGACGGGGCGGCGACCACGGCCGACGGCTATCGCACGGCCTATCTGCTGATGGCCGCCCTGGTGGCGGCCGCCGGTGTACTGGCCGTTTTCCTGCTGCGGCCGGAGAAGGACGCGGTGCGCCTGGGTGTGGCGGAGACGCCTGTACTGGGCATCCCCGCCACGCCCTGAGGGACGTGTGGGTGTCTACGGGCACGGGGCTCAGCCCAGCGCCCGTACACCTGCCGTGACCACCACTGCGGCCGCGACGACCACCAGGAAGGGGGCGCGCAGGAGCAGTGCGAGCGCCGCTGCCGCGACACCCGCGCCCCGCGCGTCCAGAACGAGCTGCTGGCCGTCGCCGAAGGTCTGCTGGGCGGTGAGCGCGGCGAGAAGAGCGACAGGAAGTAGCGCGGACAGCCTCTTGACCAGCGGCTTTTCCAGCGCCCCCGCAGGCACGAGCAGACCGAGAAGCTTGACGAGATAGCAGCCGACAGCGGTCGCCCCGATCGCGATCCAGACGTTCAACGGTCGTCCTCCTTGGCGGTGCGGGACATCGTGCGGCCCTTGAGGAAGAGCACGGCGGGTGCGGCGAGCGCGGCGACCAGGACGGGCACCCCCGCGGGCAGTACGGGCAGGAAGCCGAGGCCCAGGAGGACGGCCAGTGCGGCGACGGCGCGTTCGGTCGACGTACGGAGCATGGGCGCGAGCAGCGCCAGGAAGACGGCGGGAGTCGCCGCGTCCAGGCCCCACACATCGGTGTCGCCGAGGGCCCGGGCGCCGAGTGCGCCTATCAGGGTGGTGAGGTTCCACAGCACGTAGAGGGACAGGCCCGTGACGGTGAAACCGATGCGGGCGGCGCGCCGGGTGGGCTGGGCGAGGGTGACCGCGGTGGTCTCGTCGATCACCCAGTGCGCGGCGAAGGGGCGCACCGCGCGCGGCAGGGCGAGGAGCTGGGAGAGCCGGAGCCCGTAGAAGGTGTTCCGTACCCCCAGGAAGAAGGCGCCCGCCGCCGCGGTGAACGGGCTGCCGCCCGCCGCGAGCGCACCGACCAGCGCGAACTGCGAGGCCCCGGTGAAGACCAGGAGGCTCAGCGTGCAGGTCTGCAGGAGGCTGAGCCCGGAGCCTGCCGAGGTCACCCCGAAGGCGAATCCGGAGAGCCCTACGGCGATGCCGACGCCGAGGGCGTCCCTGATGACGGCCGAGTCCGGCTTGGATCCGGTCTCGGTCTCGGTCTCTGTACGTATGTGTGCGGGTGTTGTCTGTTCTGCTGCCACGTCCAGGAGGTTACGAGGGAGGTACGTCCGTCGTCTTGTACGTTCTTGCGCGCTCGCGGCGGTAGGCCCCGGGCGGAACCCCGACGATGCGGCTGAAGTGCCGGCTCAGGTGCGACTGATCGGTGAAACCGACAGCGGCCGCCGCCTCCGCTGGAGCCGTCCCCGCGTCCAGGAGACAGCTGGCGCGGCGCACCCGGGCATCGGTGAGCCAGGTGTGCGGGGGCATTCCGTACGTCGCCTTGAAGGCGCGCAGCAGGGCGAAGGGACTGGTGCCAAGCTCCGTGGCGAGGCGCTCCAAGGAGGGCGGCTCGGCCATCCGCTCCTCCAGTACGGCTCGCGCACGCAGCGCGTTGCCGGTACCGGCCGAGCGCCGCGGCCGATCCGGGAGATTTCCGCCGTGGGCGCGCAGCAGCCGCGCCACAGCCAGGCGCAGCAAGCTGTCGGCGGCCAGCGCATTGCCTTGCTCGGCGGCGGTGTGCACCCCCGTGACGAGCACGGCGGCGTACGGATCGTCCGCGACCGGCGAGGTGAAACCGACCGGACCGCGCAGCGTGCTGATCTCGGCCGCTATCTCATTGATCAGTGCCGCGGCCGGGTAGAGCGTGCGGTAGGTCCAGCCCTCGGGTATGCCCGCGTGCCCGGTGTGGGGCGTGTCGGGGTTCACCAGAGCCAGCTGTCCTGTCCCGGCCTGGACGAGTTCGTTCCGGTGGCGGAAGGCCTCCACCCCTTCCGTGATCGCGGCGATGACGAACGTCTCGTGCGTGTGCAGGGGGAAGATCTTGCGGATGTAGCGGGCATGCAGCAGGTCGACGCCCGGCAGTTCGTCGAACCGCCAGTGCCGTGCCCGTTCCTCCGTGCCCATGGCCATGGACCCATTGTTTCCCCAGGTGCGGGCCGTTGTCAGTGGCGAGGTGCACGATGGGTCCATGGTGAGGAAAGCGCTCGACTCCTTCTCCCCCGCGACCCGGTCCTGGTTCACGGGGGCCTTCACCGCGCCCACCGCCGCCCAGGACGGAGCCTGGCGGGCGATCGGAGAGGGTTCCGACGTGCTGGTGGTGGCCCCGACCGGCTCGGGCAAGACTCTCGCCGCCTTTCTCGCCGCACTCGACTCCCTGGCGTCCTCGCCGCCGCCCGCGGACCCGAAGAAGCGCTGCCGGGTGCTGTACGTATCGCCGCTCAAAGCCCTGGCGGTCGACGTGGAGCGCAATCTGCGCAGCCCGCTCACGGGCATCCGCCAGGAGTCCGTCAGGCTCGGGCTCCCCGAGCCCGACATCCGGGTGGGCATCCGCTCCGGGGACACCCCTGCCTCCGAGCGGCGCTCGATGGCGACCAGACCGCCGGACATCCTGATCACGACGCCCGAGTCGCTGTTCCTGATGCTGACCTCGTCGGCGCGCGATGCGCTGGCCGGCATCGAGACAGTGATCCTGGACGAGGTGCACGCCGTCGCGGGCACGAAGCGCGGTGCGCACCTCGCCGTATCACTGGAGCGTCTCGACGAGCTCCTGCCACGGCCCGCCCGCCGGATCGGCCTCTCCGCGACGGTCCGGCCGGTGGACGAGATCGCGCGCTATCTCTCTCCGCAGCGCAAGGCGGAGATCGTGCAGCCGCCCTCGGGCAAGCAGTTCGATCTCTCCGTGGTCGTCCCCGTCGAGGACATGGGCGAATTGGGCGGCTCCCCTGCCTCCGAGGCCTCGGGCTCCGGCTCCGGTGAGAAGCCCTCGATCTGGCCGCAGGTCGAGGAGCGGATCGCCGATCTCATCCAGACCCACCGTTCGACGATCGTCTTCGCCAACTCCCGCCGGCTGGCGGAACGCCTGTGCAACCGACTCAACGAGATCGCGTATGAACGCGCGACCGGGACTGTGCTGGATTTGCGCGGCTCCGCCACGACGCTGCCGGAGGCACACTCCCCGGCCGAGGTCATGGCCCAATCGGGCGCCGCCAAGGGCGCCCCGCCCCTCCTCGCCCGTGCCCACCACGGTTCGGTCTCCAAGGAGCAGCGCGCCCTGGTCGAGGAGGATCTCAAGGCGGGCCGGCTGCCCGCGGTGGTGGCCACCTCCAGCCTCGAACTGGGCATCGACATGGGCGCGGTGGACCTCGTCGTCCAGGTGGAGTCACCGCCGTCCGTCGCCTCGGGGCTGCAGCGCGTCGGCCGCGCCGGGCATCAGGTGGGCGCGGTCTCGACGGGCGTCGTCTTCCCCAAGTACCGGGGCGACCTCGTGCAGGCCGCCGTGGTCACCGAGCGGATGCGCGCCGGCTCCATCGAGTCGCTCCGTGTCCCCTCCAACCCCCTGGACGTCCTGGCCCAGCAGCTCGTCGCCATGGTCGCCCTCGACAGCTGGCAGGCCGACGACCTGCTCTCGCTGGTCCGCCGCGCGGCCCCTTTCGCCTCGCTCCCGGAATCGGCGTTCACCGCGGTCCTGGACATGCTCGCCGGACGCTATCCGTCCGACGCCTTCGCGGAGTTGCGCCCCCGCGTCGTCTGGGACCGCATCGCCGGTACGGTCACGGGCCGGCCAGGGGCGCAGCGACTGGCCGTGACCTCGGGCGGCACCATTCCCGACCGCGGCCTCTTCGGTGTCTTTCTCGCGGGAGCCGACCCGAAGAAGGGCGGCGGCCGGGTCGGCGAGCTCGACGAGGAGATGGTCTACGAGTCCCGCGTGGGCGATGTCTTCACCCTCGGTACGACGTCCTGGCGCATCCAGGAGATCACCCGCGACCGCGTCCTGGTCACCCCCGCCCCCGGGGTGCCTGGCCGGCTCCCCTTCTGGAAGGGCGACCAGCTGGGCCGCCCGCTCGAACTGGGCCGCGCGGTGGGCGCGTTCCTGCGCGAAATCGGCGGCCTGTCCCCGGAGGACGCCCGGCTGCGCCTCCGCGCAGCGGGCCTGGACGACTGGGCGACCGACAACGTCCTGTCGTACCTGGACGAACAGCGCCGCGCCTGCGGTCACGTCCCCGACGACCGCACCATCGTCGTCGAGCGCTTCCGCGACGAACTGGGCGACTGGCGGGTCGTCGTCCACTCCCCCTTCGGCGCCCAGGTGCACGCCCCCTGGGCGCTGGCCCTCGGCGCCAAGCTCTCCGAGCGATACGGCATGGACGCCCAGGTCATGCACGCCGACGACGGCATCGTGCTGCGCCTGCCCGACGCCGACCTGATGGACTTCGGCCCAGCCGCCGACAACGACCCCGCCGCCCGGGGCAGCGAGTACGACGCGGAGCTGGCTCCCCTCGGAGCGGCCGACGTCGTCTTCGACAAGGGCGAGATCAACCAGATCGTCACCGACCAGGTCGGCGGCTCCGCCCTCTTCGCCTCCCGCTTCCGCGAATGCGCGGCCCGCGCCCTGCTGCTGCCGCGCCGCAGCCCCGGCAAGCGCACCCCGCTGTGGCAGCAGCGCCAGCGGGCCTCTCAACTCCTCCAGGTCGCCAGCGAGTTCGGCTCCTTCCCGATCGTCCTGGAGGCGGTCCGCGAATGCCTCCAGGACGTCTTCGACGTCCCCGGCCTCACCGAGCTGATGGGCGACATCGAGTCCCGCCGGGTCCGGCTCGTCGAGGTCACGACCCCCGAGCCGTCCCCGTTCGCCCGCTCACTCCTTTTCGGCTACGTCGCGCAGTTCCTGTACGAGGGCGACTCCCCGCTCGCCGAGCGCCGCGCCGCCGCGCTCTCCCTCGACTCCCGGCTCCTGGCCGAGCTCCTCGGCCAGGCGGAGCTCCGCGAGCTCCTGGACCCGGAGGTCCTCACCGAGCTGGAGCGTGAACTCCAGTGGCTGACCGAGGACCGCCGAATCAAGGACGTCGAGGGCGTCGCGGACCTCCTGCGCCTCCTGGGCCCGCTCACCGGGGCCGAGTTGGCGGAGCGGGGCGCGGACCCGCAGTGGCCCCAGGACCTGGTCACCGCCCGCCGGGCCATCACGGTCCGTATCGCCGGAGCGGACCACTGGGCCTCCATCGAGGACGCGGGCCGGCTCCGTGACGCACTCGGCACGGCGCTCCCCGTAGGCGTGCCCGAGGCCTTCACCGAACCGGTCAAGGACCCCCTGGGCGACCTCCTGTCCCGTTACGCCCGTACGCACGGCCCCTTCACCTCGTCGCAGGCCGCCGCCCGCTTCGGTCTCGGCACGGCCGTCACCGACGGGACGCTCCAGCGCCTCGCCGCCGCGGGCCGGGTCGTCCAGGGCGAGTTCCACCCTTCGGGCATCGGCCAGGAGTGGTGCGACGCCAACGTCCTGCGCCGTCTGCGCCGGCGCTCCCTAGCGGCCCTCCGCCAGGAGCTGGAGCCGGTCCCGCCCGCCGCCCTCGCCACGTTCCTCCCCCAGTGGCAGCATCTGGGCAGCAACAGCCTGCGCGGCATCGACGGCCTGGCCCGCGCGATCGAGCAGCTCCAGGGCGCCCCCGTCCCCGCCTCGGCACTCGAAAAGCTCATCCTCCCGTCCCGTGTCAGCGGCTACTCCCCCGCGCTCCTCGACGAGCTGACCACCACGGGCGAGGTCGTCTGGGCCGGTGCGGGCGCCCTCGCCGGCAAGGACGGCTGGGTCTCCCTCTACCTCGCCGACGCCGCTCCACTGCTCCTGCCGCCGCCCCACCCCCTGGAGCTGAGCTCGCTCCACGAGTCGGTCCTCAAGACCCTCGCCCCCGGATACGGTCTCTTCTTCCGCCAGATCGCCGACGAGATCCGCGCCACCACCCATCCCGACTGCACCGATCCCCAACTGGCCGACACCATCTGGGACCTGGCCTGGTCAGGACGGCTCACCAACGACACCCTGGCCCCGCTCCGCTCCCTCCTGGGCTCCGGCCGCACGGCAGGCTCCACGGCCCACCGCGCCAAGCGCACCATCCCCCGCGGCCGCTACGGAACTCTGACCGCGGCCGCCCGCCCCGCTTCCCGTACGGGCCCGCCCACGGTCTCCGGCCGCTGGTCCCTGCTCCCCTCCCACGAGCCGGACCCGACGCATCGCGCGCACGCCCTGGCCCGCACCCTGCTGGACCGGCACGGCGTGGTCACCCGGGGCGCCGTGGCGGCCGAGGGCGTGGCGGGCGGCTTCTCCGCGATCTACCGCATCCTCTCCGCCTTCGAGGACAGCGGCCAGGCCCGCAGGGGGTACGTGGTCGAGGGCCTGGGCGCGGCCCAGTTCGCGATGGACGGCGCGGTGGACCGCCTCCGTGCCGCGGCCACGGCCCGCGACCGTACGGAACCGGGAGCCCACCCCCGCGCCCTGGTCCTGGCGGCAGCCGACCCCGCCAACGCCTACGGGGCGGCCCTCCCCTGGCCGGAGCCACCGGCCGACGCGGGCCACAAGCCCGGCCGCAAGGCCGGATCCCTGGTGGTCCTCGTCGACGGCGAGCTCACGCTCTACATGGAGCGCGGCGGCAAATCGCTCCTGGCCTGGCCCACGGACCCCGAGGATCCCGCCCTCCTCGCAGCGGCCCGGGCCCTGGCCGCCTCGGCGACCGCCGGGTCCCTCGGCACGATCACCGTGGAGCGCACCAACGGCGCCCCGGCCCTCACCTCCCCCCTGGGCCGCACCCTGGAATCAGCGGGCTTCATCGCCACCCCCCGCGGTCTGCGCCTCCGCGCCTGACGTCGCACCGGCACACGACGCCGTACACCGGCACACTGAACCCATGCCCGAAGGAGACACCGTCTGGCAGACCGCCCGGCGCCTGCACACCGCCCTCGCCGGCCACACCCTTGTCCGCTCGGATCTCCGCGTCCCCCGCTTCGCCACCGCCGACCTCACCGGGCGCACCGTCCTGGACGTCACCCCGCGCGGCAAGCACCTCCTCACCCGTATCGAGGGCGGCCTCACCCTCCACAGCCACCTCCGCATGGACGGGTCCTGGCAGCTCTACGCGCCCGGCGAACGCTGGCGCGGCGGCCCCGCCCACCAGATCCGGGCCGTCCTCGCCACCGCCGACCGCACAGCTGTCGGCTACCGCCTCCCCGTCCTGGAGCTCCTGCGCACCGAGGACGAGGACCAGGCCGTGGGCCACCTCGGCCCCGACCTCCTCGGCCCCGACTGGGACCCGGAAAAGGCCCTCGCCAACCTCCTGGCCGACCCCGCACGCCCCGTCGGAGAAGCCCTCCTCGACCAGCGCAACCTCGCCGGCGTCGGCAACATCTACAAGTCCGAGACCTGCTTCCTCGTCCGCGCCACCCCCTGGCTCCCCATCGGCGAACTCCCCGCCCCCGAGCGCCTGGTGGCCGCGGCCAAGAAGCTCCTGGACACCAACCGCGACCGCCCCGTACGCAACGTCTACATCTACGGACGCACGGGCCGCCCCTGCCCCCGCTGTCGCACCACGATCCGCCAGGCACCCCAGAACGACCGCCCCACCTACTGGTGTCCGTCCTGCCAGATCAGTTGACGGCCCGTCAGATCCGGTCGTACGGTCCCGCCATGCCCATCAAGGCGTACGACCTCACCGGCCGCACCGCGTTCATCACCGGCGCCGCGAGCGGCATAGGCCGCGCAAGCGCCGTACTCCTCGCGGAAGCAGGAGCCACCGTCCACTGCGCGGACCGCGACGAGAAGGGACTCCAGCAGACGGCAGACCTGATCGCCGCAGCAGGAGGAAGCCCGGCCCGCACCCACACCCTCGACGTCACCGACCGCGCCCAGCTCGCCGAGGCGGTCCGCTCCACCGGCCCGCGCCTGGACATCCTGGCGGCCGTCGCCGGGATCATGCACAACAGCAGCGTCCTGGAGACCAGGGACGAAGACCTCGACCGCGTCCTGGCGGTCAACTTCAAGGGCGTCCTGTACGCATGCCAGGAGGCAGCCCGCAAAATGATCGCCGACGCGACGCCCCACGGCTCCATCATCACCATGGCATCGGGCGCCATGGACTCCGCCACTCCCGGCCTGCTCTGCTACAGCACCGCCAAGGCGGCAGTGGTGCAACTCACCAAAACGCTCGCCGCCGAGCTCGGCCCGCACTCCATCCGCGCCAACGCCGTCGCCCCCGGCTGGGTCCGCACCCCCATGACCGACCGCCACGACGAGGCCCACCAGCAGCGGATCGAATCCGCGATGGTCCGCAGGTCCCCGCTCGGCCGCGTAGGAGAACCCGACGACGTGGCCCATGCCGTCCTTCACCTGGCCTCGGACGCCTCCGCCTTCACGACGGGCCAGATCCTCCGCCCGAACGGCGGCGTCGCCATGCCCTGGTAGTGACCTCACCGGCTCCCCCGGGCAGCACCGTCACATGCACCGGCAGCAGACTCAGCCCCCACCCGCCGGCCGCCACCGCGCCCTCCACCAGCCCCGTGTCACCCGGCACCAGTACGATACGCAGCACCGCCCACGACCACAGGGCGCCCATCACGAGCGCCGGAACCCATCGCAGTACCATGACTGCCTCCTCCGGCCGACGCTAGACGGGCACGATCACCCGGCGGGAGGGCGCACCGGGTGCATACCCGGCGCGTATGCACGCCACCCCGCGCCCCCGAGCACTCTCCGCCCGGAGCAGGCACACGCAGCGCATGACGTCATCCTTACGTGATCGTGAAGAACTCGCCCTTCGGCTCTTCAGTCCTACGAGCGGCGGTGGACGAACGCCGTCGCTCCCGGGTCCACCCGATCGACGGCGCCGTCACACAGTGTTCCGAGCCGGCGGTCAGGCGCTCTCCGCCTGGAACATCCAGGCATGCTTCTCGAGGTCCGCGGTCAGCCCGATGAGGACATCCTGGCTGATCGGGTCCGCGTCCCCGGTCGCCTCGATCCGCTCCCGCATCCGCTCCACCACGACAGCGAGCGCTTCCACCAGCGTCCTCACGGCATCGACGTCCTTCACCCACCCCGAAGGAACGTCACCGATCGCGCTCGCCCGCGCCACCGTCGCCGCCCGTCCGTCCGGCGTCACACCGAGCGCCGAAGCCCGCTCCGCCACCGTGTCCGAGTGCAGGCGCGCCGTGTCCACGACCTCGTCGAGCTGCAGGTGTACGGACCGGAAGCGCGGCCCGACCACATTCCAGTGGATCTGCTTGGCCACCAGCGAGAGGTCCACCAGGTCCACGAGCGCCCCTTGGAGTGCCTCGCCGACCACCTTCAGGTCGGCCTCGGACAGCGGGCTCTTCACGACAGACATGCTTTCCTCCGATGCGTCGATACGGCTCTGCGCCGACACGCCTACCCGTCCACCTTGTATGCAAAAGCCCCGGCCGGCCACTGGGGCCGACCGGGGCTGACAAGACTGCCGGAGACTCAGGCGGCGACGACGTCCACCGCTTCCGCAGGCGCCTTGATCGTCACCCGTTCCGTCGACACCGGTACACCGGTCATCGACGTCACAGAGATCGAATTGAGCATCGGGCGCACAGGCGCATGCACTGGCGCAGTGGACGCTGCCGACTCGGCCAGCTCCGCCAGGGACAGCTCGTCGCTCACTTCACGCATGAGCTGGGACATCCGTACGTCAAGCGCGTCGCAGATAGCGGAGAGCAGTTCGGAGGATGCCTCCTTCTGCCCCCGCTCCACCTCGGAGAGATAGCCGAGAGAGACTCGGGCGGACGAGGAGACTTCGCGCAGAGTACGGCCTTGGCGCTGGCGCTGCCGACGCAGCACGTCACCCAACAGGCGACGGAGCAGAATCATCGGTGGCTCCCTCCTCGGACCGCGTAGCCGCATCCTTCACGCCCCACCGTACCGCCTCGCGCTGCGGCCGTGCGGGGAGCGATGTCGTGTTCACTCAGGGCTGCAAACATCAATTCCCCCCGTTCTGTTCCGTATCCTGTGCCCGCGCATTCGCGCCGAGTTCGCCGGCCAGTAGCCGAAGCACGCTTCGCACGCTCTCTCTACGGATTTCCGCTCGGTCCCCGTTCAACCTCAGCGAGGCCACATTGCCCGATCCGTCCGGTCCGGAAACCGCCACGAAAACCGTGCCGACCGGCTGGCCGTCCTGCGTATCAGGTCCGGCGACCCCCGTGGTCGCGACCCCCCAGTCCGCCCCGAGCACCCGTCGCACACCGGCCGCCATCTGCACCGCGACCCCGGAGTCCACCGCTCCGCGCGCTGCCAGCAGAGCGCCGTCCACGCCCAGCACATCCCGCTTGAGCTCGGTCGCATAGGCCGTCACGGACCCGCGGAAGGACCGCGAGGCCCCCGGCACAGAAGTGAGCTCGGCGGCCACCAGACCGCCTGTCAGCGACTCGGCCACCGCAAGGGTCTCCCCGCGCCCCGCCAGCAGCTCCAGCACCTGTGCCGCTGAATTCACCGCGCGGACTCCGCCGAAGCAGCTGCCTCGGCCCGTTCGGCCGCCAGCCCCGCCCGCCGCAGCACCACGGCTTCCCGTACGTAATCAAGACCGGTCACCACGGTCAGCACCACGGCCACCGCCATGACCCAGAACCGCAGGGACGCCAGCGGCCCGGTCAGCGCGAGGACGTACATCCCCACCGCCGTCCCCTGCGCCAGGGTCTTCAGCTTGCCGCCCCGGCTGGCCGCGATGACTCCGTGCCTGATCACCCAGAAGCGCAGCAGGGTGATCCCGAGCTCCCGCGCCAGAATCACCCCGGTCACCCACCACGGCAGATCCCCGAGAATCGAGAGACCGATCAGCCCTGCGGCCATGATCGCCTTGTCCGCAATCGGATCGGCGATCTTCCCGAAATCGGTCACCAGGTTGTACGTACGCGCCAGATGCCCGTCAAAAATATCCGTGATCATGGCAACGGCGAAAGCGGCCCACGCCCAGGCACGCCATTCCGGGTCGTATCCGTCCCCGTGGAACAGCAGGGCCACGAAGACCGGCACAAGGACCAGCCGCAGCATGGTCAGAATATTGGCGATGTTCCAGAGGCTGGCCTGATTGACGGCCGCAGCGCCCAGCTTGCCCCCGGGCACCGGCTTCGCACCGGTACCGCCAGTGGCGGATGCCGGGACTCCGGTCATCTGCCCGCCTCCTCAACAAGACACTCGGCCACCAGGTCGACGCCTTCGCTGCCGACCACCTTTGCTTCGACCATACGACCGGGGACCAGACCCTCGCTCGTGGTGAACACCACGTGGCCGTCGGTCTCGGGCGCCTGGTGCTCGGCCCGACCCACCGCACCGTCCTCCTCGTCCACCGACTCGACCAGCACGGAGAGCGTCTCGCCGACCCGCTCCTCGGCCCGCTGGGTGGTGAGCTCCTCGGCAAGCCGGGAGATGTGGGAGAGCCGCTCGGCGATGACCTCGGCGTCCAGCTTGTTCTCGTAGCCGACCGCTTCGGTGCCCTCCTCGTCGGAGTACCCGAAAATGCCGATCGCGTCCAGGCGCGCTCCGGTGAGGAAACGCTCGAGCTCGGCCAGGTCGGCCTCGCTCTCGCCGGGGAAGCCGACGATGAAGTTCGACCGCACACCGGCCTGCGGGGCCTTGGAGCGGATCGTGTCGAGCAGCTCCAGGAACCGGTCCGTGTCGCCGAAGCGCCGCATCGCCCGCAGGACGCTGGGCGCCGAGTGCTGGAACGAGAGATCGAAGTAGGGGGCGATCTTGGGTGTCGACGTCAGTACGTCGATCAGCCCCGGCCGCATCTCGGCGGGCTGCAGATAGCTGACCCGTACGCGCTCGATCCCCTCGACCTCCGCGAGCTCGGGAAGCAGCGTCTCAAGGAGCCTGATGTCGCCGAGGTCCTTGCCGTACGAGGTGTTGTTCTCGGAGACCAGCATGACCTCCTTGACGCCCTGCTCGGCCAGCCAGCGCGTCTCCCCCAGCACGTCCGAGGGACGCCGGGAGATGAAGGACCCGCGGAAGGAGGGAATGGCGCAGAAGGAGCACCGGCGGTCGCATCCGGAGGCCAGCTTCACCGAGGCGACCGGGCTGGAGCCGAGTCTGCGGCGCAGCGGCGCACGCGGCCCGGACTCAGGAGCCACACCGTCGGGAAGGTCCTCGGGCGGTACGTCCTGGGCGTGGCCCGGAAGCGCCACCTCCGCATCCTGCCGCTCCGCCGGGCTGATCGGCAGCAGCTTGCGCCGGTCGCGGGGAGTGTGGGAGGCGTGGACTCCGCCGTTCAGAATGGTCTGGAGCCGGTCGGAGATGTCGGCGTAGTCGTCGAATCCGAGGATCGCGTCCGCCTCCGGCAATGCCTCGGCGAGATCTTTGCCGTACCGCTCGGCCATGCAGCCCACGGCCACGACGGCCTGGGTCCTGCCGTGATCCTTGAGATCATTGGCTTCGAGGAGCGCGTCGACGGAGTCCTTCTTGGCGGCCTCGACGAATCCGCAGGTGTTGACGACTGCGACATCCGCGTTCGCGGCGTCCTCGACGAGGTCCCAGCCGTCCGCTGCCAAGCGGCCTGCCAGCTCCTCCGAGTCCACCTCGTTACGGGCGCAGCCAAGAGTGACAAGGGCGACGGTGCGGCGTTCGGACATGGGCTCAAGACTACTTTGTCCTGGCCCACGCCCCGCCCGCGAGGGTTCCGCATCTCCCGGGGGCGCACCCCCGGCCCCCGAATCGGTGGCCGGTCAGCCGGTCACCGGGTCACCCTTGGTGTAGGTGAGCCGCTCCACCTGGCCCGGCTGGAAGTCGTTCTGGACCTCCTTGCCGTTGACGAACAGCTGGATCGCTCCTGCGTTGCCCAGGATGAAATCGAGCTGCCGGTCGTCGGTGAAGGTCTTGGAGTCGCCCTTCGTGAGGTTTCCCTCGAAGAGCAGCTTGCCATTGTGCGACTTCGCCGAGATCCAGCTCGTGTCGTCGACGGCGGACAGCTTCACCGTCACCTTGTCCTTGGGCACCGCGGCAATGGCGCTGTCCGAGGGGTTGGGCTTGGGGTCCGCAGGCTTGCCCGTGGTGTGGTTGGGGCTCGGCGACCTGGAAGTCGTGGGCCCCTCGGCCACCTGGGTCTTTGTCTTGTCGGCGCCGCTGTTGCCGCTGAACATCGTGAAGCCGACAAAGCCGACCACGGCGACGATCGCGGCGACCATGGCGGCGGTCCAATTGGGCCGCCGACGTTCAGGACGGATCCGTTCCGCCTCGAAGAGCGGAGCAGCGGGGGTAGGGGCAGGACGGCCGCCGTGGTCGGCGTCGAACTGCTCGATCAGTGGAGCGGGATCAAGACCGACGGCTCGCGCGAACGTCCCGATGTGACCGCGCGCGTAGACGTCGCCGCCGCAGCGGGAGAAATCGTCCTCCTCGATCCCGTGCACGATGGGAATGCGCACTCGCGTGGAAGAACTGACCTCGTCGACGGTCAGACCCGCGGCGATCCGGGCCTGCTGGAGGGAGCGACCGATCGAAGGCCGGTCGTCTTCGGGGGAGTTGCCGATGGACACGGAGGCGCCTTTCGAGCGTGTAGCCACCTGCTGGATGTTCAGTTTAGGGGGGCTGTCCGATGGCGGGGCAACCGGGAGAGCGGAGTTTGTACGCCATCAGGACGGGCGGACTGCCTGATGGCGGGACATTCTCCGGCCTCCCTCCCCAACTTGACGTTCCGCCAGAGGAAACGGTTGCCTTCCGATCTCCTACGTCTGAGACTCCCCGCGGATGATGGCAAGCACTCCCTCGAGTTCGTCCGGTTTGACGAGCACATCGCGCGCTTTCGACCCCTCGGTCGGACCGACGATGGCCCGGGACTCCATCAGGTCCATCAGCCGGCCCGCCTTGGCGAAGCCCACCCGCAGCTTGCGCTGCAGCATCGACGTCGACCCGAACTGGGTCGAGACCACCAGCTCGACCGCCTGGCACAGCAGGTCCAGGTCGTCGCCGATCTCCTCGTCGACCTCCTTCACCTGCTTGGTGCCGACCACCACGTCATCGCGGAAGACCGGCGCCATCTGCTCCTTGCAGTGCCGTACGACCGCGTCGACCTCGTCCTCCGTGACGAAGGCGCCCTGTATGCGGGTCGCCTTGTTCGCCCCCATCGGCAGGAAGAGCCCGTCGCCCTTGCCGATCAGCTTCTCGGCGCCCGCCTGGTCGAGGATGACCCTGCTGTCGGCGAGCGAGGAGGTGGCGAACGCGAGCCGCGAGGGCACGTTCGCCTTGATCAAACCGGTGACGACATCGACCGAGGGCCGCTGAGTGGCCAGCACCAGGTGGATGCCGGCGGCCCGCGCGAGCTGCGTGATGCGGACGATCGAGTCCTCCACGTCGCGCGGCGCGACCATCATCAGGTCCGCGAGCTCGTCGACGATCACCAGCAGATACGGGTACGGCTGGAGCTCCCGCTCACTTCCCTCGGGCAGTTTGACCTTGCCGTTGCGGATCGCCGCGTTGAAGTCGTCGATGTGCCGGTATCCGAAGGCCGCCAGGTCGTCGTAGCGGAGATCCATCTCGCGTACGACCCACTGCAGCGCCTCGGCGGCCCGCTTCGGATTGGTGATGATCGGCGTGATCAGGTGCGGGATGCCCTCGTACGCGGTGAGCTCGACGCGCTTGGGGTCGACGAGCACCATCCGTACATCCTCGGGCGTCGCCCTGACCATCACCGAGGTGATCAGACAGTTGATGCACGAGGACTTTCCGGAACCAGTGGCTCCGGCGATCAGCACGTGCGGCATCTTCGCGAGATTGGCCATCACATAGCCGCCTTCGACGTCCTTGCCGAGCGCGACCAGCATCGGATGCTCGTCACCCGCGGCGTCCGCCAGCCGCAGCACGTCGCCGAGATTGACCATTTCGCGGTCGCTGTTGGGGATCTCGATGCCGACAGCCGACTTGCCGGGGATGGGCGAGATGATCCGCACATCGGGGCTGGCCACGGCGTACGCGATGTTCTTGGTGAGCGCGGTGATCCGCTCGACCTTCACCGCGGGACCGAGCTCCACCTCGTACCGCGTGACCGTGGGACCGCGGGTGAAACCCGTGACGGCCGCGTCGACCTTGAACTCCATGAAGACCTGGCTCAGCGAGGCGACGACCACGTCATTGGCCGCGCTGCGCGTCTTGCCCGGCCCGCCGCGCTCCAGCAGGTCGAGCGAGGGCAGTGAGTAGGTGATGTCACCCCTGAGCTGCAGCTGCTCGGCGCGCGGCGGCAGCGGCTGGGACACCTCCGGCGCCTTCTTCGTCAGATCAGGTACGAGCGTGCCGGGCTGGCGCCGCCCGGGCTCGCGCTCGCGCGCCGGCGGCACCGAGGGCTCAGCCGGCTCCGCGGGCCCGGACGGCGAGGAGACCTTCCGGTCCGTGGAGACCCCCTGCGTCAGGTCGGCGACGATCGGCGATGGAGGCAGCCCGTTCAGTACGGCGCCGTCCAGCGCGGCAGCGGCCGCGGCCGCCACGTCCACCGCATCCATGGCACGCCCCTGAGCGGGCTGTACGGAAGGACGGCGCGGCCTGCGCCGCTGGGAGAGCGCCGCCTCCTCGGCATGGTCCGCGTCGTAGACCTCCGAGGGCCCACTGCGCCGTACGGACGACCTCTGGGGCCGGGCGGGCAGCCCCTCGCGCCATTCGTTGTCGTACGCCTCGTCGTCATCGGAGGGGAACTCCTCCTCCGCGGGCTCCACGATCCCGAGCTTGGCGCCGAGGAGCCGCAGCCGCTGCGGAATGGCGTTCACGGGTGTCGCGGTGACGACCAGCAGTCCGAAGACGGTGAGCAGAAGCAGCAGGGGTACGGCGAGGACGTCACCCATCATGAAGACCAGCGGCCTGGAGGCCGCCCAGCCGATCAGTCCGCCCGCGTCCTGCATCGCCGCGGTGCCGTCGTCCCTGCCGGGAGATCCGCAGGCGATGTGGACCTGGCCGAGCACACCGATGACCAGCGCCGAGAGACCGATGACGATCCGGCCGTTGGCCTCGGGCTTCTCCGGATAGAGGATCAGCCGCACCCCGATGGCGCCCAGCAGTATCGGCACCAGCAGATCGAGCCGCCCGAAGGCCCCGGTGACGAGCATCTCGACGAGGTCCCCGACGGGACCGCGGAGATTCGACCAGGTGCCGGCCGCGACGATCAGGGCGAGCCCGAGCAGCAACAGGGCGAGCCCGTCCTTGCGGTGCGCCGGGTCGAGCCCCTTTGCGCCACGCCCTATGCCGCGGAACATCGCTCCGACGCTGTGTGCGATGCCCAGCCAGACGGCGCGTACGAGCCGGTACACGCCCCCGGTGGGCGACGGCGCCGGCTTCGGTGCGGGCTTGGGAGCCGCCGCCTTCCTGGCGGGGGCCTTCCTCGCGGGCACCGACTTCTTCGCGGGCGCGGTCTTCCTCGCAGCGGCCTTCTTGGCGGGCGCCACCTTCTTCGCGGATCCCTTGCCGGACGTACGTGAGGCCATGGTGGTGAGGTTACCGGTGTCTACGGCAGCGGACACGTGTGCCTACCGCTTCACCCGTCCGTGTCGCCCCTGCGGGGCACGCCTCTTGACGCCGGATCAGCTGTCAGTGCTGCGAAGGGAGCGTGGGGGCGGAGCCGCCCGTGCCGGGCTCCAGCGCGTCCAGCGCCCTCCGCAGACCCGTCAGTTTGCGCTCCAGATGGGCGGCGGTGGCGACGGCACCCGCGTCCGCGGATTCATCGTCGAGCTGCTTGGAGAGCGCTTCGGCCTGCTCCTCAACTGCCGCCAGCCGGGCGGAGAGTTCGGCCAGGAGTCCCGCGGGTTCCTTGACGACGCCTGCCCGGTTGCTGCCTTCCAGCTGGAGGCGGAGCAGAGCCGCCTGCTCGCGCAGCTGGCAGTTCTTCATATAGAGCTCGACGAAGACCGAGACCTTGGCGCGCAGCACCCACGGGTCGAAGGGCTTGGAGATGTAGTCCACCGCCCCCGCGGCGTAACCGCGGAAGGTGTGGTGCGGACCGTGGTTGATCGCGGTGAGGAAGATGATCGGGATGTCCCGGGTCCGCTCCCGCCGCTTGATGTGCGCGGCGGTTTCGAAACCGTCCATTCCCGGCATCTGGACGTCCAGCAGGATGACTGCGAAGTCGTCCGTCAACAGCGCCTTGAGCGCTTCCTCCCCTGACGATGCCCGCACCAGTGTCTGATCGAGCGCGGAGAGGATGGCCTCCAGCGCCAGCAGATTCTCCGGCCGGTCATCGACCAGGAGGATCTTGGCCTTCTGCACCATGGCCCGTCCTCCTCGCCCCGGATTCACACCGGGCGCCGCCCCAGGGGACGGCACCATTGCACCGCCCGTCCTTGTGCCGGTCATGGTAGCCGCACCCCGCCTGTCGCCACACCCTGTCACCGCGATGTCACTGTGCACGTAGCAGAAACGCAGTGGGAGACCAGAAGGTTCCCCGAATACCGTGGTCTCACACTCCGTCGGCCACAGTCAGTCAGCAATCATTCCCCATTCATCCACTGCTCCATCACCGAGAGCAGGTGATCGGGGTCGACCGGCTTGGTCACATAGTCGGACGCACCCGACTCGATGGCCTTCTCCCGGTCGCCCTTCATCGCCTTCGCGGTCAGCGCGATGATCGGCAGACCTGCGAACTGCGGCATCCTGCGGATCGCCGACGTCGTCGCATAGCCGTCCATCTCGGGCATCATGATGTCCATCAGAACAACCGTCACATCGTCGTGCTGCTCCAGGACTTCGATGCCCTCGCGCCCGTTCTCCGCGTAGAGGACCGAGAGCCCGTGCTGCTCCAGCACGCTCGTCAGCGCGAAGACATTGCGGATGTCGTCGTCGACGATCAGCACCTTCTCGCTGTGGAACTGGAAGGTGCGCCGAGGCTGCTCGGGCTCTTGCTGCCCGTCCAGCGGCCACTGATCGCGCTCCAGGGCCGACGTACCGCCCACCTGGTCGGGCTGGCCGGGCAGCGCGGGCCGCCGGTCGGCCGAGCCGAGTGACTTGCGGCGGCGCCTGAACAGCCCCGCAGGGCCGCCCTGGACATCCGTCGGGGACATCCCGGTGTACCCGACGACCGCCTCAGGACCTTCCTCGTTCCCGGTGTTGCCCGGGGCGCGCTCCAGACCGCCGGGGGCCAGCTGCGGGTAGCCCTGGGGCGGCAGTTCGCTGGGGTGCAGCGGCAGGTAGAGCGTGAACGTGGAGCCGCGGCCCGGCTCGCTCGCCGCATGGATCTCGCCGCCGAGGAGGCGCGCGATCTCGCGGCTGATGGAGAGACCGAGGCCGGTGCCGCCGTACTTGCGGCTGGTCGTGCCGTCGGCCTGCTTGAACGCCTCGAAGATCACGCGCATCTTGCTGGAGGCGATGCCGATCCCGGTGTCGGTGACCGAGAAGGCGATCAGATCGGCGTCAGCGTCGCGCAGCGAACCCGCTTCGAGCAGTTGCTCGCGGATCGCATGCGGCACATTGGCGTTGGCCGGCCTGATGACCAGCTCGACGGCGCCCGTGTCGGTGAACTTCACCGCGTTGGAGAGCAGGTTGCGCAGCACCTGCAGCAGCCGCTGTTCATCGGTGTGCAGGGTCGCGGGCAGCTCCGGGGAGACCCGTACGGAGAAGTCGAGACCCTTCTCCGCGGTGAGCGGCCGGAACGTCGCCTCGACGTAGTCCACCAGCTGTACGAGCGCGATGCGCGTCGGGCTGACGTCCATCTTGCCCGCCTCGACCTTGGAGAGGTCGAGGATGTCGTTGATCAGCTGGAGCAGATCGGACCCTGCTCCATGGATCGTCTCGGCGAACTCCACCTGCTTCGGGGAGAGGTTCCCCTCGGCGTTGTCGGCGAGCAACTTGGCGAGAATCAGCAGGGAGTTGAGCGGGGTGCGCAGCTCGTGCGACATGTTCGCCAGGAACTCGGACTTGTAGCGCATCGAGACGGCGAGCTGCTCGGCACGCTCCTCGAGCACCTGCCGCGCCTCTTCGATCTCGGTGTTCTTCACCTCGATGTCGCGGTTCTGCCGCGCCAGCAGCTCGGCCTTCTCCTCCAGTTCGGCGTTGGACGCCTGCAGCGCCTTCTGCCGGTTCTCCAACTCGGCGGACCGCTCGCGCAGTTGCTCGGTCAGCTGCTGTGACTGCTTGAGGAGCACCTCGGTCTTGGTGTTGACGCTGATCGTGTTGACGCTCGTCGCGATCATCTCGGCGATCTGGTTCAGGAAGTCCTTCTGGATATGGGTGAAGGGCTGGAAGGAAGCCAGCTCGATCACCCCGAGGACCTGTCCCTCGAAGAGCACCGGCAGCACGATCACATGTGCCGGAGGCGCCTCACCGAGACCCGAGGAGATCTTCAGATAACCCGGCGGCACGTTCTCCACCAGGATCGTGCGCTTCTCCTCGGCCGCCGTCCCGATCAGCGTCTCCCCGGGACGGAAGGTGGTCGGCATGGAGCCTGCCGAGTATCCGTAACTCCCGCGCATCCGCAGCTCGTACGCGCTCGCGGCATCCGCGGCCGCCTCGGCCGTGGCCGCTGTGGCCATCGCCAGGAAGAACGCGCCGTGCTGCGCGGAGACGACCGGCGTGAGCTCGCTCATGATCAGCGAGGCGACGTCCTCCAGGTCGCGGCGGCCCTGCATCAGTCCGGAGATACGGGCCAGGTTGCCCTTCAGCCAGTCCTGCTCCTTGTTGGCGACGGTGGTGTCGCGCAGGTTGGCGATCATCGTGTTGATGTTGTCCTGGAGGGCCTGGATCTCGCCCGCCGCGTCCACGTCGATCTTCAGATTGAGGTCGCCACGGGTCACCGCGGTGGCGACCGCGGCGATGGCACGCACCTGACGGGTCAGGTTCCCGGCCATCTCGTTCACCGACTCGGTGAGGTCGCGCCAGGTGCCGTCCACATCACGGACCCGCGCCTGACCGCCCAACTGCCCTTCCGTACCCACCTCGCGGGCGACCCGGGTCACCTGCTCGGCGAACGACGACAGCTGATCGACCATCGTGTTGATCGTCGTCTTCAGCTCCAGGATCTCGCCCTGGGCATCGATGTCGATCTTCTTGGTCAGGTCGCCCTTGGCGATGGCCGTGGTGACCGTGGCGATCTGGCGCACCTGTCCGGTCAGGTTCGACGCCATCGAGTTCACCGACTCGGTGAGGTCCTTCCACGTACCGGCGACTCCGGGGACGCGCGCCTGTCCACCCAGCGAACCGAAGGTGCCCACCTCGCGGGCCACCCTGGTCACCTCGTCGGCGAACGAGGACAGCGTCGTCACCATCGTGTTGACGGTGTCGGCGAGCTGCGCGACCTCGCCGCGCGCCTCGACGGTCACCTTCTTGGTGAGATCGCCGTTGGCGACGGCTGTCGCGACCTGCGAGATGTTACGCACCTGGCTGGTCAGGTTGTTGGCCATCAGGTTGACGTTGTCGGAGAGGTCCTCCCAGATGCCGGTCACCCCGCGCACCCTCGCCTGGCCGCCCAGGATGCCCTCGGTACCCACCTCGCGGGCGACCCTCAGCACCTGCTCGGCGAACGACGACAGCTGATCGACCATCGTGTTGACGGTGGTGACGAGTTCGAGGATCTCGCCCTTGGCATCGACCGTGATCTTCTTCGACAGATCGCCCTTGGCGACCGCCGTGGTGACCTCGGCGATATTACGCACCTGCGAAGTCAGGTTGTTGGCCATGAAGTTGACGGACTGGGTGAGGTCCTTCCACGTACCGGACACACCCTGCACCTCGGCCTGACCGCCCAGGATGCCTTCCGTACCCACCTCACGGGCCACCCGCGTCACCTGCTCGGCGAACGACGACAGCTGATCGACCATCGTGTTCAGGGTGTTCTTCAGCTCGAGGATCTCGCCCCGCGCGTCCACGTCGATCTTCTGCGACAGGTCACCGCGCGCCACCGCCGTCGCGACCTGCGCGATGTTGCGCACCTGAGCGGTGAGGTTCCCGGCCATGCCGTTCACCGAATCGGTCAGATCGCGCCACACACCGGCCACACCCGGCACCTGCGCCTGGCCGCCGAGGCGCCCGTCCGTACCCACCTCACGGGCGACCCGCGTCACCTGCTCGGCGAAGGCGGACAGCTGGTCGACCATCGTGTTGATGGTGTTCTTCAGCTCGAGGATCTCGCCGCGTGCGTCGACGTCGATCTTCTGCGACAGGTCTCCCTGCGCCACCGCCGTCGTCACCTGTGCGATCTGCCGCACCTGTGACGTCAGGTTCCCCGCCATGAAGTTGACGGAGTCGGTCAGTTCCTTCCACGTACCGGAGACGCCGTCCACCCGCGCCTGCCCGCCGAGCCGTCCCTCCGTGCCCACGTCACGCGCCATCCGCGTCACCTGGTCCGCGAAGGAGGACAGCTGCGCCACCATCGTGTTGACGGTGTTCTTCAGCTCCAGCATCTCGCCGGCCACATCGACGGTGACCTTCTGCGAGAGGTCTCCGTTGGCGACCGCCGTCGTCACCTGCGCGATGTCCCGCACCTGTCCGGTGAGGTTACGGAAGGCCGTGTTCACCGAGTCGGTGAGGTCCTTCCACGTCCCGGCCGCACCAGGCACCTCGGCCTGCCCGCCGAGCCGGCCTTCCACGCCGACCTCCCGGGCCACCCTGGTCACCTCGGAACCGAACGACTGCAGCTGCTCCACCATCGTGTTGACGGTGTTCTTCAGCTCCAGCATCTCGCCGGCCACATCGACGGTGACCTTCTGCGTCATGTCACCGTTGGCGACCGCCGTCGTCACCTGCGCGATGTCCCGCACCTGGGTCGTCAGGTTGCGGAAGACGGTGTTGACGGAGTCCGTCAGGTCCTTCCACGTCCCCGCGGCGCCCGGCACCTGCGCCTGGCCGCCGAGCAGACCCTCGGCTCCGACCTCGCTCGCCACCCGGGTGACCTCGTCCGCGAAGGTGCGCAGCGTCTCGGTCATCTGGTTGATGGTCTCGGCGAGTTGGGCGACCTCGCCGCGCGCGCTCACCGTGACCTTCTGCGAGAGGTCACCGTTGGCGACCGCCGTGGTGACCTCCGCGATACCGCGCACCTGGGACGTCAGGTTGCCGGCCATAAGATTCACCGAATCGGTGAGGTCTTTCCACACTCCGGCCACACCCGGGACCGCGGCCTGACCGCCGAGCTCGCCTTCCGTACCCACCTCGCGGGCGACGCGCGTCACCTCGGAGGAGAAGGACGACAGCTGGTCCACCATCGTGTTGACGGTGTTCTTCAGCTGGAGCATCTCGCCGGCCACATGGACCGTGACCTTGCGCGACAGATCGCCCTTGGCGACCGCCGTCGTCACGAGAGCAATGTCACGCACCTGGGCGGTGAGCCGGTACGCCATGGTGTTGACGGAATCCGTCAGATCTTTCCATGAACCGGACATTCCGCGTACCTGGGCCTGACCGCCCAGCTTGCCCTCGGTACCGACCTCCAGGGCGACCCGCGTCACCTCGTCGGTGAACGCCGACAGCTGGTCCACCAGGTTGTTGACCGTACGGGCGACCTTGAGGAATTCCCCGCGCAGGGGCCGCTCCGCCCCGTCCTCGTTCTGCGACCGCAGGTCCATCCGCTGCTCCAGGTCACCTTCGGCGACCGCAGAGAGCACCCTGCCGACCTCGGAGACCGGCCGCGCCAGATCGTCCACCAGGTCGTTCGACGCGTCGATGGCGGCGGCCCAGGAGCCCTCACAGGCCCCGGTCTCCAGCCGCTCGGTCAGCTTCCCCTCACGCCCGACCATCCGCCGTACACGGGCCAACTCACCCGTGAGGTGGAGATTGCGGTCCGCCACCTCGTTGAAGACTGCCGCGATCTCCGCCATCGGCCCGTCGCCGGAGACGGTGAGGCGCTTGCGGAAATTCCCGTCCTTCATCGACGTCAGGGCCGTGAGGAGTCTGCCCAGGGCAGCCGTATCCACCTCGGTGGTCCCATTGCGCCGATTTTTTGGGGACTGTCCGCTTTTTGCACGCGTGTTCTTGTCACGCGTCGCCATGCCAGACTCCACCGTGTCCCTCCCAGAGGGGTTGACCGTACTCCCGGGCTGTCTATGGAAGCTTGCCCAGTGTTTCACCATGGCTGAACCCGGCCATAACAGTTCGGCAGCTTCGCATACCGTCCCCGCCCACAGTGGGCGGAAACCCAGTGACCGGCATCCGCTCGGACAGCGAAGGTAAGTAACCTGGCATCCGGCTGTCCAACCGTCCCGGTCCGCCCGGCGGGGGCGGAGGCACCAAGTACTACCACCGGGCACCGGAGGGGCGGGCCGACATGGCAGAGCCGGGCGTCGAGACGCGTACGAGGAGTTCTGTGATCACCGCGCGGGCGGCTGCCAGTTTCGATCCGGTCGGACGGTCGGTAGCGACCGCCCGTGCCTTTGTCCGCGACACCCTCCAGGGGTGGGGCTACTCCGACGTCATCGACGACGCCGTCGTCCTCACGAGCGAGCTCGTCACCAATGCGGTGGTGCACGCAGGGACCACCGCCGACGTGCTCTGTCTGCGCTCGGAGGACGGTGTCCGCGTCGAGGTCGCCGACCACTACCCCGAGCGCGAGGTCCCGCTGCAGGGCTCGGCCGAGTCCTTCGGCAGCCCCGACCGCGAAGGCGGCCGCGGACTGCTGCTCTGCGCGGCACTCGCCTCCCGCTGGGGCGTCGAGTACACCCCGACGCTCAAACAGGTCTGGTTCCAACTCGACCTGCCCGACCGCCCGGTGGGCGCCCGCTCCGCGGGACCCGTCATCCCGGTCGAGCTCCTCCCGGTCGCCGACGCCCAGGTCCGCGTGGCGACGATCCAGATCGACCGCACGGGCGCCATCTCCTCGTGGAACGACGACGCCGGGACTCTCTTCGGTTACGCGGCCGAGCAGGTCATCGGAAAGCCCCTCACCGACTTCGCCGCCTGGCCGCACACACCGGGGACCGGCACGGGCATCGCCGACGCCCTCCTGCTCTCCCGCTGGGAGGGGAGTTACGGCATCCGCGACGCCGACGGCCGCGTGGTCCCCGTCTACGCCTCGCACCTGCGCGTACGCGACCCCCAGGGAGAGCCCTCCACCGTCTGTCTCCTCGTCCGCGACGACGAGCGCGCCATCCTGCAGACGCCCCTGCGCGCGCCGCAGGACAGCACCGACAGCTACTCCGTGGGCAACCGTTCGGTCGACCCCTTCGAGATCTTCATCGGCTCCCCCGCACCCGACGATCTGGACGGACTTCTCCAGCGCACCGTCGAGCGGGCCCGCGACATGCTCGACGCGGATGCCGCGTTCCTCCTCCTCGCCACCGACGACGAGACAGAGCTGGAGGTACGGGCCACCACCGGCCTCCCCTCGGCCCGCCAGCGCTTCGCCCGCGTCCCCGTCGAGACGGGCACGGGCCGCTACGGATCGGCCCGAATGCCGGCCGTCCACGAAGACCTCTCAGCGGTTCCCGAAGCGGTGCCTCTCCTCAACGGCACCGGGATGCGCTCGGTCGTGACCGTCCCCCTCAAGGTCGAGGGCCGGCTGACCGGCTCCCTCGGCGTCGCCGCAGAAACGCCCGGCAGATACTCCAACGAGGAGGCCCTGCGCCTGCAGTTCGCCGCCGACCGCATCGCACTCGCCGTCGAATCGGCCCGCCTCGGTGAACTGGAACGCCTGCGCCGCGGCTCGCTCTCTTTCCTCGTCGAGGCCTCCGACCTCCTGGCCGGCACCCTCGACCACGACCAGACCCTGGCGCTCATGGCGCAGATGACGGTCCCCACCCTGGCCACCTGGTGCGCCGTCTACACGATCGCCGACCAGGCGTCGGACCCGTACCTCAGCTTCGTGCTCCACGAGGACGAGGAGCGCATCGACGGCCTCAAAGCGCTGCTCTCCAAGATCGCCCCTCCCGAGCCGGTACCCACCCCGGGCGCCCGCCTCTGGGCCGCCCCCGGCGAGGCCGCCCACCAGGCGGCCTTGCGCTCCTCGATGCGAAGCCTGGGTCTCGGCTCAACTCCCGCACTGGGCGGAGGAATCGGCACCACGCTCGCCACAGCGGCGGCAGTCGGCGGCGAGACCGTGGTCCTCCCGCTGGTCGCCCGCAACCGCGTCATCGGCATGCTGACGCTCGGCAAGCCTTCCGACGACCACTTCCGCCAGGAGATCCTGGAACTGGCCGAAGACCTCTCCCGCAGGGCCGCCCTGGCGCTCGACAACGCCCGTCTCTACTCCGAGCGCATGGCCATCAGCCGCTCCCTGCAGCGCAGCCTGCTCCCGCCCGGCCTGCCCGTGATCCCCAACGTCGAGGTCGAGGTCATCTACCGCGCGGCCGGCGAGGGCAACGAGGTCGGCGGCGACTTCTACGACCTCTTCCCGATCCGCGACGGCGCCTACGGCTTCGCCATCGGCGACGTCTGCGGTACGGGCCCGGAGGCAGCGGCGGTGACCGGCCTCGCCCGCCACGCCCTGCGCCTGCTGGCCCGTGAGGGCTTCGGCGGTCCCGCGGTCCTGGAGCGCCTCAACGCCGCGATCCTCGACGAGGGCTCCCGCAGCCGCTTCCTGACCCTGCTCTACGGCGAGTTGTGGCCCCAGGAGGACGGCAGCGCGGTCCTCAAGGTGGTCTGCGCGGGCCACCCGCTCCCGCTGCGCCTGCGCCAGGACGGCACGGTGGAAGCGGCAGCTGAGCCCCAGCCCCTGCTGGGCGTCATGGAGGACTTGGAGCTGTACGAGCAGACGATCACCCTCGACCCGGGCGATGTCCTCCTCTGCGTCACGGACGGCATCACCGAGCGCCGCGAGGGCACCCGCATGCTCGGCGACGACGGCCTCGCCGAGGTCCTCACCAACTGCACCGGGCTCACCGCCGGCGCGGTCGCCGGCCGCGTCCTGCGAGCAGTGGAACGCTTCGCCGCGGAGCCGGCCTCCGACGACATGGCGATCCTCGTCATGCGCGTCCCCGAGCCCCAGAAGTAGCAGCAGCGGATACGCGAAAGGCCCCCGCCAACCGGCGGGGGCCTTCTCGATTCTGGAGCCCCAATGCGGAATCGAACCGCAGACCTTCTCCTTACCATGGAGACGCTCTACCGACTGAGCTATTGGGGCGCAGCAACAAGAGAAATCATACCCGATCATCCGCGCCGTACAGAACCATCCGCCCCACCGGAATCGCCCGTCCCACCCCGGCGTCCTAGTAGGCGGGTTGCAGCAATCCGCCGAGTGCGTTGCAGGCCGAGGCGGTACGCCGCACATCACCGTGCAGCGGAAGCGCCAGCGTCTCGTCGGAGGCCAACTCGGCCTCGGGCAACCGCACATCGCGCCGGAATGCCGGCATACGGTGCAGAGGCGCCGGCACGGGCACCCAGCACTCCACGCCCCGCGCCTTCAGCGCACGGGCGACGGCGTCCCGGTCGGGCCGCCCATTGCCCGGCACCCGTACGACGAAGCTCGCAAAGGTGTGCCCTGCGCGCACGTCAGGCGCCCGCATCCCCCGAAGGCGCGCGCTCAGATACGCAGCCTGCTCACGACCCTGGCCGGCCACGGGCTCCTCGACCACCAGCAGCCCGTGCCTGTGGGCGAGTTCATGCATCGCGTCCGTGTCGGGCGGATGCCCGAACCGGTGCGCGAGCACGACTGCGGCCGTACGCGAAGTCACCGCGGCCGCCACGCTCCGCGCATCGAGGCAGTAGCTGTCCGGATCGATGTCTGCCAACACCGGCCGGGCTCCGAGAGCCAGCACAGCCTCGGCGGCCCGGTCGTCGCCGTACGCCGACACGATGACTTCATCGCCGGCACCGATCCCCGCAGCCTTCAGCATCCTCAAGGTGCTCATGACTGCAGATGCTGTCGGCACAACGTGAACGACAAGCAACAGGGCATAAAAAAACGCTGGTCCCAGAACCGAAGTTCTGGGACCAGCGATGAAAAATTGTTCGGCGGCGTCCTACT
>NZ_JAFLRJ010000020.1 GCF_017315755.1 Streptomyces beijiangensis
GGCGACCAGGCGATCATGCCGTGGGGCGCGGTGGCCCCGGGGAAGGTGGTGCCGCCGTTCGCCGAGCCGATGAAGGGGTCGACGAAGGCGCTGGCGTGGGCCGTCGCGGCGTCTACGGCGGGGGCCGCGGACGCGAACGGGGCGGGCGCGGCGGCGATCAGCACGGTACTCAGCGCGAGTGCGGCCGTTCTCGCGCCTGTCCGCCGCTTGCCGCGGTGGTGAGGGTCAGACATGGGCAGGGCCTCTCGGGGATGCGAAGGCAGGGGGCGCCGACGAGCGTAGGTTCCTGCCGCCGATACGGGAAGGATCTTCAAGGGCGCCGGTGGTGAACTCACGGTGAAATGCGCCGGGTTGACAGGGGTGCCATCTCCGGTGATCGGCAAGGGATTCCGTACGGACCGCACGGTTCCGGCCAGATCCCCGCCCCTGTAGACATTGGCATGGACCTGCCCGCGAAAGGACCGCTACGCTCCGGTCCGGGTCGCTCTGAGAGCGCTCTCATCCTGCGTTCCCGGATCTCGCCCGTTCACCCCCCACCGAGCTGGAACGACAGAAGGGCCATCCGCCTTGAGATATCTGACGCACCCCACGAACACATCCGCGAAGCGCCGCAGGGCCGCGCTCGGCGCCGGTGTGTGCGCACTGCTCATCGGTACAGCAGCCTCCGTCGGTCTCCCCTCGGCCGCCGCGGCCGATTCCCCTTCCCCCACAGCGACGGCACCGGCCTCGTCCAGTCTTCTGACGGCGATGCAGAAGGATCTGGGCCTGTCGAAGCCCGAAGCCGTCAAGCGGCTCGCGGCCGAGAAGAAGGCGGCCGCCCTCCAGGGCATGGCCCGCAACGCCGCGGGCGCGTCCTTCGGCGGTGCCTGGTACGACGTCACCGCGGGGAAACTGACCGTAGCCGTCACGGACAAGGCGAAGGCCGGCGCGGTCAGGGCCACGGGAGCGGACGTCCGGTTCGTCACCCACACCGAACGGCAGCTCGACAGCGCCAAGAAGAAGATCGACGCCCTCAAGGCGCCCTCCGGTGTGAGCAGTTGGCACGTGGACCCGCAAGCGAGCCGCGTCATCGTCAACGTTGTCGCCTCACGCAGCGGTGACAACGATGTCCGAGCGTTTGTCGCACAGGCCGCGAAAACCGGTCCCGTCACGGTCCAGCAGGTCAGCGAGGCCCCGCGGACCCTCTCCGCGGGGACGGTCGGCGGCGACCCGTACTACACCGGCAACGTCCGGTGCTCCATAGGGTTCTCCGTCTACGGCGGCTTCGTCTCCGCGGGCCACTGCGGTCAGACGGGCGCGGCGGTCAGCGGCTGGGACGGCTCGGCGATCGGGAACTTCCAGGGCTCGTCGTTCCCGGGCAACGACTACTCCTGGGTCAACGTGGGGAACGGCTGGTGGACGGTCCCGGTCGTGCTCGGCTGGGGCACGGTCTCCGACCAGCTGGTACGGGGCTCCGCGGTCGCGCCCATCGGTGCCTCCATCTGCCGGTCGGGCTCCACCTCGCACTGGCACTGCGGCAACGTCCTGGCGACCAATGAGACCGTGAACTACAGCCAGGGCGCGGTGTACGAGATGACCAAGACCAGTGTCTGCGCCGAACCCGGCGACTCGGGCGGCTCCTTCATCAGCGGCGACCAGGCGCAGGGTGTCACCTCGGGAGGCTGGGGCAACTGCTCCAGCGGAGGCGAGACCTGGCACCAGCCGATCAACGAGATTCTCAACCGGTACGGCCTGACACTGCACACCGCCTGACCGGATCCCGGTGTGCTGGGCGGCGATCGAGGCCGTTCGGCACACCGGGACCGTGGCGGGGGTGCCGGGAGACGGCGGCCCGCTGGTCGTTGACGTATCCGCGTGTACGGAAGGAGTCAGGACGCCTCGTGGTACGGAGCCCAGCGGCTGGCAGGGCACCAGGCGGCGGCATCGGCGGTCAGCGGAGCCTGGGCGTGCCACTGAAGCGTGCGGTACTGGCCTCCCCAGCGCACACATCCGTCACCGGCGCCGGAACGGGCGGGGCCGGCATAGAGGTGGAACTGGCCCGCATTCGCGACGCGTTCGCCCTCCTCGGCCTGGACGTAGGCGGACAGATGAAGGGCGGGGCCGTAGGAGGGGCGCAGGTTGACCGTGCACACCTTCTTCTGGGCGGCGTTGTACGTGAGATAGACCGTCGCCCTGGGCCGGTCGTCCTGGACGAAGTCATAGGTGTCGATCACGCGATAGCCGGGCCCGCACAACCCGGACGCCACGGCCGAGGGAGGAGAGGCCGCGACCGTCGGCGCAGTGCCGGCCAACAGCGCGCTGAGCGCACCACAACCGATGAAGGCGGTCTTGACCCAGGAGGGCAGGGAACGCATGAGTGGACCTGGCTTTCCGAAGAGGGGGCGCCGCGAGCGTCGCCGGCTGCGTCGTACAGCCAAGCACGATCGTTTCTGCGCCCCCGACAGATCTCACTCCAACGGTCCAGCCTTCCATCCCAGTTGGTGACAGCGGTCTGACGGTTGACGCCGCCCTGCGGTGGCCGGCCGGCGTCGGTTACGGCAGCTCCGCTGCCCTGCGCGGAGAGAGAGCTGCCCAGGCGTACCTGAGCGACGAGGTTCTCCGCTTTGAGAATGAGCCGGCGGCTGCCTGAGCCCTCTCAGATGCGGGGGTGGAACGCGAGGTCCAGCTCCCCGTAGGTCTGCGGGTCGTTCGCCTCGATGGCCTCGTGCAGCTTCAATAGGTCGTCGGTGCTGGCTTCGGGGGCGAAGCAGCCGGGTGCGGGACGGTCATGGCCGCGGATGCTCCCCGTTTCTTCGTGATGGTGCCGGTACCGAGGACGCTGTGCACCCGCAGAGACTGCGGTCCGGATGCTTACGGGCTGGGCCGGTCAGGGGCGTACGTGTTTGGCTTCGAAGCGGCCCGGTCCGAGTTCGAGGACAAAACTGACCTGCTGATCATCGGAGAGATTCTGGCACTCGCCCTCGATGTCGTCACGCTGGACGTAAACCGGCTGGTTGCTGCCGAGAGGGGTGATGAATCCGAATCCCCGGCTTCGATCCCAGAACTGGACGAAACCAATACACGATTGCGTCATACCTGCCTCCATTTCGATGCCGGTTCCGGCACCACCGCTTGAGTAGGGTCTGGCCGCCACGCGCCGTGCCGAAGACGAAGTGGGTGCCCGCTCGACTGGCGGCAGTACTTTTCGGGTATCCAGTCTGAGAGCGTTCTTGGCTTAAACCACTCAAATGAGTTGACTTGAGTGCTTGAGCCAGATGCGCGTTGCCCGCGCCGACTTGCACCGATCGCGTTCCGCGCCCGCGCATACCCGGCACGCCGGTCTGCTGGTTGGCCACGATTCGTCGCCGGCTACACCAAAAGGGAGTGTGAGGCGACCCGGCCCAGGAGGTGCCGCGAGCCGCGATGAGTTTTGCGGCGTCCGGCGGTCGTACTGTCGAACCCGAATCCGAGGAGACCTTCTGATGCGCAGCGTGACCTACTCGATGGGCGTCTCGCTCGACGGCTACATCGTCGGGCCGGACGGTGGCTTCGACTGGACGGCGCCCGACGAGGAGATCTTTCGCTTCGTCACCGACGAGATTCGAGCGGTCGGGGTCCATCTGTTGGGACGACGGCTGTACGAGACGATGCTGTACTGGGAGACCGCCGACCAGGACCCATCGCTCGACGCTTCGCTGCTCGAGTGGGCAGCGCTCTGGAAGCAGCTCCCCAGGGTGGTGTTCTCCACCACGCTGCAGGCAGTGCAAGGCAATGCCCGCCTGGCCGCCGGCGGCCTGGCGGAGGAGATCGAGCGGTGGCGGGCCGAGCCGGGGGAGGGTGACATCGCGATCGGCGGCGCGGCTCTCGCCGCCGAGGTGGCCGCGTTGGGTCTGATCGACGAGTACCGACCCAGGGTCTACCCGGTGCTGGTTGGCGGTGGCATTCCGTTCTTTCCCCGGCGTGAGCGCCGGGTGGAGCTCGAACTCGTCGAGACCCGCACCTTCATTTCGAGAGTCGTCTCCCTGCGCTACCGCGTGGTGCGGTAGCCCGCCTGTCCGCCGAGCCATGGGGGGAACGGGCCGGCCGGTGACGGTCTCCCAGCGAAGTGATCTGCGCGAAATGGTGTGAAATACCGCCTGGCGAAGGCGAGTCGGACGGACCGAACCCGTCGTCCTCGGCCTCAACCGAATCTGAGAATGATCGTCGCTGAGAAGGCGCCAGTCGCTCGGCCTCGATCACCGGAAGTCGGCATTCGTGAGGCGATACAGGCTTTGGACGACGCCAAGCTCTTTTCATTGGAACACCAGTCTCCCAAGGGGCCGTTCGGCACATACTCCATTGCGGCAATCGAGTTTCAGCGTGCTCAGACCTTGCGCAGGCTCGGTGACGCCAGAGCGGCGATCGAGGCGTTGTCCGTGTCATCTCAGCACCGCAGTCCTGACGACCGTCGAGGCCTGGCGCTGACCCATGCTGTCCGTACCAAACTGCTGCTCCGGGCAGGGCATGTCGAAGAAGCGTGCGGGAGCTGGCAGGCTTTCCGGTCCAGCGCGACAGGACTTCAGTCCGCCGAAGCAGACCGGGCCAGAACAGAACTGCGTCGCGAGTTCCTCCCCTTTCGGTCGAACATCACGGTGCGCGCACTCCTCGCCGGACCGCGGGAGGAGCCGCCGGCCTTCAGGCCGCGAGGCGGAAGGCACGCGCAATAGAGCGAATCGGGGCCGATACCGATGTCGACAGGAGCGTGACAGCTGCCGCTGGAGACCTGCGGGAGAGGGAAGAGGCGTCAACGGGAGCCGCAGGTCCCGTTGGCACCGACTTTGCGTGAGGCCCGCGCAGGAGCTCGGAGGCCAGCTCGTATGCCAGTTGTGGCGCCAATCCGCGGACCTTTCGGCCTGGTGTTGGCACACCGTCATGCGGGTGGGAAGGGAGAGCGGGGCTTGGGTGTTCCGGCGAGTCCTCCGTCCGGTACGGAAGCTCCGCCGTCGACCAGCAGGGTCTGGCCGGTGAGGAAGAGTGCCACACTCGCGATCTCGTCGCGCTCGGCCCACCGGGATGGGCGGTGAGCCAGTCGGACAGCGGCTGGGCGGATCTGAGCGGCCTTGTTCGCGGCGTACGCCTCCATCTGGGGCGCGCCGACCACCCCCGCCAGACAGCAAGCTGAGCTCGTACCAGGACCAGCCGATGTGGGCCGACGGTTCAGCTCGACGCGCGTGTGCGCTGGTGATCTCCGCTCAGCGGCGGCCGGTGGCCAGGATGACGAGGAACTGGCCGCCGCCGGGCTCGATATCGGCAGTTACCTGCAGCCCCGGCACCAGTCGGGAGAAACGGTCCACCAGCCAATCCGCCGCCTCTTGGGCGTCCCGCTTGGTCGGACAGCGGCCCACCATCTCACGGCCCCCCTTGCGCTCCAGCCTCCCCGCAACGGTGATCAGCGGTGCGGGTTCGACCACGTACAGGCGGTCCGGCCAGGCGATGACCACCTTGACCGCGCCCTTGCGGGTGTTGCATCCGCGGTGCGCGAGCCGCTCGGCGACCTTGGCTTTCCGGTCGGCGGTCCGGCTGTCGATGCTGGGCCCCCGCGGATCGTTCACCGACTCGTCGGGGTCGACCGGTTCGTCACACACCCAGCACAGCCAGCCGTCGCGCTCGGCCACATCATTAAGGAGACTCACCCTGGCAAACTAGCCTGCCCGGCCGCCACGCCATGCACCAGGGCCCCGGCGAAGCCTCAAATCCGGCACCCGGGCTGCAGCTCACGTTGAGTGGGCGACCGGACGGACGGTATGACGTTCGGTAGCCGCAGGCGTTGAACAGCCAGTTCAGAGACTGTGCCAGAACCGCCGGCCTGTGACCCTCCGTGATGGAGGTGCTGTATCGGACTTGGGCATCGCGCCTCGCCCAGGAGTAACTTGAAGGTATCGGGTCCTCGCCGAAAGGAGTGAAGCCATGGCAATTCTGATCGTCGTCCTCGTCGTCGTCGGCGTTCTGGTACTGCTGGCCCTCACCATGTCGCTGAAGATCGTCAAGCAGTACGAGCAGGGCGTTCTGTTCCGCCTCGGCCGTCTCGTCGGCGTGCGGGCTCCGGGTCTGCGGGCCATCATTCCGTTCGTCGACGTCCTGCACCGGGTGTCCCTGCGGATCGTCACGATGCCGATCCAGTCGCAGGGCATCATCACCCGCGACAATGTGAGCGTCGACGTGTCGGCCGTGGCGTACTTCCGTGTCGTGGACTCCGTGAAATCGGTCGTCGCCATCGAGAACATCAACGCCGCGACCAATCAGATCGCCCAGACCACCCTGCGTAAGGTCGTCGGCCAGCACACGCTCGACGAGACGCTCTCGGAGACCGACCGCATCAATCTCGGCATCCGCGAGATTCTCGACGTCGCCACCACCGAATGGGGTGTCGAGGTCACTCTGGTAGAGCTCAAGGACATCCAGCTGCCCGAAAGCATGAAGCGCGCGATGGCCCGCCAGGCCGAGGCCGAGCGGGAGAAGCGCGCCAAGATCATCAACGCGGAGGGCGAATCGCTCGCCGCAGCGGCACTGGGCGACGCCTCGGACACGATGATGGCCCACCCTCTTGCCCTCCAGCTCCGAAACCTCCAGAGCCTCGTGGAGATCGGTGTCGACAAGAACACCACCGTCGTCTTCCCTGCCCCCCTGATGAGCACCATCGGCGAACTGGGCGCCTTCCTCAGCAGGGAGGCCGCGGCCGCCGCGGCAGAGCCCGCACCGGACAATCGCAGCTCCGAGACACCGTCCGGTGACGGCTGACGCCCGTCCCGCCGTACGGATCCGTACGGATGCCAGGCGCTGAACGAGCGCCCGACGGATACTTTTCGGATGGATGGAACACGGGCTTCTTGGGTCGACACCACGCACGATTGGGCCGGCACCGTGGACACGGACCATCTCGGTCGGATCCGCCAGGAATCTGCAGAGTTCGCTCCGGGCGGGCCGGAACACCTCGTTCTTGAGGTCATTGCTTACGCCGCTGACGAGGCAGCGAGCCGTGGCGGCGGACAGTGTGTGGTCACGCTGCATACCGACGGCTCCGTGTCGGTGAAGGATGACGGACGGGGCACCGACACTCGGGTCGACGAACACGGCCGGGTGACCAAGAAGCCGGTCATGGCCACGAAGGATCTTCGGTTCTTCGACATCCCGGAGGCGGAGCGGCTTCCGGACGGACATCCGCGCCGCGGTATGTCGGTCGTCGCAGCGCTCAGCGAGTGGCTGATTCATACCAACCGCCGTCTCAACGGATCCTGGAGCCAGCGCTATGAGCACGGCGTTCCGGTGACCGATCTGGAGCCCGTCGGGGTTGACGGGACCACGGGGACCTGCGTCAGCTTCCTGCCGGACGAAACCCTGCGTTCGCGGTGGTCGTTGACCGCGGGCGATCCGGCGCGATGGTCCGAGTGCTGGCCCGACCTGACTGTCCGCCTCGACGATCAGCGCGACGGCGGTGACCGGTCAGGTCGGTGACCAAGGGGCCCTGCCCACGGCCTCAACCTCAGTGGCACTCAACACAGGGGGCTCTCGGCTTTGGTGAGTTCCAGGCTTGCCTGCCACAAGCGCAGTCGGGCCTCGCCGTCGTATGCCTGGGAATGAGCGCGTGTGTCGCGAGTGCGGTCGTAGAAGCGCCCAGTGGTGTCGGCGAGTGCCGGATCGGTGGCGAGCCGGTGGGTGGCGGTCACTCCTTGGTCCAGCGTGTCGATGCTGTGTCCGATCTCGGCGAGGACGATTTTGGTCGGCATGTAGGTGGCGGGGTGCAGGCTGTTGACCGTGACCTCGTCGGCGGGCAGGCGTGCGGCGAGTTCGAAGCCGGACGTGATCTGGGCGAGTTTGCTCTGGCCGTAGGCTCGGGTGCCGTCGTAGTCGTGTTCCAGCATCAGATTTTCGAAGTCGAGCGGGTGCTGGCCGATGGAGGCGACGTTGACGATGCGGGCCGGCGCTGACGCGCGCAGCAGCGGCAGGAGTTCGAGCGTGAGCAGGAAGCCGGCGAGGTAGTTGACGGCGAAGCGCAGCTCATGGCCGTCGGCGCTGGTGCGGCGGGTGCGGCCGTCCGGTTGCCCGCCGCCGATGCCGGCGTTGTTCACCAGGACGTCGAGTCGGCTCACCGATGCGCGAATCTCAGCGGCCATGCGGCGGACCTGGTCGAGGTCGGCGAGATCCGCGGTCACGGTTCGGGGCCTGGATGCGCCGCGGGCCGCGAACTGGTCCGCGATGCGGGCGAGTTTGGCCTGGTTGCGGCCGTGCAGGATCAGGTCGGCGCCGTCGACTGCCAGGCGTTCGGCCAGGGCCAGGCCGAGGCCGTCGGTGGCCCCGGTGATGAGGATGGCGCGGGAAAGGTTCATTGCTGGTCTCCCAGGTCGATCGCTGTGTTGATCGGGGGTTATGCGGCCTGTGCGAGGGTGGCGGTGAGCTCCTCGACGAGGTCGTTGCCCACGGGCCGGCGCGTGGCCAGGAGCCTGTACCACAAGGTGCCGAACACGATGTCCAGAACGGTGGACGCGGCAGGACGGGGCGGCAGGTCCCCCCGCGCCAGGGCCCGGTCGAGGACGGCCTGGAGCGCGTCGCGCCGGCGCTGCAGAAAGGCGCTGCGGAAGAGCTGGCCGAACTCCTCGTTGATCTGGGCCTCCGCCATCAGGGCGCGCAGGATGTCGACGACGCGCTGCTGACGGCCGAGCCGGAACGTGTCCTCCAGGAAGGCCCGCAGGTCGTCGCCGTAGGAGCCGTGGTCGGCGTTCGTGACGTACAGATCCGCCTTCACGGCGAGCGCCTCGAGGAGAACGTGCGCCCTGGAGGGCCACCAGCGGTAGATCGTCTGCTTGCCGCATCCGGCGCGGTTGGCGATTCCCTCGATCGTCAGGCCCGCGTAGCCGACTTCGCCGACCAGTTCGAACGCCGCGACCAGGATCGCCCGCCGGCTTTCCTCGCTGCGCTTGCGTCCCGGGCGTGACTCCGAGGGGGGTTGCTTGTCCATGACCATGAAGGCTAGCTCAATGCGAGACGCGGCGGTTCGAAATAAGGAGATGTCATGTCCCGGCGCACTGCCCTCGTGGTCGGGGGAACGTCCGGTATCGGGCTCGCAACGGCCCGCCTGCTCCAGGCGCGTGGTGCCACGGTGCACATCACCGGCCGCAACAAGGAGCCGTAGGCGTACATAAAGCGGCGTACGAGCTCGGCCAGCGCCCAGCCGGTAGCACGAGAGACTCAAGTGACTGCACACGATGGGCGCTGTCCGGGTTGTCTGGAGAGCGAAGAGCCTCCAGACAACCCGGCTTCAGTCTCTAGAAGAACCCAAGTTTCTTCGGGCTGTATGAAACCAAAATGTTCTTCGTCTGCTGGTAGTGGTCGAGCATCATCTTGTGGTTCTCGCGGCCGATCCCCGACTGCTTGTACCCGCCGAACGCCGCGTGCGCGGGATACGCGTGGTAGCAGTTCGTCCAGACACGGCCGGCCTGGATCGCCCGGCCCGCCCGGTAAGCGGTGTTCATGTCCCGCGTCCACACACCCGCGCCCAGCCCATAGAGCGTGTCGTTCGCTGTCCTGATCGCGTCGTCGAAGTCGCTGAACGAGGTGACGGCGACGACCGGGCCGAAGATCTCCTCCTGGAAGACCCGCATGCTGTTGTCGCCCTCGAAGATCGTGGGCTGGACGTAGTAGCCGCCCGCCAACTCGCCGTCGTACTCGATGCGCTGACCGCCTGTCAGGATCTTCGCGCCCTCCTGCTGGCCGATGTCGAGATACGCGAGGATCTTCTGGAGCTGGTCGTTGGAGGCCTGGGCGCCGATCATCGTGCCGGTGTCCAGGGGGTGCCCGGGAGTGATCGCCTCGGTGCGCGCGATGCCCGCTTCGAGGAATTCGCCGTAGTGCCCGCGCTGGATCAGGGCGCGCGAGGGACACGTACAGACCTCGCCCTGGTTGAGCGCGAACATGGTGAAGCCTTCGAGGGCCTTGTCGCGGAAGTCGTCGTCGGCCGACCAGACGTCGTCGAAGAAGATGTTCGGGGACTTGCCGCCGAGTTCGAGGGTGACGGGCTTGATGTTCTCCGAGGCGTACTGCATGATCAGCCGCCCCGTGGTGGTCTCGCCCGTGAAGGCGATCTTCGCGACGCGTGCGCTGGAGGCGAGGGGCTTGCCTGCCTCGACGCCGAAACCGTTGACGATGTTGACGACGCCCGGCGGCAGCAGATCCGCGATCAGGCCCATCAGGACGTGGATCGAGGCCGGTGTCTGCTCGGCCGGCTTCAGCACCACCGCGTTGCCCGCCGCCAGTGCCGGTGCCAGCTTCCAGACGGCCATGAGGATCGGGAAGTTCCACGGGATGATCTGTCCGACGACGCCGAGCGGCTCGTGGAAGTGGTACGCGACGGTGTCGTCGTCGACCTCGCTGAGCGTCCCTTCCTGGGAGCGCAGGGCGCCCGCGAAGTAGCGGAAGTGGTCGATGGCGAGGGGGATGTCGGCGGCCAGGCACTCGCGTATCGGCTTGCCGTTCTCCCAGCACTCCGCGACCGCGAGCTCTTCGAGGTGCTCCTCCATACGGTCGGCGATCTTGTTGAGGATCACCGCACGGTCGCCCGCGGCCGTACGGCCCCAGCCGGGCGCGGCAGCGTGTGCGGCATCGAGAGCGGTCTCGACGTCCTCGGCGGTGCCTCGGGCGATCTCGGTGAAGGGGCGGCCGTTGATGGGGCTGGGGTTGTCGAAGTACTGACCGCGGGCCGGGGGGACGTACTCTCCGCCGATCCAGTGGTCGTAGCGGGACTGGTACGAGACGATCGCGCCGTCGGTGCCGGGCGCAGCGTAACGGGTCATCTCTGGGGCCTCCCTGAAGGCGCCGCCCGCCGTTGGACGGCGCTTGGATGTTCCTCATCGTTGTCCTCCGCAGCTCACACGACAAGCGTCACGACAGCCCCCATTGACGGCTTCGTGCTCTCTCTTGGATTCTCGACACGAAAGGCACGACGCGAGACAACGGGGGATGTCATGCAACGAAAAGCGCTTAGTGCTGCGCATGGGGCGAAAAGGGTCTGGGGAGGGGCGGTCGTCCTCTTAGCCGGCTCCGCGCTGACGCTCTGCGGCTGCAGTGACAGCCACGTCGAGGGCGACAGCCGGGGTGCGGGTCCCACGCCGTCCGCGGCCACGTCGGCGCCGGTCACCGCGGCCGAGTACGGGACATCCCTGAGTGGCGCGACCGCTCCCGTCGACAACGCCCTGGCGGAGCTTGCCCGGGCGCGGTCCGGTGTCGCGGTGCAGAAGGCGCTCCGCCATGCGTCGGACGCGACGGGAGGTGCGGGCAGGCGGCTCGACGGTGTACGCACCCCGGAACCGGTGCGGTCCGAGCACGCGGCACTCGCCCGCGCCATGGACGATCTCCACACGGACCTGCTGGCCACGAGTACCGCCCTGGCCAAGCCCGCCTCCAGCGGTCTGTGCACCCCGCGGGCGGCCGTCGCGCAGGTCGGCACCGAGAAGAGCTTCGCCGCCCTGCGTACGGCGGGCGCGACCCTCACCGCCCGCGGCTACAAGGTCGGGCTGGTCCTGCCGAGGATGCCCAGGCAGCAGCACCGCAGCCTGGGCAACGGCACCTTCCTGCGGGACGGGGACCGCAGCGGGCGCGGCGTCCTCACCGTCGTCAACTCGGGCGGCAGCGATACGACGCTGACGGTGGCCCGGGGCAAGAAGGTCACGTTCACCGTTTATGCGCGCAAGCACTCCACCGTCAAGGTCAGGCACATCGACGACGGCACCTACACCATCTACTACGCGTCGGGCGAGGACTGGGACCAGGGAGCGAAGAAGTTCTCCCGGAACTGCAGCTTCCAGAAGTTCGACCGGACGTCGAAGTTCGAGACGACCACCACCTCCACCCAGATCGTGTACAGCACCTGGACCCTGACCCTTAAACCGGGGCCCGGCGGGAACGCCACGGTCTCGGACGTCCCGCCGGGCCAGTACCCCTCGTACTGAACGGGCCTGGTCTCAGGCGAAGTTGACCAGCCGGATGTAACGCACCCAGTCCCACTCGGGGCCGGGATCGGTGTGGTCGGTCCCCGGTACCTGGTAGTGGCCCAGGATGTGCTCGCGGTCCTTGGGGATCCCGTACCGGTCGCAGACGGAGGCGGTGAGCGCCGCCGATTTCTCGTACATGGCGTTGGTGAAGTACGAGGGCTGGTCGACCCAGCCCTCGTGCTCGATGCCGATGCTGCGGGTGTTGTACCCCCAGTTCCCGGCGTGCCAGGCGATGTCGCGCTCCCGGACGCACTGGGCGACGTACCCGTCGGCGGAGCGCACCACATAGTGCGCGGTGACCTGCTTCGCCGGGTTCTGGAAGATGGCGATGGTGTTGCTGAAGGTCTCCTGGGTGACATGGATGATCACCCGGTCGATCGTGTACGCCGAAGGCCGGGTGGACGCCGTGTAGTTGGCGGTCGAGCCCGGCGTCCAGTGCGCGAGCGGGTAGTCGGTGTCGGCCGTCGCGCCCGCCTCCGCGTGGGTGGCGGGCAGCAGGAAGCCGGCGGCCGCGGTGAGGGCGGCTCCCTGGAGCAGCCGTCTGCGGCTGGGTCCTGATCTTTCGCGTGGCATGGAGCCTCTCCTGTGGTGGTACGGACGGTACGGGCCTACGGCCGGGGGAGCGGGTCGGGGGTGTCCTGCGGATCGTCCAGGTGGATCCGGCCGGTCTCCGCCAGCCGCCCGGGATGACGGCGCACCAGTACGGCCAGGACCAGCACGCCGATCAGCATCCAGGCGCCGACCACGGGACCCGCGTACGAGACCGGGGGCGTGAGCTCGGTGACGAAGTCGAAGGCGGGGATCCCGGCGGCCGTCAGCAGCGCGGGGACGAAGGCGACGATGCCGAGCAGCGGGAAGAGCAGGTGCAGCACCGGGTTGAACGCCTCGCGCCTGCGCCGCAGGAAGTACCCGGCGCAGGCGAGGTTCACGACGATGTACACCCCGATGACCACGGTCACGATGACGGTGGCCAGCAGATAGAAGGCCGTCACCGGGTCGTAGGCGAAACCGAGGCCGAGCACCGCCGCCAGCGCGACGACGAACTGCACGGCGACGCCCACGACGGGGGAGCGGTGGCGCGGATGGATGCGCGTGAAGGGGCGCGGGAAGACTCCGGCGCGGCCCAGCGCGAAGGCCGTACGGGTGGAGACGTTCGAGCAGGCATTGGCGTTGGCGATGGTCGAGTTGACGACGGCGAGGAAGACCAGCACCCAGAACAGTCCGAACGAGGCGCGCGCCACCCCTTCCCAGGAGGCGTCGCCCGAGACCCCGAAGCCGGCGAACTTGTCGGGCCCGAAGTACACGGACATGGCGTACGTCGTCAGGACGTAGAACAGCCCGATCGACAGCGCGGCACCCAGCACGGCCCGCCGCATGGTGCGCCGCGGATCCTTGGCCTCCTCGGCGAGCGGGGCCGCGGCCTCGAACCCGGCGAAGGCGAGGACGGTGTAGACGGAGCCCGCGAAGACGCCGCTGATGCCCGTATGGCCTTCGGCGGTGTGCGAAGTGCCGAACACCGAGAGGGTGTTGGCGTCGCCCGCCTTCGCGATCAGCATCACCGCGAAAGCCAGGAACACCGCCACCTCGAAGAGGCCGAGCACGGTGCCGAAGCGGGCGGAGGCCCGTACGCCGAAGAAGCCCGCCAGCGCGATGATCACGGCGCCCGCGACGGCCCACGGCCACCACAGGTCCGCCGGGTACGAGGACCACTGCCGGTGCAGGGTCGGCGCGGTGGTGAATCCCAGCTGGAGCAGGAGCAGTGCGGGAACCAGCGCCTCGACGAAGACATAGCCCCAGCCGACGAGGAAGCCGACGGCCGGATGGATTCCCTGGGAGGAGTACGTGGCCACCGAGCCCGCGGCCGGCAGATGCCGTGCCAGTTCGGCGATGCAGGATGCGGTGAAGAGGCAGGCGACGAGCGCCACCAGCACGGCGAGCGGCAGACTGCCGCCCGCGAATGCGGCGCCCGAGGGTATGGAAGCGGCGACGGCAGCCGCGGGCGCCATCGCCGTGATGCTCTGGAAGAGGACCTCGCGCAGCCCGACGGCGTCGCGGCGCAGCCCTGGATTCTTTTCCCCCGACATCTTTCGACTCCTTGCGTCCGTGGATCCGGACCGGCGACCGGCAAGAGTCTCGCGGGTCATACGGTACGGGCCGGTGTACGAGGGGCGGAAGAGGCCGGTGCGTACGGTCAGGCCGCGTACGAGGACGGGTCGTCCAGTACCGCTCGCACCACCGAGTGTGCCGCGCCGAGCAGCGGGCCCTCCGAGCCGAGACGCGAGACGGTGAGAGTGGGGCGGGCGGGCTCGGCGGTGCGCCGGGTCAGCTCCCGCTCCAGGGACGGCAGCAGCCACGGGGCGAGGCGCGAGAGCGCGCCGCCGAGGATCACCGCCTGCGGGTCGAGCAGATTCACCGTCCCGGCGAGCGCGATACCGAGCGCCGCGCCCGCCGTGCTCAGGGCGCGCCGTACCGTACGGTCGCCGTCCGCCGCGCGCGCGGCGAGCAGGTCCACGCCGCGGCCGGTCGCCGTGAGGCCGGCGGCGCGCAGCACGGCCTCCTCGCCGGCGTACTGCTCCAGGCAGCCACGGCCGCCGCAGGCGCAGGCCGGGCCCTCGGGGCGTACCGGAACGTGCCCCAACTCGCCCGCGTAGCCGTGGGTTCCGCGCAGCAGCCTGCCCTCGACCACCACCGCCGCGCCGATGCCGATCTCCGCGGAGACATGCACGAAGTCCTGGGGCGCGGGGTCGCCGCCGATCCAGAGTTCGGCGAGCGCACCGAGGTTGGCCTCGTTGTCGACGCTCAGCTGGACTCCGTACGGCAGGCTGTCGCCCAGATCGATGTCCTCCCAGCCGAGGTTGGGGGCGCGGACCACGGTCTGGGTGTCGCGCGCCACCAGACCGGGGACGGCGACCGCGATCCCCGCGGGCCGCAGGCCCTCGGCGCGTGCGGCCTCCGTCACCTGGCGGATCAGCTCGGCGAGTTCTTTCAGGACCGGCTCGGCCGGGCGGCCTCGGTGGTCGGCCTGCGCGCTGGCCCGGGCACGTACCTTGCCGTGCAGATCGACGGCGCAGACGGCGAGATGGTCGACGCCGATCTCCGCGCCGATGCCGACCGGGCCCCGGCAGCTGAGCGAGAGCGCGCTGCCCGGGCGGCCGACCGCGCCGCTCTGCTCGCGGCCGAGCTCCACCAGCAGCCCGCCGCGGATCAGTTCGTCGACCAGGGAGGAGACGGCCGCCCGGGTGAGTCCGATACGGCCCGCGACGCCGGCCCGGGAGAGCGGACCGTGCCCGGCGACCGCGTGCATCACCAGGGAGAGGTTGCGCCGCCGCATGCCCTGCTGGGTGTTGGGAAGGGGGGCGTTCATGGTCGGACCTCCTGGCGCAGCAGCGCATCGGCTTCGGTGAGCGTGGATCCGATCCTGGCCAGCGCGGATTCGTCCACCGGGAGGGGAGCGTACAGCGGTCCCTGCGCCGTGCCCCAGCGGCGGGCGACCGCCGCCGGGTCCTCACCGGTGAGCAGGGACGCCGCCTGTGCGGCCGCGCCGAGCGCCACCAGCTCCTTGGCCGCGGGCACCTGTACGGCACGGCCCGAAAGACGTCGTACGGTCTCGCGCCAGGCCGTGCCCTGTGCGCCGCCGCCGATCAGGAGCAGCGGAGCCGTGGGATCGGCGTCCGCGTCGAGGACCTGTTCCAGAGCGGCGAGCAGGGCGAAGACCGCTCCGTCGTAGGCGCCCTGGAGCAGCTGGCCGCCGGTGGTGTCGTGCCGAAGGCCGTAGAACAGACCGGCGGCGTGCGGGAGTTGGGGCGTGCGCTCGCCGCCGAGGAAGGGCAGGACGGTGGCGCTGCCGCCCGCCTCCACAGCCTCGCGGTCCAGGCCGAGCAGGGTGGCGATACGGTCCACGGCCAGGGTGCAGTTGAGGGTGCAGGCGAGCGGCAGCCACTCCCCGCGGGCGTCCGCGAAACCCGCCACGGTGCCCGTGGGATCGACGGGACGGTGCCCGGACACCGCGTACACCGTGCCCGAGGTGCCGAGGCTGAGCACCGGCTGTCCCGGGCGCAGCCCGAGGCCGAGGGCCGCTGCCGCGTTGTCACCGGTGCCAGGTGCGACCAGCATGCCGGGCGGGAGGGGGAGTCCGGGCAGGTCGTGTACGGTGCCGGCCGCCTCGTCGGGCCGCAGGACCTCGGGGAGCATGGCGGGGGAGAGACCGGCCAGGGCGAGGATCTCCTCGTCGTACGCCTCGGTCGCCGACGACCACCAGCCCGTGCCCGAGGCGTCGCCCCGGTCGGTGACCGCCCGGCCGGTGAGCCGCTCGGTGAGGTAGTCGTGGGGCAGGCGCACGGCGGCCGTGGCGCGTGCCGCCTCGGGCTCGTTCTCCCGCAGCCAGGCCCACTTGGTGACGGTCATCGCCGGGCCGGGGAGGCTGCCGGTGCGCTCGGCCCAGGCCTTGGGACCGCCGAGTTCCTCTATCAGGCGCTCGCTCTGCGGGGCCGACCGTACGTCGTTCCAGAGCATCGCGGGGCGCACCGGGCGTCCGGTGGCGTCGAGGGTGACCAGGCCGTGCTGCTGCCCGCCGACCGCGATGGCCGATGCCCGCGAGGCCGCGTCCCCGCAGGCGTGCAGGGCGGCGGTGAGCGCCTGCCACCACTGCTCGGGGTCGCTCTCGCGCGCTCCCGCGCCGCCGGACACGGTGTGCGGCGCCTGGCCGCTCGCGACGACCTCACCGGTTTCCGTGTCGACGACCAGTGCCTTGGTGGACTGGGTCGAGCTGTCCACCCCGATGACGAGCGGGCTCATGGGTGCTGCCATCACTTGACTCCGTTCCGCGACTTCACAACGATGCGTCCTGATACTAATTTGTTAACGGCCATGACGAAATAGCCCGGGCCAGTCAATAGGGAGTACGACATGAACTACCAGCCCACCCCCGAGGACAAGTTCTCCTTCGGCCTGTGGACCGTGGGATGGCAGGGACGCGACCCGTTCGGTGACGCGACCCGGCCCGCCCTGGACCCGGTCGAGTCCGTGCAGCGCCTGGCCGAGCTCGGTGCGTACGGCGTCACCTTCCACGATGACGACCTGATCCCCTTCGGGTCCAGCGAGGCCGAGCGCGAATCCCACATCAAGCGCTTCAGGCAGGCCCTGGACGCCACCGGCCTCATCGTGCCGATGGCCACCACAAACCTCTTCACGCACCCGGTCTTCAAGGACGGCGGCTTCACCGCCAACGACCGGGACGTACGCCGCTACGCCCTGCGCAAGACCCTCCGCAACATCGATCTGGCCGCCGAGATCGGCGCCAAGACCTATGTGGCATGGGGCGGCCGCGAGGGTGCGGAGTCCGGCGGCGCCAAGGACGTCCGGCAGGCTCTGGACCGGATGAAGGAGGCCTTCGACCTGCTCGGCGAGTACGTCACCGAGCAGGGCTACGACCTCCGCTTCGCCATCGAGCCCAAGCCCAACGAGCCGCGCGGCGACATCTTGCTGCCCACCGTCGGCCACGCGCTGGCGTTCATCGAGCGCCTGGAGCGTCCCGAGCTGTACGGCGTGAACCCGGAGGTCGGCCACGAGCAGATGGCCGGGCTGAACTTCACGCACTCCATCGCCCAGGCGATCTGGTCCGGCAAGCTCTTCCACATCGACCTCAACGGTCAGACCGGCATCAAGTACGACCAGGACCTGCGCTTCGGCGCGGGCGACCTGCGTTCGGCCTTCTGGCTCGTGGACCTGCTGGAGACCGCAGGTTACGAGGGCCCGCGCCACTTCGACTTCAAGCCGCCGCGCACCGAGGGCATGGACGGAGTCTGGGCCTCGGCCTCCGGGTGCATGCGCAACTACCTGATCCTCAAGGAGCGGACGGCCGCCTTCCGCGCCGACCCCGAGGTCCAGGCCGCACTGCGCGCCTCGCGCCTCGACGAGCTCGCGCAGCCCACCGCGGGCGACGGGCTCGCCGCCCTCCTCGCCGACCGCGGCGCCTTCGAGGACTTCGACGTCACGGAGGCCGCCGAGCGCTCCATGGCCTTCGAGTACCTGGACCAGCTGGCGATGGACCACCTGCTCGCGGCCCGCGGCTGATTTCCGCGCGAAGTGGCCAACTTGCCCGTAGGGATGGCGAGATGACCGCTTCGGGGCGACTCTGGAGGGTATGGCCACACCGCCGATGCCCCCTCAGCCGCCCGGCCCCCCGCAGAGCCAGGGGTTCGGACCGCCTCCGCCACACCGTGGCGGAGGCGGTCCGAACCGGCGCTTCCTGGCGATCGCGGCCGCCGTCGCGGTGGTGATCGTCGTGGTGATCGTGGTGGTGATGAGCAGCGGAGGCGGCTCCTCGGGCAAGAAGTCACCCGGCGCCAGTACGTCACCGGCGAACCCGACACCTTCGCTGAGCATCCCCACGGAGATCCCCACCGAACTGCCGACCGAACTTCCCACCAAACTGCCGACGGAGCTTCCCTCGGACATTCCGAGCGAATTCCCGTCGGGCCTGGAGACCCTGCTGCCCTCCTTCTAGTGCCCCTCGGGCAGCCGGAGGTAGGTCAGAACCGTCTTCACACCGCTGTCCACCAGCCGCCCCTGTGCATCGAAGGCACCGGCGCCGTCCGTCATCCCGAAGTCGTTGTCATTGATGAGCGCGAGAGTGTGGTGCCCGGCCAGGGCGACACCTTCGATCTTCCCGGGCACGCCGGGGACCGTACCGAGATCGACGACCAGGCGCTTGCGCAGCACCGGCACGCCCGATGCGGCGGGGTCGGCCAGCTGTTCGTACGAAGGCGAAGTCGCCACGGAGTCCCAGGCGCTGCCCAGAATTCCCTTGCCGCGCGGCAGCGTCACACGCTGCAGCCTGGCCGCCTTGTCGGTGCGCTCCTCCACCAGAAGGCTGTCGCGGCCGACGGCCACCACCGAGGAGATCTTCAGCTCGGAGGTGTCGGTCTCGCTCGGGTCGACCACGTCCACCGCGTCGAAGCGGTAGGCGTACTCGGCGGTGACCGCCCGGTGCTTCGGCGAGAAGCGCAGCAGCCGGACATTGCGCGAATCCTCCCCGGCCGCCGTGTCGGGCACCGAGAGCGGGCTCTGCACCGCAAGCACCAGATCGCCGCCGGGGAGTTGCGCCAGCCCCTCGAACCCGCGGTTGACCTTGCGCTGGAGCAGGATGGCGGGCAGCGACTCGACCACGGGGTAGTCGGCGCCGGTCAGATGCAGCCCCTTGGGGACGTAGCGGGTGAGGACCTGCCCACGGGCCGATACGTGCACCAGCGAGGGGCCGTACTCGTCGACCAGCCAGAAGGTGCCGTCCTTCGCCCGCACGATGCCCTCGGTGTCGAGACCGTTCGGGTTGTACGAGAGCGGGGACCTGGCGTCGTAGGAGTACGGGGCCTCGTCGCGGCCCTGCTGGTTCGACAGACCGGTCACCGCGGCTCCCGACCGCGTGGTCAGCGGTATCGCCTGCAGCACCTTCAGCGTGCCGTGCTGCGCACGCACCCGGACGATCACCGGATCGAACCCGGGCACCGGGAACGTGCGCCGCTTCGCGCCGTCGATCTTGATCTGTCCGTTGGGGCCGCGGTCGCTCACCGTCCAGAACTCGCCCGCGCGGCCCGCCGGATAGATGTCGCTGCCGATGCCGCCGAGCTTGACACCCCGGTCGTCGCCGACGGTCCCGGGAAGCAGCGCGTTGGAGAAGGAGCCCAGCGGGACGTCGCCGAGCACCGCCGTGCCGGTGACCCGGGCCGAATGCCCCGTCGCCCCGGTTGCGGTGCCGGACGCGGTGACCGCCGCGAGCAGGGCGAGCGGCAGCCCCACAGCGAGGGAACGCCTGAGAGCACGCGGTGACATGGGGCCTCCTGAGGCACAAAAGTACGGACAGTGGCCAGGCTGGGCCCTCGACCCCAACGGTGCACGACGGACGGGTGAACACCGGGCGACCTACGGACGGCGCCTCCCGCGCGGAGCGGGAGGCGCCGTCAGCGGCAGTCGACGACGGCGCCGTACGTCACTCTTCGCCGGCCGGCACGGTCAGTACGGCCAGCGCCGCCGCCGGGTCCTGGTCGGCCGGCCCCGCCGGGGTCCAGCGGCCGCGCTCCTTGCGGTACGGCCACCACCGCCCGTCCTGTCCGTACCGCAGCTGCGCGTCGGCTCCCGTCACCGTCCACCGGTTGCGGGCGGCCCGCAACGACGGCCGCGCATCCTCCTCCCAGGCCTGGTCCAGCTGGGTACGGGCGCGCGCGAGGCTCTCAGGACCGGGCGTCCACTCTTCTTCCAGTACGGAAAGAGCCGCGGCCCCGCCGCACTCCCAGGCGCGCACGGCGAGCGCCAGCTCGCCCCGCTCACGCCCCGAACCGGCGGCCAGCCGCGCGGAGATGTGCGCATCCGCACCGGCCGCGGCCAGCCGCACCGCATCCTGACCCGGCGTCAACTCCGACTCCACGGGCTGCTGTTCATGGCCTGGAGCGAGGGCTTCAAGGAGCATCAGCCGGGCCCGCCGGGCGGCGTCCGCCGCCAGGAACTCCAGCGCCGCCGCCTCCAGCCCCGGCGCCGGACCGGACTCCGTGTCGAGCGAGAGCGGCTGCCCTGGCTCGTCGGGCACCGGCGGCGGCGCGGGCAGTGGCGGCAGGATGTCCCGTGCGGCGAAGGCCTCGTCCGCGGGTACGCCTGCCGGTTCCCCGGCGCCCTCGGCAGCGGCCTCCTGAGGGGCCGCCAGCGCGACACTGCGGACCTGCAGCTCGTCCAGCAGCTCGCGTTCGCCCCGCCCGCGCATCAGCAGCAGGAGATATGGATCCTGGTCCAGGAGCCGCGCCACCTGATAGCAGAGCGCCGCCGTGTGCGGGCAGTGGTCCCACGCCTCGCACGAACACTCTGGCTCCAAGTCGCCTATGCCCGGCAGCAGTTCGACACCGGCGGCCGACGCGTCCTCCACCAGGTGCGGTGGCATCTCCCGGTCGAGTAGCGCCGCGATGTGCCCGGACTGCTCGACCGCCATGCCGAGGAATCGGTCCCACTCCTCATCGCTCAGCCGCTGCAGCAGCACGTCGGTGCGCCGCCCGGTGCCGTCGCGGTCCTGCACGACAGCCGTGATCCGCCCGGGCCGCACCGACACCGCGCCGACCGCGCCCTCGCGTGCGAACTTGCGGCCCTTCTTCAGCTGCTGACCGTCCAGCGCCGTCTCCTCAAGCGCGGTGAGCCACGCCAGGCCCCACCACGTCTGCGCGAAGCCGCGGCCGTGTACGGGCGCCAGCGCGGCAATGGTGCGCTCCAGTCCATCCGTTCCGTCCCGGTGATCACTCATCGCGCACTCCCTCGCAGCTCCACCAGGTCCGCCAGATCGGCGTCGGTCAGTTCGGTCAGGGCGGCCTCGCCCGACCCGAGCACGGAATCCGCCAGCTCCCGCTTGCGCAGCAGCATCGTGGCGATCCGGTCCTCGATGGTCCCTTCGGCGATCAGCCGGTGCACCTGGACGGGCCGGGTCTGCCCGATGCGGTACGCACGGTCGGTGGCCTGCGCCTCGACGGCCGGATTCCACCAGCGGTCGTAGTGCACGACATGTTCGGCGCGGGTGAGGTTGAGCCCGGTCCCGGCCGCCTTCAACGACAGCAGGAAGACCGGGACTTCACCGTCCTGGAAGCGCTGCACCATCTCCTCGCGGCGGGCGACCGGAGTGCCGCCGTGCAGGAACTGGGTGGGCACGCCGCGCGCCGCCAGGTGCTCCTCGATGAGGCGCGCCATCTGCACGTACTGGGTGAAGACCAGCACACTCGCACCCTCGGCGAGGATCGTGTCGAGGAGCTCGTCCAGCAGTTCCAGCTTCCCCGAACGGCCCGCGATCTGCGGCCTCTTCTCCTTCAGATACTGCGCGGGGTGGTTGCAGATCTGCTTGAGCGCGGTGAGCAGCTTGATCACCAGACCGCGGCGAGCGAAACCGTCCGCACCCGCGATCTCCGCGAGGGTCTCGCGTACCACCGCCTCGTACAGACCGGCCTGTTCCTTGGTGAGCGAGACGGCCCGGTCGGTCTCGGTCTTCGGTGGCAGCTCGGGGGCGATCCCGGGATCCGACTTGTGCCGGCGCAGCAGGAAAGGGCGGACGAGGGCGCCGAGGCGCTCGGCGGCGGCCGGGTCATTGCCGCTCTCGACGGCCTTGGCGTAACGGCTGCGGAACGTGCCGAGCCTGCCGAGGAGCCCTGGCGTCGTCCAGTCGAGGATCGCCCACAGCTCGGAGAGGTTGTTCTCGACGGGCGTGCCGGTGAGCGCCACGCGGGCACGGGCGGGGAGCGTGCGCAGCTGCTTGGCGGTCGACGAGTAGGGGTTCTTGACGTGCTGGGCCTCGTCGGCGACGAGCAGGCCCCACTCCGTGCCGGCCAGCTTCTCGGTGTCGAGCCGCATCGTGCCGTACGTGGTGAGGACGAACTCCCCGTCCGCCAGGTCGTCCAGGGACCGCGAGGCCCCATGGAAGCGGCGTACCACGGTGCCCGGTGCGAACTTCTCGATCTCCCGCTGCCAGTTGCCCATCAGGGACGTCGGACAGACCACCAGCGTCGGCCCGGCCGATGAGGCATCCGTCTGCCGGTGCAGATGCAGGGCGATCAGGGTGATCGTCTTGCCGAGGCCCATGTCGTCGGCGAGGCAGCCGCCGAGCCCGAGCGAGGTCATCAGATCGAGCCAGGCCAGGCCGCGCAGCTGATACGCGCGCAGTGTCGCGGCGAGCGCCGCAGGCTGCTCGACGGGCCGCTGCCCCGCGCCCTCGGGATCGGCCAGCCGGTCGCGCAACTGTGCCAGCCAGCCCGTCGCCCGGACCTCGACGCGTCGCCCGTCGACCTCCGTCGACCCGGTCAGCACGGCACTCAGCGCATCGATGGGAGTGACCTTGCGGTCCTGTGTCTCACGGGCGCGGCGCGCCTCCACCGGATCGATCAGCACCCACTGGTCGCGCAGCCGCACCACCGGTCTGCTCGACTCAGCGAGCCGGTCGAGCTCGGCCCTGCTGAGCTGCGTCCCGCCCAGCGCGAACCTCCAGTCGAAGGTCAGCAGCGCGTCCGTGGACATCATGGACGGCAGATCGGAAACGGTCCTGTCTACCGGTGCCTTCGGTGCTGCTTCGGCCGGCGCCTCGTCGGGGGGACCGACGACCGCATGTGCCGTGAAGGTGCGCGCCAGTTGCCTGGGCCAGTGCACCTGCACCCCGGTCGCGGCCAGCATTCGGGACGCCTCGCCGAGCAGCTCGGCGGCCTCCTCGTCGGCCAGTTCGAGGGCGTCGGGTACGGCGGCCGACAGCAGGGGAGCGAGCGGGGGCCAGGCGCGGGCGGCCCGGCGCAGCGCGAGCAGCGCGTCCATCTGCGGGCGCGGCCCGAAACCGGCCGTGGACCCCGACCACACCTCGGCGGCGTCGGCGACAAGGGACGGATCGCTGACGCTGTGCATCTGCAGTACGGCACGGAAGACCGGCTCCGGGCCGTCCGGGCCGTCCGCGCCGGTCTCGCCCGCGGTGTCGAGCCCCGGCAACTCGATGCGCAACGAGATCCGTACGCCCGCGTCGTGGCCCGCGGCGACGTCGGCCGCCCAGCCGCGCTGCCCGGGCAGCTGTTGCGGGGCGGCGGCCGCGAAGGCGGGGCTCCCGGCGGCGAACACGGCCGCGGGTGTGCGCGGCAGGCCGTCGGCGACCGCATCGAGGAAGGCGCGCAACAGCGTTTCGGGGGCGGGCAGCAGGAGTGCGTTCGCGGTGTCCTCGTTGTCGCCGGATTCACCGGATTCACCGGATTCGCCGGATTCGCCGGAGTCACCGGAGTCCCTGGCGTTCCCGGTGGCGTCGAGCGGGACGGCGTGCGCGGTGGGCGGCATGGCCGCGGCCAGCTCCCGTACCCGCTCCAGGTCCTCAGCGGCGAGCGGCCCTGCCCGCCAGGCGTCGTGATCAGTAGCGGTGAGCCCGGGCAGCAGGCGCCCACGGGCCGCGAGTTGGAGCGCGAGCACCGCGGCAGTGCCCCAGAAGGCCGTCGCCGCCGAGGCCTGCGCGGACGCCCGCGCACGGGTGAGGACGGGCAGCGCGTCCCGTACGGGAAGGAGCAACGCCCGTACGGAACAAAGGCTCGCGCCGTCGGCGACGACGGTCAGCTCCTCGACCGTCCCGGGGCCGTCCGGCGGCTCGGTCCCGTCGGGGTGCCAGAACGCGATCCGTCCGGTGCGGGAGGGATCCGCGGGCAGGAAGACAGCGGAGCAGCAGGAGAGTTCGGTGATCTGGGAGGGCGTTGCCAGGGGGAGTCGGTGCACAGCGATAGCGCATTCCTCAAACTTGACTACTGCGGGCCGGAGCCGCCGAGGGTACCGCACGGACAACGCCGGAAGAGAGGCGAACCGCCGTGATCCGGATCACTTCGAAGCCGGAGGGTGTAGTCAGCTCCACCATCGGCTCCTGGGGCAGCCCCCACCATGTCCGGGGGGTGGCTCCATGGTCGCCGGGGTCCAACGATCCGTACATTCAATGAGGTCAGCGCATGGGCCAACAGACCGGAGACCGTTATGCCACAGGCCGCCTCAACGCTCACGAAACCCGAGCGGGAGCCACGGGCCGGCAGCGATTTCGCGCCGCTCCTCAGGACGGTGAAGTCGCAGGGACTCCTGGAGCGCCGCACGGGCTGGTACGCCCTCGGCATCACCACCAATCTCCTCGCACTGGCCGCGGTGGTCACCGGCATAGCCCTCGTCGGCAGTTCGTGGTGGGTGCTGCTGCTCGCCCTTCCGCTGTCGGTGTTCTCCGCCCGTGCCGCCTTCTACGGGCATGACGCCGGCCATGCGCAGATCAGCGGCGACCGCGGCACAGCACGAGCCGTCGGCCTGCTCCACAGCAACCTGCTGCTCGGTATGAGCTACGCCTGGTGGAACGAGAAGCACAACCGGCACCACGCCAACCCCAATCACATCGACAAGGACCCCGACGTCGGGGTCGGTGCGATGGTCTGGACACAGAAGCAGGCCGCCCAGCGCGAGGGTTTCGCCCGCTGGCTCACCCGGAACCAGGCGCGGCTCTTCTTCCCCATGCTGCTGCTCGAGGGCATCGCTCTGAAGGTCTCCGGATTCCAGACTGTGCTGTCAAGGGAGGAGGGCAAGCGCCTGCCGGCCCGCGAGCGTGCTGTCGAAGGCGCCCTCCTCCTGCTCCACCTCGGCGGATACCTCACCCTGCTCTTCACGGCCATGTCCGTGCCCACGGCGATCGTCTTCGCACTGCTCCACCACGCGCTTTTCGGTCTGCACCTCGGGATGAGCTTCGCGCCGAACCACAAGGGGATGGAGATGCCCGACCCGGAGAGCGAGGAGCGCTGGGGTCATCTCAAGCGCCAGGTCCTCACGTCGCGCAATGTGCGCGGAGGGCTGCTCACCGACTGGTTCCTGGGCGGGCTCAACTACCAGATCGAGCACCACCTGTTCCCCAGCATGCCCCGGCCTCATCTGCGTCTTGCCCAGCCGCTGGTGCGCGCACACTGCCGCTCCCTGGGGATCGCGTACACCGAGACCGGGCTCATCGACTCCTACCGGCAGGCGCTGACGCACATGCACGAGGTCGGAGAGCCGCTTCGTGCCGGATAGTGGAACCGTCGGACGCGCACAGGCGTTCAACTGTCAGAGAGCGGCAGTCGCCGCGAAGGAGGCGTCGTAGATGTCAAGGACCGCAGTGATCGCCGCCGGGGGTGTGGTCGCCGGCCTCATCCTGATTCCCGTCATCGGATTCTTCCCGGCGCTGCTGGTGCTGATCGGGGTGCCGGTCGTCGCGTATCTGATGCTCGACCCCAGCCAGCGCCGTCGGCTCCGCCGGATCTCGCGCAAGGAAATAGGCCGCTGACCAGGCTCTTGTCATCCGTGCCGGATTAGGATCACTGAGGATCACTGGCACTGATGAGGGGAGTTCCGCGCGATGGGCGGGATGGTCACCAAGGTAAGCAGCAATGGGGAGTACTCCTTCACCAAGCCGAACCGCGACAGCATCACTCTGCTGTCCGGCCTCGGTGTGGAGGGCGACGTGCACGCGGGTGTCACCGTCAAGCACCGCTCCCGCGTCGCGCAGGACCCCACGCAGGCGAACTTGCGACAGGTGCACTTCATCCATGAGGAGCTCTTCGCCGAAGTCCTCGCCGAGGGCTTCGAGGTCAGAGCGGGCCAGCTCGGCGAGAACATCACCACCAGCGGCATCGACCTGCTCTCCCTGCCGGTCGGCACGCTGCTGCACCTGGGTGACGAGGCCGTCGTCGAGGTCACCGGGCTGCGCAACCCGTGCCTGCAGATAGACAACTTCCAGGACGGGTTGCTGAAGCAGGTCGTCGGCCGCGACGAGACGGGCAATGTTTTCCGCAAGGCCGGAATCATGAGCATCGTGACGACGGGCGGCACGGTCCGGCCCGGCGACCCGATCAGGATCGAGCTCCCCGCCGAGCCGCACCGCCCCCTGGAGCGCGTGTGACGCCCGGGTTCAGCTCAGCGCACAGGAGTTGACGACGTCACCGCCCGAGGGCTTCGCGAGCATACGGTCCCCGGGCGGTGCGATGCCGTCCTCCACCCATGCGGTGAGTGCGGTGAAGGCCGAGCGGTAGCAGGGCAGCACCGGGCGCAACCTGTCCGGAAAGGTGTCGTACAGCCCGTCGGTGTGCGTGCCGGCCTCCACGGTGTAGTAGCGGTGCATCCGGTCGCGCCCCTTCGCCGCCACCATCCGCTCGTACACATCGGAATCGGTGGCGATCGGCAGCAGACTGTCGAGCGTCCCGTGCAGAGTGATCAGCGGCCTCCCGATCCGTCCGGTCAGGGCGATGCGCGCGACCGCCCGGTGTACGGACGCGGGCCGTGAGGCGTAGTCGTACGCGGCGTCCGACGCACAGGGCGCGAGGATCTCGGTGACCGTCGAACCGGCTGACGCACCCGGGCAGTCGCGGTCGTACGCCGGGTCGAACTCGGAGCGGAACGTCTTCTGTGTCACCCCCCAGTACGCCTGCTGGTGGTACGGCCACAGGAACTGCGAGCCCTGCGCGAAGCCGGCGTCGAGAAGATCCTGGTCGTCCGCGGTGCCGAGAGCCCGGGCCACCGTCACGGGCAGCGAGGTCAGCAGATTCGGCCCGTCGGCGGTCCACAGGGTGCCCTCCCAGTCGACCCCGCCGTCGTACAGATCGGGACGGTTCTCCAGCTGCCAGCGCGTCAGATAGCCGCCGTTGGAGATTCCCGTCATGTACGTACGCCGGGGACCGTGTCCGTAGCGCTGCCCCAGCACCCTCTTCGCGGCGCGCGTCAGCTCGGTGGTGCGCCGGTTCCACTCCGCCACCGCGTCGCCGGGCCGCCTGCCGTCCGTGTAGAAGTCCGGGGTCGCGTTCCCCTTGTCCGTGGCCGCATAGGCGTACCCCTGTGCGAGCACCTGGTCCGAGATCAGGGCGTCGGTCGCGTACTGCTTGCGGGTGCCGGGTGCGCCGGTCACCACGAGGCCGCCGTTCCATCGGTCGGGCAGGCGGATCACGAACTGGGCGTCATGGTTCCAGCCGTGGGTGGTGTTGAAGTGCGAGGTGTCAGGAAAGTAGCCGTCGATCTGCACACCCGGCACTCCTGAGGGGTTCTTCGTCCCTTTGGCGGCCAGCCCCGCCTGGTCGGCCGAGTCGGTGTACGCGGTCCCCGCCAGCGCCGCCGTGGTCAAGTCGCCCAGACAGGCGGCCTGCTGGCGCTCCGCGCCGGGGACGTCGACCCGCTCCTGCCGTACACAGTGACCGCCCGCCGGGGTGGGCAGGGCGTCAGCAGGACCGGCGGCGGCCAGCCCCAGCAGCAGGGCGGCGGACAACGGAACACTTCTGGACAGGCGCATGGACGGCCTCCGGAACGCGTGAGGAGAGGAGAGGGACGGGAACAGATGGGCGCAGCGCCACATGCTCCAATCACGCTTCCGGCACGGCCATGGGCCCGGCCCACACGGTGGTGGACCGGGCCATGTGGGGGAGCGGGCCTCAGCTGGTCGCCGTCGGCAGTTGGTGATCCGTTGCGTTCGATTCCCGGCGCTGTCCTGGGGTGGTGGCCGTGCAGGCGTGGGCGACCGTGGGGTAGAGGTCGAGGGCGGTGTCGGTAGCAGTGATATCCACGAGCCGCAGCAGATGGGGAGGGGCTGCGGCGATGCGCAGCGTGGTGGCCCGGTGGAGTTGCAGGAGCAGGTCCAGAACGCTGGTGTCCGCGAAGGTCACCGCTTGGACGTCCAGGACGAGCACCGGTAGCGCTGCGGCCGCTTTCTCCATGGCGCGGCGCAGCGGGGGCAGGGATTCGGGGTCGAGGTCGCCCTGGGCGACGATGACCCAGCCGCCGGCGTGCGGATACTGCTCCGCGACGGGGTGGGGACGGCCGTCGTGTTCGGGCATCGAGCAGCGCTCCTGGTGTGTGGGTTCGGGCACACGCGCGTTGTCGGGGTCGATCTGGTGGGTGGTGGTCGCCCTGCTGCGGCCACCCGGTCCGGTTCCTGTGGTGCTGACCGGCAGTTCGCTTCTGCCGGGCCTGTGTCGATCTCCGTTACGAGACAAACCATAATCACACCGCCTACCAATATCTGCTTTGGCCGTGATAGATTTTGGCTCGTTCGCAAGAGAGGTAATCGCTTTCGAACGGCAGTGAAGTCATGTGGATGACAAGGAGCCGGAATCATGATCACCGTGGCGGCGGATGAGCTCGCCGAGCGCGCGTACGCGGAACCGTCGTCGGTGGCTCCACGGGGCGCGCGGGAGGTCGGAACAGAGTTCTTCGACCGCCTGACCCGGCTCGAGGAGGGCACGCGCGAGTATCAGTACGTGCGCAACTGCCTGATCGAGATGAACCTCTCCCTGGTGCAGTACGCGGCCTCGCGCTTCAAGCGCCGTGGTCAGCAGGAGATGGAGGATCTAGTTCAGGTCGGCACCATCGGCCTGATCAAGGCGATCGACCGGTTCGACCTGTCCCGCGAGGTCGAGTTCTCCACCTTCGCCATCCCCTGCATCACCGGTGAGATCAGGCGGTTCTTCCGCGACACCAGCTGGGCGGTGCACGTCCCGCGCCGTCTCCAAGAGGCGCGCCTGGAACTGTCGAAGGCCACCGAAGAGCTGAGTACCCGGCTGGGGCGCTCGCCCTCCACGGTGGAGCTCGCGGAGCTGATGCAGCTGGAGCCCTCCGAAGTCGCCCAGGTGCGGGTGGCGTCAAACGGCTACAACGCCGCCTCGCTGGACGCCGCCCTGACGGGAGCGGACGACGAATCCCACAGCGCTCTCGCCGACTTTCTCGGCTTCGAGGACCACTCCTACGAGCTCATCGACATCTTTCACTCCCTGGCCCCGCTGATCGCAGAACTCGACGAACGCGAGCGCAGGATCATCCATCTCCGCTTCGTCGAGGAGTGGACCCAGCAGCAGATCGGCGAGCAGCTGGGCTGCTCGCAGATGCACGTCTCCCGGCTGCTCAGCCGCGTCGTGGGCAAGCTCCGAGCGGGCCTGCTGGCCGCTGCGTAGCCGCCGTCAGGAGCTGTCGCGAGAAACTGCCGTCAGGAGAATTGCCGTCGCCCCGCGCGGGACCTTCACGCCGGACGTACGGCCAGCGCCTCCAGCGCCTTGAGCAGCGCGGGCAGTTCCGTGCCGCGTCCCAGGGGCACCACCTCGCCCGGCGCCTCGTCCAGAAGGAGGAAGGCGATGTCGTCGGTGCGCGCCACCATCGACCAGCCGGGGCCGTCGGTCCGTACCGTGCGGGCTCCGTCCGGCGCGTACGTCGAACGCACCCGCCCGGGCGGCGGCGGCGACGCCACATAGCCGCGCAGCTCCTCGATCACCCGCGCCGCGGGGCCCGTGGGCTTCTCCTGCGTGACCTCGGACGGAGCGAACGCCTCGTCACCGCCGAGCTGTTCCCGCCATACGGCCCACTGCTGGGCGATCTCGTCCGCGCCCAGCCGGCGCTGGGCCGGACCCCACTGCCCGGTGTCGGGCGGGGTGAGCGGTGAGTCCTCGTCGGGGTCGTGCGGCTCGGGAATGCCGGGCGCGGCGACAGCGACGTCGAGCGGCCAGCCGGGGAGCGAGGCGACGACGGTGCGCTCGTCGGGCGACAGGTCGTAGTCGATCCCGCAGTCCCAGGAGGCGATCGCGACCGCGACCAGCGACACGTCGTCGACCACCACGGTCCAGCGCGCACCGTCCTCGCCCTGGCCCAGCACCAGGCCGTACCCGTCGGTGTGCGGGTCGATGCCGAGCGCGGCGCAGGCGGCAGGGAAGTCGTCCCCGAGCACGCTGGGGAACTGTGCAGGGGTCAGCAGCAGTGCGGTCAGCACGTACAGCGACTCGTCGGTGACTTCTTCCGTCCCGGCCACGCCCGCCTCCTCAAGTGATCAGTCGTCGGCGCACCTTAACCACTGAGTAACCCGGGCGTCGAGGCCCCAGGGCATCAGGCTGCCGGCAGGCCGAGAAGGGAGCGCGCCACGGTCTGCGGGCTCTCGTCGCGCTCGCGTGCCAGGGCGATCACCGCGCGGCAGGCGAGCTCGCTGATCCCGAAGGACAGGGCTTCGGGCGAGACCCATCCGGCGGCCTCGTCGATGCGGTCCTCGTCGTCCTCCGCGCACGCCGACACATAGGACGCGGCGGCCTCGAAAATGTTGTGGTGCCGGGTTGCCCGGCGCCCCTCAGGGAGCAGTTCGTCTCTGCTCGGTGCGAAGAGCTTCTTCCATCGGCTGATGAACATCAGGACCACCGTCCCCCCGTGCGTGGAGCGATACGCCGGTCTTCCAAGTCGGCATGTCCACCGTAGGCGTGGACGCCGGCCGTCTGGTAGGGGATGTCGCTGTGAAGACTCAGCGGTTCTCGCCGAGTTCGCGGAGCGTGGCCCGCAGCCAGGTGATCTCCGCACGGCTGGTCGCCCTGGCGATCGTGAGGATGCCGCGCCGGAAGGGGTCGTCCAACTCCTCGGCGCGCAACGGCCGCTCGCCCTCGTAGAAGAAGCTGGCGGGCTCCTCCAGGAAGCCGAGACGGCGCCGAAGCACGTCAGCCTGCGCCCCGGCGCCGGGCAGGTGGCGCAGGAAGGCGAGCAGGGTGAACCACCGGTTCTCGTCGGTGATTTCACCGCGGGCGGGCTCGGCGAGCCGCCGCTCCAGTTCGCTCCGGCCCTCCGGTGTGAGCTGCAGTACGTGGCGGGGCGCGGCGACGGCCCCGGGCCGGGTCTCGCGGGCCAGCCAGCCGGCCTTCTCCAGCCGCTTGATCGCCGGGTAGAGCGTGCTCTCGGCGACGGGCCGGACGTGCCCGGTGAGGGCGGTGATGCGCTTGCGCAGTTCGTAGCCGTGCAGCGGGGCTTCGTAGAGGAATCCGAGGATGGCGAGTTCGAGCATGCCCGCATTCTGCCGGACTCGCGCTGTACCTCGCTAGCGCTATACATCGGTGCCGAGGTATTGTCCGGTCGGCCGGCAGGACACCGCGGGAGAAGGGGAACGGCATGCGCAAGGCACGCTTCGACGCGCAGGGCAGCGTCATCCGATGGACCGAGGCGCCGGGCAGCGGTCCCGCGCGGGTGTACGTCCACGGGCTTGGGTCGGCCTCGACCGTCTACCACGCGCACATCGCGGCCCACCCGGATCTGGCGGGCCGCAGAACGCTCTTCGTCGACCTGCCGGGCCACGGCATCAGCGACCGCCCGGCCGGCTTCGGCTACACCCTCGAAGACCTCGCACGCGCACTCGCGGCCGCGCTGGACGAGGCCGGCGCCGAGGGGGCCGAGATCGTGGCGCACAGCATGGGCGGGGCGGTCGCCATCGCCCTGGCCCACCACCGCCCCGACCTGGTGTCACGACTGGTGCTCACAGAAGCCAACCTCGACCCCGACCCGCCGGTGAAGGCGGGCAGCAGCGGCATCGCCTCGTACACCGAGGAGAAGTTCGTCCACGGCGGCGGCTTCGAGAAGGTTCTGCTGCGCGTCGGCCCCGACTGGGCGGCGACCATGCGGCTCGCCGACCCGCTGGCCCTGCACCGCGCGGCGATCGGTCTCATGCGCGGAACGCGGCCCACCATGCGCCGCATGCTCATGGACCTGACCGTGGACCGCACTTTTCTGCAGGGTGCGCTCACCGGCGCGCTCGCCGGTCACGACGAGCTGGTCGCATCCGGCGTGCGCGTGGAGACCGTCCCCGACGCCGGCCACAACGTCATGTTCGACAACCCGGCGGCCTTCACCCGCGCGGTGGCCGCTCAGCTCTGACGGACCGCCAGAGCCAGGAAACGGCTGTCCTCGTCGACGTACGAGACCAGCCGCCAGCCCGAAGTGCCGAGCAGCGGACGGAGATTCGACTCGGCGCGCAGGTCCTCAGGGGTGACCATGCGCCCCTGCCTGGCGGCCAGCGCGGCACGGCCGACGGGATGGAACAGGGCGAGCAGACCGCCGGGGCGCACGACTCTCGCCAACTCGCGCAGATTCTCGTCCGGTTGGGGCAGGTGGGAGATCAACCCTGCCCCGAACACGGCATCCAGGGCCCGGGACCGCACCGGAAGCCGCGTGACATCGCCGAGCAGCAACCGCCCGCTGCGGTCACGGCCCGCCCGTACCGCAGCGGTGAGCATCGCGGGTGTCAGATCGATTCCGAGTACGGATCCCCCCGAGCCCACGGCATCGCGCAGCGCCGGCAGAGCGCGACCCGTGCCGCAACCCGCGTCGAGCACGGCGTCACCGGGGCGCAGCCCGAGCTCGCCCACGGCGGTGGCGTACGCGGGCCCGTCATCGGGGAAGCGTTCGTCCCAGCCCGCCGCCCGTGCACCGAAGAACTCCTGAACGTGCGTGTGGTCATCGGCCATACAGACATGATCCCCCACCCGATCGAGCGTCGAACTGTGCGCACGTTCGAGCAGGACACGGTCGTCCTGGAACACCTCTTCGTCAGAATCCGGCAGCTTTCGAAATGCGCCCCTACTGCGCGCCCCCAAGGGGGCTACCGTCCCGGATCCATGGGACACCTTGACCACGCCGCCTTCGGCTGGCTGACACCCGTGCTGTCGTACGTGATGGCCGCCATCGGCTCCGCCCTCGGCCTGCGCTGCACCCTGCGGGCTCTGGAGACGAGCGGCCGGTCGCGCCGCAACTGGCTGATCACCGCGGCGACAGCGCTCGGCACCGGCATCTGGACCATGCACTTCGTCGCGATGCTCGGCTTCGGCGTCAGCGGCACGGACATCCACTACAACGTGCCGCTTACCCTCCTCAGCCTGCTCGTGGCGGTGCTCGTCGTCGGAGCCGGGGTCTTCGCCGTCGGCTATGGCCACGACCGCGTCAGAGCGCTGCTGACGGGCGGGCTCACGACCGGACTCGGCGTGGCGAGCATGCACTACCTGGGCATGGCGGCCCTGCGCCTGCACGGCACGGTGCACTACGACCCGCTCCTCGTGGGCCTCTCCGTCCTCATCGCCGTGATCGCCGCGACGGCGGCACTCTGGGCGGCTCTCAACATCGAGGCCCCCATCGCGGTCGCGGGCGCATCCCTGGTCATGGGACTGGCGGTGAGCAGCATGCACTACACCGGAATGTTCGCCGTGAGCGTGCAGGTGGCTCCCTCCCGAGATGTGCTCCCGGGGGCAACGGCGATGCAGTTCATCTTCCCTCTCGCCGTGGGCCTCGGGTCGTACCTCTTCGTCACCTCCGCCTTCGTCGCGCTCTCGCCCACGGCACGCGAGCGCGCGGCCTACGCCGCCGCGGAACGCCTCACCGAATCCGCGGCGCCGTAGCCGCCGTCCCATGGGCCCCGGGCCGCCAGTTCCGTTTCCGTAAGCGAGGAGAGCCGGTGCGAACACCCCGCAAGAACCAGGGCGGCACAGCCCCGAAGCCGCCCGCGCCCCAGACGCGCGGACGGCGCGCGCACGCGGGCCTGCCCGCCGAGGAGCACCCGTCCGGCGAACCGTTGCCGCAGCCGGCGGCACCGGTCCCTGCCGCCCAGGGCCGTCTGACGCTCCGTCCGCGCACCGTACGGGCGAAGATCGTGTCGCTCCTGATGGTGCCCGTCGTCTCCCTGCTGGCGCTCTGGGGCCTCGCCACCGTCACGACCGCCCAGGACGTGGTCCGGCTGAGCCGGCAGCAGCGCGTAGACGACCAGATCCGTACGCCCGTCACCACGGCCGCCGTCCAGCTCCAGGCCGAACGGCGCGCTGCGCTGCGCTGCGCGGCCGCTCCCGGCGCCGACACGGCGGCCGAACTCCGCCGCCAGGCCGGACGTACCGACGCGGCCGTGGCGGCGCTCAGCATCGGAGGCGGCCACACCGTCGCCGACGCGGGCGGCATGCCCGATGAGGTCGCAGGCCGTCTCGCCGCGTTCGTCACGGGTGCCCACCGGCTGGACGCCCTGCGCGCCGCGGTCCTCGGCCGCCGTACGGACGCGGACAAGGCGTACGAGCAGTACAACGCGGCCATCGCCACCGCGTACGGCGTCACCGGCGCCCTCACCGGTGTGCAGGGGGCCGAGGACGGCTCCGGCGCACGCGTGCGGTACGAACTCTCCTTGGCGGGCGAATCGCTCTCCAGGGAGGACGCCCTGCTCTCCGCCGCCCAGCTCAGCCGTTCCCTGGCAGGGGACCGCCTGCGCGCTTTCACCGATGCCGTCCTGACGCGCCGTGAGCAGAGTGCGTCGGCCGTCGACCTCCCGGCCGCCTCCCGGTCCGCCTGGCGGTCCCTCAGCTCGGCCGCCGACTACACCCGGCTGCGTACGGTGGAGGACAAGGTCCTCGCCGCGACCCCGGGCCGCGACGCCGCCCAGGCTGCCCCGGCCTCCGTGTGGGACGCGCCCTCCACCGCCGTGCAGAGCGGGCTGCGCGCCATCGCGACGGACAAGGGCAGCCGGCCCAACCCCGTCGTCCGCGGTGTGCTCACCCCCGCAGGGGCAGGCGTCCTGCTCGGGCTGGCCGCGGTCGCCGCCTCCCTGGTCATCTCCGTACGCATCGGACGCGGCCTCGTCGTCGAACTTCTCACCCTGCGCAACAGCGCGCTGCGGATCGCCCGAGGCAAACTGCCCCACGCCATGGAGCGCCTGCGCTCCGGAGAAACGATCGACATCCAGGCCGAAGCCCCGCAAGGACCACCCGCCCGGGACGAGATCGCCCAGGTCGGCGAGGCTCTGGACACCGTGCACCGTGCCGCGCTTGGCGCCGCCGCCGAACGCGCCGAACTCGCCGGCGGCATCTCCAAGATCTTCGTGAACCTGGCCCGCCGCAGCCAGGTCCTCGTCCACCGCCAACTCGCCCTGCTCGACAGCATGGAGCGCCGCGCGGAGGACCCGAGCGAACTCGGCGACCTCTTCCGCCTCGACCACCTCACCACCCGCATGCGCCGTCACGCCGAGAGCCTCATCATTCTCTCCGGCGCCGCACCCGGCCGGGCCTGGCGCAAGCCGGTCCCGCTCACCAACGTCGTACGGGCAGCGGTCTCCGAGGTCGAGGACTACGCGCGCATCGAGGTCCGCCAGCTCTCCGAGGCGGCCGTCACCGGAACCACCGTCGCCGACCTCACCCACCTGCTGGCCGAACTCGTGGAGAACGCCGCCCAGTTCTCCCCGCCCCACACCAAAGTGAGGGTCAGCGGCGAACCCGTAGGCACCGGATACGTCCTGGAGATCGAGGACCGCGGGCTTGGCATGGGCGCGGAGGCGCTCGCCGAGGCCAACCGCCGGATC